>JBFYRF010000313.1:0-6280 GCA_041302385.1 Anaerolineales bacterium | reverse complement strand
CGGCTGGCGGCGGTGGGTCTGCTCTTCGCTGGTTCGGAGCAGGCGACGATCCACAATCCGATCGCCGAGGTGTTGGAGGCGCTGGAGGTGACCCTGTGACCGCCGAGCTAGAGCCGAACTGGGTCGATGTCTACCGTCGGGCTCAGCGCGTGCGCGAAGCGGCGCTGGGTGATCTGATGCGCAAAGCGAATGTGGTCGGCGTGGGCGTCGGCTTCCGCATGCAGCGCGGCCAGCGCACCAAGGAGGTCGTGCTGGTGGTGATGGTCGACAGCAAGGTACCCCTGACCGATCTTCGCTCGGCGGACGTGATCCCGAAAGAAATCGACGGTGTTCCGGTCGATGTCCAGGAGACCGGTGAGTTCTCCATCCATATCTGACGGACCACATCCTACGAACTGATCCTGGGCAGTGCGCCGCGCCGGAGTGCTGCTGCTCGGTGCGATCTCCATCGAGCTGGCAGGATTCAAGCGGACTAGTTCCTGATCCAGAACAACTTGTGGTCGTGCGGCTTCGCTGCAACCCAAGCGGTAGCCCCCGATGGCTTGGGGTGCGCGGCTGGTGTCGTCGCGGCGGAGGTGCTGCCTGTGCCCTCAGATTGACGCCGGATGCGCACACCTCACCTGGCGATGGGAATAGCCGCGCCTGCTCGGGGCTGACGGGCGGACCTTCGCCCCGGCCTGGCTGGAGCGATGATCGCCTGCCCATTCTCGGCTTCTCGCTTGCTCGGCGCGGCCCAGGTCGCGTGCACTCCGGCGGCGAAATCCGGCTGCTGGTGCCCAGTGCGATCTCCACTGGGATGCCGCGGAGGATGGGCTGGACTTCAGGTATTGCCTTCAGCCTGGCGAAGGCCGCTGTCCGCTCGCCCTGACGGTGTTGATGGGGATCCGCCTCTTGCTCTGCCTGGGGCGCAAGAGCATTGTCTCCACGCAGTCCGCCAAGGGCTGATCCGCCGGGTGGCCCCCCCAATCATTCCCGATGCCAGCGCGACTCGCGCCGCCAAGCGAGAGGGCGCTCGTGTTCAGCGAGCGCCCTCTGGTCTTCCGTTGAGCCTGGGAGCGGAAACGGGTGTGCCCTTCAGCGGGCGGCGGCGAGATCGATTTCGAGCCGCACAATGTCCTCAACCGAAGCCACCTGCGGTGGAAGGAACGGGATTTCCACGCCGAAGTCGGCATACGGGACCGTCAGCGAGGCGGTGCCTTCGATCCGGTCGGCTGAGACCGGGGTGACGACGGCATCGAAGGTGACCTGGCGGGTTGTCCCCATGATCGTCAGGTCCCCGGTAATCTGCAGCTCGTACGACGTGCCGGGCGTGACCGTCTCGGGCAGGCCTTCGATCTGCGTGGCCGAGAAGGTGGCGAACTGGTTGCCTGCCTTGCCCGTCTGCAGGATCGCGTCCTGGATGGCGCGGTTGCGGAATCCACTGTCGGTCTCCAGCCTGGTCAGGTCGACCTGGATTGGTCCGAGCGCAGCTTGGCTAGGGGCGCTGAGATCGAGGTTGAGGGTCCCGGTCAGGCGGTCGGTGCTGCCAATCACGGTCTTGGGGTTGCCCGAGAGCACCTCATCGATCACGAACCTGGCGATGGTCTCGCCGGCGATGAAGGTGTAGGTGGCGGCTCCGGCGGTGACTTCGTCCGTGGCAGCCGGCTCGGACGGGGATGGCTCGGTGGGTTGCGCCGCGGCGGTCGGCAGTTCGACCGCCACAGGTTCAGATGGGGTGGCGGCGGGCGCACAGGCGGCGGCCAAAGCGGCCAGCAGGATAATCGCGGTCAGAGATCGGAAGGTCATGTCAGTTCTTCTCCATTAGGGCCCGAAGTGCGGGAGAGCTGGGCCATCGGTTAGTGGACATATTTTGTCGATTATATAGGCGCCCACGTCACGTCCGCCTTAGAATCTGGTGAGCGCTGGAACCAGGCCATCTGGAGGTCAGGTCAACTCGTGCTGCACACCTCTGCGGGCGACCACCTGCTTGCAGCTTGCGGCAGAGGATGATTCTAGGCGGCGAGGGATCCCATTGGCTCTTGCCCCGCCGGAATCCACCTTGCCAACCTTGCCTCCACGTGGCGGCTAATGGACAATCGGCCGCCCGGACTTGGCCACCTTGCACAGCTCGAAGATGTCGGGCCGGGGCTAGCAAGGCCGGAAATCGGAGGAGATATATGGCTGCGTATGTGATCGTCGACATCGAGGTCACCGACCCGGCAACGTACGAAAAGTACAAACGTCTGGCGCCGCCGACCGTGGCCCTGTACGGAGGTCGCTACCTGGCACGCGGGGGCAGGACCGAAGTGCTGGAGGGTTCGTGGACTCCCAATCGCTTGATCATCTTGGAGTTCGAGGATCTGGCTCGGGCAAGGGCCTGGGTTGACTCGGCGGAGTACCGGCTGGCCCGGTCATTGCGCCAGCGATCGGCGATCTCCAACATGGTCTCTATCGAGGGCGTAGGATAGGCTGCGCCTTGGACCCATCATCGCGGTCCGACGGAGCCCGGAAGCCCGACCATCGCCGGGCAGTGCTGCTGGCAATCCTGGTAACTGGGCTGTGGTCGTCCTCCTGGGTGCTCATTAAGCTGGGGATGGACGGCAGCCTGCCGCCGCTGACGTTCGCCGGTTTGCGCTACACGCTGGGGTTCCTGGTTCTGCTGCCCTTCATGCTGGGACGCCAGGAAGCCAGGGTGGAGCTGGGCCGACTGGACCGTCCGGCGGTGGGGCTGCTGGTTGCCTTAGGCGTGACGTTCTACAGCCTCACCCAGGGTGGAATCTTCCTCAGCCTGGCCTACCTGGATGCCACGCTGGTCAGCCTGCTGTGGAACCTGACCCCGATCGTGGTGGCTGCGGCCGGGGTGGTGTGGCTGGATGAGCGGATTGGCGCCCTTCAGGCTGGCGGGATTGCAGTGTGCATCCTGGGGAGCGCGCTGTACTTTCTGCCCTCCGTCCTGCCAGAGGCCGCCGCGCCGGGTCTGATCTTCGCCGCGATCGGCATCGCCGCCAATGCGCTGGCCTCCGTGTTGGGGCGGGGCATCAATCGGGAGGGCCGCCTGTCCCCCTCGGTTGTCACTCTGGTCAGCATGGGTGTTGGGGGCTCGCTGCTGTTGGTTGTAGGGCTCATCACCCAAGGCCTCGGCAGGCTATCGACGAACCAGCTTGCCATATTAGCCTGGCTGGCGGTGGTCAATACCGCCCTGGCCTTCACGTTGTGGAACCGAACCCTGCGCACGCTCACGGCGATCGAGTCAAGCATCCTCAACGGGCTGATGGTTCCGCAGATCGCCCTGTTGGCGGTGATCTTCCTCGGCGAGCAGTTGACGCCAGGCCAGTGGGCCGGCCTGCTGCTGGTGGCGCTGGGGGGCTACCTGGTTCAGCGCCAGGCACCTCCCGCAGCCTAAGGCCAGGGCTTTCCGAAGCCTGTGCAGTGGGCTGCACCTCCAGCGCGGGATCGGCCATACGTCTGCTCAATCCCTCCGGTGAGGCTTCGAACTGCTCATGTGCGCGCGCCGGGACATGGAGCGTGTCCTGGCGCAGTGAAGCTGCAGCCCACTCTGGTGTTGTGCGCCGTCCGCCGAACCCAGGTTGAACCTGGGGATGAGCAGGCAGGCTTCCCTAGGCCGTCGCGGGTGCGTGTCGATGGGCATGGACGTGGTGGCCTCACCCCATCTGCGCCCTGCGGCTGCGTCTCTTGCCGTTCGGAGACGATTGCCGTACAGTAAGTACCAATGTCGCGCCCCGCAGGTTGCCGGCAGGAGTCGCCAACGGGGAAGCGCCGATGCCAGATCGCGAAGCCGATCGCTATCGCAAGATCCGCGACCAGCAGTTGCAGGCCCGGGATCCTCTGAAGAAACAGCGCGTATTGGATCACGAGGTCTCCCAGAAGCGGCGCAGGATGACCCAGGGTTTCTCCTTCGGGTTGATGTGGCGCGATCTGACGTTCAAGATTCGCTACTCGCTCCTGGGAGGGATCATCGGGCTGCTGCTGTTCGTGATCGCTTCGCTCCTCCTCCCCGAGACATGGGGCGTGTGCCTGGGCGGAATCCTCTTCCCTTTCGCCATCTTCCTGGGTTTCCTGGTCGGCCGCTACGAAGACTCCGTCGAGGACATCCGCCGTCACCTGCACTGATCCGCCATCGCGGGTTCAGCCTACAGCGCTTCCCCGATCCGCGCATGAACCGCGCTTGGAGGGAAGCGCCGGGTTGTCGGGGGCTTTTTCCTATCGGCTGTGACAACCAATGGCACAACGCGTCACTGGAGGAAGGACTCGCCGATGAGAAATCAAGGGATCGTTGTCGCGGGCTTGCTGGCCGCAACGCTGATCGTCTGCAACCGCACGCCGACGGGGGAAACGCTTTCATCTGGCCCGAGCCCGACCGGCGAAACACCCGAAGGGGCCGCGCCACCGGCAGGGATCGAGCAACGCATCCCGCCCGCCGGTGCGATCCTGCCGGATGACTTCAGCTACCTGGGCGCCTTCCGCCTGCCGGATGACGGCGACCGGCCGCGCACGTTCGAATACGGAGGCGCCGCCATGACGTTCCGGCCCGACGGGGATCCTGGCGGCGAGGCGGACGGGTTCTCGGGGTCGTTGTTCATCGCCGGTCACGACCGGTTGCCCTACGGGGAGCTTCCTGATGGCAACCAGGTGGCCGAGGTCAGCCTCCCGGCGCCGGTGATTGCCCGCGATCCGGCGGCGCTGCCCCAGGCGACTTTCGTGCAGCCGTTTGCCGACGTCGCCCGCAGCGCGTTCGCCGGGCTGGAAGAACTGCCGCGCATGGCGATGCAGTATCTCGATGATCCGCTGACCGGGCCGAAGATCCACCTGGCCTGGGGGCAGCATTTCCAGAACGATCCGTCGCAGGCGTCGCACGCCTGGTTCGACGTGGATCTCACTTCGCCTGATCTCAAGGGAGAGTGGTTCATCGACCAGGCGTCGCTGTACAGCGTCAATGGATACATGCTTGACGTGCCGCCGGAGTGGCGGGATGCGATCGGCCGGATGCCGCTGGCGACCGGGCGGTTCCGCGACGGCGGTTGGTCCGGTATGGGCCCATCCCTGTATGCCTATCTGCCGTGGCAGGCTGATGGAGCGCCATCGGCGGATGGGACGCGTCTTCCCGCTCAAGTCCTGCTGCAGTACGCGAGTTCGGAGGAGAACCCCGAGATCCAGCAGGCGATGGCGGGTTACCAGCATCCTGATGAGTGGGAGGGCGTCGCCTGGCTGACGACTTCCGACGGTCGCACGGCGGTGCTTTTCTCCGGGAGCAAGTCGGTGGGGGACAAGTACTGGTATGGCTTCCGCCATCCCGACGGCCCGGATCTGGCGTGCGTCGAGCAGGAGATGCTTGGGCAGTTCACGCTATGCCGGCTGGCCGATGGGAGCCCGTGTCCCGCGTCCGATCTGGCGCCCTGCCCGGGCCACTCGGACTTCCGCGGCTGGTGGAGCACGGCCTGGGAGGGCCAATTTATCCTGTATGACCCGACCGAGTTGGCGCGTGTGGCTGCCGGCGAGTTGGAGCCCTGGGAGCCGCAGCCGTATGCCTCGCTCAGCCTGGATGAGGCGCTGCTGCACAATCCGGCGGGCGTCGAGCTGGAGATGATCGGGGACGGCGCACAGCGCCGGTACCAAGTCGGCGAGGTGGCCTACGACCGGGCACACCAACTGCTGTACCTGCTGGAGTGGTTTGCCGATGGGGCGAAGCCCGTCGTGCATGTGTGGCGAGTGGGATAGGCCGCGCACCGCGTCTGCCGCGGCCCGCGCATCAAGCGCGCGAAGGGTTGGCGGTTCACCTATCTCGCGGCTCAGCCAGGATCCTTCCGTCGGCAGGCTGGATCGCCTTCAGCACCTCATCCAACCGATGCATGACCCCGGCGATTGTGAACCGGTTCTCTCGAGTGCTGTGGTATTCGAGGGCTTGGGGGGCAGGGACGCATTCCAATTGCTGGGGTTCGGTCCGTCGGTCGCCGTCAATCTCGATGCACAATCGCTCTTTGGCACAGTAGAAGTCGACGATGAAGCGATTGTCGATCGGATGTTGGCGGCGGAAGTGCGGGCCGAGGCGATGGGCGCGCAACCGGGCCCACAGTCTCCGCTCCGCCTCGGGCATCTCGTGCCGAGATTCGCGGGCGTGCCGGAGCAAGCTGGGTGCTACCGGCTCTGGCTCTTGGCTGGAACCGTGCCTGGGCATGGAGGTTCCCCCTTTCGAGACCACCTCCCTCCCCTCCCCTGAGAGGGGGACGGACCCACACTCTCCCCCTGTCAGGGGGAGAGGCGGAGAGGGGGTTGATCATCGACG
>JBFYRF010000312.1:0-4940 GCA_041302385.1 Anaerolineales bacterium | reverse complement strand
GACACCAGTCATTGGCTCTTCATGGGCGCCAATGACCGGAACGGGTCTACACCCGCCAGTTGCAGATCCAGAAAGCTGACGTAGCCGCCAAATCAGGCTAACTGCAGCGTACGACGGCGGCCCCCGGCCAGGAAGAGACGCCCGCAGGGCCAGGAAAATGGCTTCCTGGGTGGCCGGTGTACCCCTGGAAGCTGCCAGCCGCAGGTCTGGCAGGGTCGGCGCACCCTCGGCCTCAACGCTCCTTCAGGTTGATCTGATACCGGTCGTACATCAGTGTCCGCTACTACCGGTACAGAACGAAAGTTCCCGACACATCATTGTGTAATGTTCCTACGTAAACCTGACCACCATGACGATCGCGGCCAAGGCCTCCAAGCGTACTTTGCAACATTGACGCGGGGGCGGGGGGGCACTGACAATCATGGCTTTGATAGGCGGCAATCATGATCGAGAACTTAGTGTCTGCCATACGCAAGTGTCCCACCCGCATCGAGGGACTCGACCAGATACTCCAGGGCGGTCTGCCGGTCGGGCGCACCACGCTGATCATTGGCGGGCCCGGCACCGGCAAAAGCCTGTTCGGGCTGGAATTCCTCTACCGCGGGGCATTGGCCGGCGAGCCCGGAATATTCATCTCCTTCGAGGAACGCGCCGGCGCCCTCCGCGAAAACGCTGCCACCCTCGGCTGGCAGCTTGCCCCACTGGAACAGAGCGGCGCGTTATTCCTGTTCGATGGACACATCGACCCGAAGGCCGTCGTCACCGGTGATTTTGGCTTCCAGTCCTTCCTCGCCATCCTCGACCACAAGATCAAGGTCATGGGGGCCAAAGCCGTGGTCATCGACGCGCTCGACGTGCTCATGCGCCTCATCAACGACGACCGCCGCGAGCAGGACGAACTGCTGGCGCTGCACCAGTGGCTGGCGCAGCGCGGCGTCACCGCGTTGCTGTCGGCCAAGGCCCCGCGCGACAGCGATCATGCCCGGCACTACGAATTCCTCGACTACCTGGCCGATTGCGTCATCCACCTCGACAATCGCATGCTCGGCCAGTTGAGCACCCGGCGCCTGCGCGTGGTCAAGTATCGCGGCTCGGGCTTCGGCTCCAACGAATATCCCTTCGTCATCGACGCGCCCGGCATCACCCTGCTGCCGATCTCCGAGGTGGGCCTGTCGCACCAGGCGCTGGGCGAGCGTTTCCCGACCGGCCTCGCCGCACTCGACGGCCTGATCGGCGGCGGCTTCCGGCGCGCCGCCAGCATCCTGGTCACCGGCAGCACCGGTACCGGCAAGACCACGCTCTGTGCGCATTTCGCCCAGGCCGCATGCGCGCGCGGCGAGCAGGTGCTGTACATCAACTTCGAGGAATCGGAGGCCGCGCTGGTGTCGACGATGCAGAACCCCGGCATCGACCTGAGCACTGCCGTCGCCACCGGTGCATTGCACCTGCTCACCGCCCTACCCGAGGCCATGGGCGCCGAGCAACATCTGCTGCGGGCCTTCACCGCCATCAAGGCGATGCGGCCTGCCTGCGTGGTGCTCGAATCGGCCTCTGCCTGCAAGCGCATGGGCACCGAGCAGGCCGCCTTCGAATTCCTCATGCGCCTCATCAACATCTGCAAGGAGATGGGTATCACCGTGGTGCTCACCAACCAAACCGCCGGTTTCCAGAATCTGGACGAGATCAGCGGCATCGGCGTCTCCTCGCTCATCGATACCGTCATCCAGTTGCGCCTGGTCGAGAAGGACGGCAGCCTGCAGCGTCAGCTGATGGTAATGAAGGCGCGCGGTTCCGCGCATTCGCAGCGTTATCACGAGTTCCGCATCACCGATCACGGCATCGACCTTATGCAGGAGGGGGCCTGACATGAGCGCTGCCGAATACCACTTCCGCCTGTTCGTCGCCGACGACGAGCCCAATTCGCGCCTGGCCGAACAGAACCTGCGCGCGCTGTGCGGCGAGCATCTGCCCGACCGCCACCGGATTGAGGTGGTGAATGTGCTGGAGGATTTCGAGGCGGCACTGGCGGCGCACGTCATGGTCGTGCCAGCTGTGGTCGTGACCGCGCCGCGCCCGGTCACCCTGTTCGGCACGCTGGCCGACAAGACCGCCGTGCTTGCGGCGCTGGCCCTCTGAGGAGCAAATCATCGACGACGAGATAAAGCCAGACCTGCCTGGCACCCGCCTGGAGGACGCGGAGGCCGTGATGCAGGCGCTGGAGCAATGCCAAGTCGACGCCATCCTGGGCAGCAAAGTGGTGATGCTGGTCCGCCCCAGAGAGGTGGTCGAGACGGAACGCAAGCTTGCCGAAGCCCTGCGCCAGAGCGAGCAGCGTTTCAGGCTGGCCCTGACGAACTCGCCGGTCAGCGTCTTCGAGCAGGATCTGGATTTGCGCTACACATGGATCCACAACCCGAAGCTCGGCTTCGTCGCCGATCAGGTCATCGGCAAGACCGATGCCGAACTCGTGGATCCGGCCAGCGCGGCAACACTTGAGGCCCTCAAGCGCGGTGTCATCGACACAGGGCAACCGATCCGCCAGGAGGTGGCAACGGTGGTACGCGGCGAACCGCCGACATGCTTCGACCTCTATGTAGAACCGCATCGCGACGAGGACGGTCGGATCATCGGCGTCATCTGCGCCAGCACTGACATCACCGGACGCAAGGCGATCGATGAACAATTGCGCCGCAGCGAGGCGCTCTACCGCGGCATCGGCGAGAGCATCGACTACGGCGTGTGGGTCTGCGACCCGGACGGCCGCAACACCTACGCCAGCGAGAGTTTCCTGAAGATGGTCGGCATCACCCAGCAGCAGTGTTCCGACTTCGGCTGGGGCGACGTGCTGCACCCGGACGACGCCGCGGCCACCCTCGCCGCCTGGCAGGAGTGCGTGCGCACCGGCGGCGACTGGAACCGGGAGCACCGTTTCCGCGGCGTCGACGGCGCCTGGCATCACGTCCTGGCGCGCGGCGTGCCGATCCGCGATGAGCAGGGCACGGTCGTGTCCTGGGCAGGCATCAACCTCGACATCACCGCGCTCAAGGAGGCGCAGGACGAGATGCGCGCCAACGAGCAGCGCATGCGCCTGGCCACCGAGGCGACCGGCGTGGGTATCTGGGAATGGAATCTCTTCACCAACCGGATCCACTGGGATGCCGAGATGTTCCGCATCTACGGCATCGCGCCCACGGCCGATGGCGATATGCAATACGCCGACTGGAGCCAGGCGGTGCTGCCCGAGGACCTGCCGCGGCAGGAGGAAATCCTGCAGGACACGGCGCGCCGGCACGGGCACAGCCAGCGCGAGTTTCGCATCCGGCATCGAGCCAGCGGTGAAATCCGCCACATCGAGGCGGTGGAAACGGTGCGCACGGATGCCCAGGGACAGGCCGAATGGCTGGTGGGGACCAACCTGGATGTCACCGCGCGTTGGCAGGCCGAGCAGGCCCTGCGCGAATCCGACCGGCACAAGGACGAGTTCCTCGCCATGCTGGCGCACGAACTGCGCAACCCGATGGCGCCGATCAGGAATGCCGCCCATGTCCTCGGCAAGCTTGATTTGTCCGAATCGCGCGTGCGCTGGGCCCAGGAAGTGATCGAGCGCCAGGTCGTCCACCTCACGCGCCTGGTAGACGACCTGCTCGACGTCTCGCGCATCGCCCAGGGCAAGATCACCCTGTCCAAGGCCCGCATCGCGCTCGACGATGTGATCCGCCAGGCCTGCGAGGCGGTACAGCCGCTCATGGCGGCCAAGGGGCACCGCTTCGAAGTGCGCCTGTCCGACAGCGGGATCATGCTGGACGGTGACCCGGTGCGACTGGTCCAGGTCCTGCAGAACCTGCTCAACAATGCCGCCAAATACACCCCCCACCACGGTCTCATCGAACTGGCGGCCCGGCGGCTGGAGCAGGAAGTCGAGATCGAGGTGAGCGACAACGGCATGGGCATCGCGGCCGATCTCCTGGCCAGGGTGTTCGACCTGTTCCGTCAGGCCGAACGCACCCTGGATCGCTCCCAGGGCGGTCTCGGCATTGGCCTGACCTTGGTGAAACGGCTCGTGGACCTGCATGGCGGCCGCGTGGAGGCGCGCAGCGCAGGTCCCGGCCAGGGCGCCACATTCGTCGTTTGGCTGCCGTTGGCGGACTCGATGGCAGCGGTATCTAAGTCCCCCATCGGCACGCCGCAAGGTGGCGCAACGCAACTGCGGGTGCTGGTGGTGGACGATGACCCGGCGGTGGCCGAGAGCATGGTCGTGTTTCTGGAACTGGATGGCCACCAGGTGCGCAGCGCCGCTTCGGGCATCGACGCGCTGCCGCTGCTGGAGGAGTTCCAGCCCCAGGTGGTGCTGCTGGACCTCGGCCTGCCCGGCCTGGATGGCTATGAAGTTGCGCGCAGGATGCGCGCGACACCCGCTGGCGCTGGTGTGAAACTGGTGGCGGTCAGTGGCTATGGCAATGAAGAGGCCAAGGAGCGCAGCCGCCTGGCCGGGTTTGATCGACACCTGATCAAGCCGGTCGATCCCAGCGAGCTGTGCGCACTGCTTGCGGAGGTGGGCGCTCAAGCCTGAGCTCCCCAAAATAGATACCTACATTCGTCTGCTAGGCGTCACCGAGCAGTCATCGGATCTTTGCTGGCGCCAAAGACAGGAACGGGTCGGTTGCCGTCCCTCGCCGCTGTCGAGAGCAGACATTTAGCCCGAGCTTCGTCCTGCTCCACACCAACCGCTCGTTGTCTCCAGTGTCAGCGGCAGCAAGGTCCGGGGAGTTAGCGGCCAAGTTAGCTGTAGCCGTCGATCATGGCGATTGAATGAGGCCGATCCCTGTACCATTTGCCCTTGCCAGTACGCTATGAGGAACCCAAATTGCCGAACATCGCATCCGTGCTCAAGGAAGAAATCGCCCGACTGGTCCGCAGGGAGCTTCGCGGCGAAACTGAAA
>JBFYRF010000296.1:0-10219 GCA_041302385.1 Anaerolineales bacterium | reverse complement strand
GGGCTGGGGGCGGCGCCGCGTACAACCAGGCGCACGCGCGCCTGGCGGCTGGTCAGGCCAAACACGCCGCGGCTGCCCTCATCCAGCACCTGGACGTCGAGGGCCTCGCGCGGAAGCCCGAGCTGCGCGGCGCCGCGCTCAATGGCGTCCTCGACGGTGGCCGCAATCACATCCAGGCTGGTCTTCGTTTCCGCCATTCTGAACTCCACGGTGGTTGCACCGGATTGTCTTGACCGGCGGGCGGAAATGCGCCCGAGGGCCCCCTGGGCGCTTACTTCTTAGGCGCCGCCAGGGAGAACTTGAACATGTCGCTCCAATTGATCTTGCCGGTTGCGGCATACTGCACGATGGCCAGCACATTGGAGACGACGAAGTACAGCGCCAGGCCAGCGGGAAAGGTGAAGGAGAAGTATCCCAGCAGCAGCGGCATGTAGAGCGTCATCATCTGGGTCATCTGACCGCCCTGGGCGGTTGGGTTGGCCGGAGTGGTCAGCTTCGACTGCATATAAGTCGTGATGACGACCAGGATGGTGAGCACCGGGATGCCAATGGTCGCCGGCAGGAACGGAAGGTACAGCCGCTCCGGTTTGGCCAGATCCATCCACAGGAACTGGCTGTTCAAGGGAATCAGCCGGTCTGGGGTCTGAGGATACAGGTGGATGGACAGGCCGAGGAGCTGGCCCGGGGTGGAGGCCAGGGTGCGGGTGATGGCGCCGTACAGCCCGAAGATGATTGGCAGCTGGATCAACGTGGGCAGGCAGCCGCTCATCGGGTTGAAGCCGACTTCGCGGTACAGCTTGAGCTGCTCCTCCTGGAGCTTCTGCTTGTCATCCTTGTACTTCTTCTGGATCTCCTGCCAGCGCTTGGACTGCTGCATCTCGGCCATCTTCTGCTGGCTTCGCTGCTGCTGCAGGGTGAGGGGGATGGTGACCAAGCGGATCACAATCGTGAACATGATGATCGCCATGCCGAAATTCTGGCCCAGGACAGCATAGATCCAGAGCAAGGCGTTGATCATCGGGTTGAGGATCAGGGTATCCCACATCGTCGGTTACTCGCCTACTTCTGCGGTATGAACGACCAGATCACCAGGCCGCTCTTCGGGTCGAGGGCGCGGAGCAGCGTGTCGCCGGTCATCGAGGCGATGATCAGCTTGCCGTCCACCAGGATGGGCGTGGAGTTGAGCTCCTCTTCAAAGGTCTGCTGCCATACGGGCGAGCCGTCGGCCAACGAGCGGGCGTAGGCCTGACCGGCGCGGGTGACGGCGAAGACCTGGCCGTCGATCGCCAGCGGGGAAGCGGTGATGCCGCCATTGAGCTGCGTGCGCCAGATCTCGCGCCCATCGGCCAGGTCGAGGGCGGTGAGCCAGCCCTGATCGTCCCCGAAGACCACCCGGTCCTGGCTGACCAGGGGTGAGCTCCAGATCCATCCGTCGGCCTGGTGCGACCACAGGTCCCGGCCGCTGTCCTTGGAGATGGCGCGCATCCCGTTCACAAAGTTGCCGATGAGTAGGTGGTCATCGGTCAGGGTGGGCGGTCCAGCCATGGCGCCGCCCAGATCGACCTGCCATACCGGCCGCTGGGTCTGCAGATCGAGTGCCAGCAGCTCATGCCTCAGGATGGCCTGGTAGGCGATGTCGCCCTCGACCGCCGGGGCCGCCCAGAGCTCGCTTGCGGTCTCGTACGACCAGGTCGGCGAGCCGGTGGCGCGGTTCAGGGCGTACAGGGAATCATCGGAGGAGGGGACCAGCAGCAGATCGCCGTAAACCACCGGGGAGCCGATGATGCGGTCGGTGGCGACGGCCGAGTCCCACACCAGGGTGCCGCGGGCGGCATCCAGGGCATACACATGGTTGTCGTAGCCCCCGACGTACAGCGTGGCGCCATCCTCGCTGACGGCGGGTGCGGCGAACATCGTCAACTTCCGATCCGCCTCGGCTGGGAAGCGCCACAGTTCGCGGCCGGTGCTGCTGTCGATGGCGTGAAGGAAGGAATTGAACGCAACGTAGACCGTCGTGCCGTTGGAGGCCAACCCTGGCCAGCTGACGCCGGTGAGGACGTTGCCCGAACACCCGGTGAGCGCCAGGGCGGCCAGGAGCAGGACGGCGAGGAGCATCGATCTGGAGGCGCGGCGTGGGTGGATCATTCGACTCCTAGGGGACGGGATCATATCCGCCCTTGCTGAAGGGCTGGCAGCGCAGGATGCGCCAGGCGGCCAGCAGGCTCCCCTTGAGCAGGCCATGCTTGGCCAGCGCCTGATAGCCATAGTGGCTGCAGGTGGGCGTGAAGCGGCAGGTGTCGGCCGGCACCAGGTGGGCGAAGGTCAATTGGTAGCCACGGATCAGCGCCATGCCCAACAAGCGAGGCAGGTTGGTCAGGTGGAGCGGGATATCCCGCAGCGACGGTTCGGGCGTGGACATCTGGGGTGTGTGCAATCCCTCAGTCATGGATGGCTCCCGCCCGACGCAGCAGGCGCAGCCCGGTATCGAGCACGGCTGGCCACTCGGCGGCCAGCACGGGCGAACGAGCGATCAGGACGATATCCCATCCGGGCGCGATCCTCGGCAGCAGCGCCTGGCAGGCTGCCCGCAGGCGGCGCTTGGCCCGATTGCGCTGGACGGCGCCGCCAACGCCTTTGCCGGCGACGAAGGCAAACCGGGGGTAGGGCAGTGGGCTGGCATCGGCCACGACCACCATCAACGGGCTGCCTTGAGAGCGGCCCTGGCGGCGAACCCGGTCGACATCGATTGCGCTGGCCAGCCGATGGATGTGCTGCATTCCCCTGGCGAGTTCCAGCCCAGCCCCCGCCGCCGGTGCCCCCGGGTCAGGCGTTCCAGTTGATCTTCTTTCCGTGGCCGTTGATCGGGTGAGTCAAGCGATAGCGGCCCTTGAGCCGACGGCGCTTCAGCACACCCCGTCCGCCGCGAGTGGCCATCCGCGCACGGAAGCCATGGACCCGCGCCCGGTGGCGGATCTTGGGTTGGTAGGTTCGTTTTGGCATGACACTATCCCAGAGACAAGATATCGGCGCCAAGCCGACCGGAAGATTATACCGCGCCTTGGCGGGATCCGAGACGGGGATTTGCCGGGCGCCTAGCCCTCCAGCCGCTCGATCTGGGCCCCCAGGCTGCGCAGCTTCTCGTCGATGCGCTCGTAGCCGCGATCGATCTGGCCGATGTTGCGGATGGTCGAGACGCCGTCGGCAGTCAGTGCCGCCAGCACAAGCGACATCCCCGCCCGGATGTCGGGGCTCTCCAGCTGCTCTCCGATCAGCCGGGTGGGGCCTTCGACGATGCAGCGATGGGGATCACACAGGATGATGCGTGCGCCCATCGAGACCAATTTATCGATGAAGAACATGCGGCTGGGGTACATCCAGTCGTGGAGCAGCACCGTGCCGCGCGCCTGGCTGGCGATCACAATGGCGATGCTCACCAGGTCGGTCGGGAACGCCGGCCAGGGCATGACCGAGATCTCGGGGATGTAGCCGCCCAGGTCGGGGTAGATCTCGAGCTTCTGTTTCTCGGGGACGATAACGGTTTCGCCGTCCAATTCCCAGCTCACTCCCAGGCGGCCGAGGACCAGGCGGATCATGTCGAGGTGCTCGGGAGCGGCCTGGTGGACGCGCACGCTTCCGCCGGTGACCGCGGCAGCGGCGATGTAGCTGACGACCTCGATGTAGTCGGCGCCGATGCGGAACTCGCCGCCGTGCAGCCGGTCCACGCCTTCGATGGTCAACGTGTTGGAGCCGATGTTGTCGATTCGGCCGCCGAGTGTGTTGAGCAGGTGACACAGGTCCTGGATGTGGGGCTCGGAGGCGGCGTTGCGCAGGATGGTGGTGCCGGAGGCCATGACGGCGGCCATGATGGCGTTTTCCGTGGCGGTGACGCTGGCTTCATCGAGCAGAATGTTAGCGCCGTGCAGGCGGCGCGGGGCGCTCATGGTGAACTCGCGATCGCTGTAGCGGATGTCCGCCCCCAGCTTGCCGAGGGCCAGGAAGTGGGTGTCCACCCGGCGCCGGCCGATCACGTCGCCGCCGGGGGGCGGCAGGTCGATCCCGCCGGTGCGGTTGAGCATCGGCCCGGCCAGCAGGATGCTGGCGCGGATGCGACGGCAGATGTCCGGGTCGAGGTCAGCGCGCCGGACCTCGGCGGCATGCACCCGCCAGCTGTGGGTGTCGAGCGACTCGATGGTTACGCCGAGGCTTTCGAGCAGCATGCGCATGTTGCGCACGTCGCCGATGTCGGGAACGTTGTGCAGGATCACCGGTTCATCGGTGAGCAGGCAGGCGGAGAGCAGGGGCAGGGCGGCGTTCTTGTTGCCGGTGGCGGTGACTTCACCGTGCAGCGGCTGCCCGCCGGTGATGCGAAAGACTGACATAGGTCACCTCTTGTAACACAGTTGAACCGGGTCGTCCAAGCGGAGGCCGAGCGACTCCTCGGTGCGTCCGCCGTGGATGGCGATCTCCAGCAGACCGGAACTCCCGATGTGGGCCAGCGCCGCGCCGAAGGGCGCCTCGGTGTAGGTTGCCAACAAAGGGATCTCCGTCTGCTCCCAGAACACGGATGCCCCCGCCTCTGGCAGCGAAGTCGGCGGGTGCTGTCCCAACCAAGGCTCAAGCTGCACGCTTTCGCCCTGGCGGTGGAGAACGCCGATGCTGGTGATGGCATTGCCGAAGTGATCGAAGTGGATCACCTCGCCTGTGATCGTGCCGCGTTCAGCGTCGATCTCGAGGCGCGGCGCAGGCAGCAGGGTCATTCCGGAGATGGGGTCGCCGAGCGACTCGACCGGTTTGCCTGCCGCCAGACGGGCGGCTGCCACCGCGAACAGGTCACGCCCGTGGAAGGTGCGGCTGATGGGGTGTGGAGGATCGATTCGCACGGGGTGAATCTCGATGATCCTCTGCGGGGGGCTTGCCGCAGCCAGATAGCTGAACAGGCCGTTGTCCGGGCCGACTGCCAGGAGGCGATCCCAGGCGACAATGATCGGCCGGCGGGACGAGCCCACGCCGGGGTCCACCACTCCCAGCAGGATGCTGCCTTCGGGCAGATAGGGCGCGGATTGCCAGACGGCGAGGGCGGCCTGACGCACAGCGCCCGGGGCGATGGCATGCGTCAGATCGACCCAGCGGCTGGAGGGCGCGATCCCCAGTGCGACGGCCTTGAGGACGCCAGCGTAGGGATCGCGACCGCCGAAGTCTGTCAGGCAGGCAATGAGTGAACTGCTCATGGGCCTCATGTCTGATTGTATAAGGAAGGAGCGATTCGCGGATCGAGCGGGGCTCTGTCTCGACAGGCGCCAGCGCATGGCCGTGGTAACATTAAGGATTGTGGACGCCGCCGAAGGCCGGCCCAAGCCGGCACCGATCAGTGTGTTCAAGGCGCTCTCCACCGGCTTCGATCGGGTGACTGCCCGGCCGGCGCTGTTGCTGCCGCCGTTGCTGCTCGACCTGTTGCTGTGGCTTGGCCCGCGGCTCGGCATACGCCGCATGATCGAGGCCTGGAGCGAACAGGTGTTCGACCCGGCGACGGTCGATCCGCTGCTGGCTGAGCAGGCGCAAGCTGTGCAGGCAATGACGGCCGAACTCGCCCAGCGCTTCAGTCTGGTGATGGGACTCAGCCCGATGCCGGGGGGCGTGCCCAGCTTGATGGCAGCCAGGCTGCCGCTGGACTCGCCGGTGAGTTGGACGCTTCCCGTTCAGGTTGAAGATCCGCTGGCGGCGCTCGGCATGTGGCTGGTGTTCATCGTGCTGGGGCTGGGAATCGGTGCGGCCTTCAACCAGCTGGTGGCCAGCCAGGTGGCCAGGCCCGCGGCGACTGCCAGGCTGGGCCGGATCTGGCTGAGGTTCATCTGGATGACGGCCGCCCTGTATCTGGGGGTCGTCGGCGCTGGATTGGTGCTGCTCGTGGTCGCGGCGGTTGCCGCGCTGGTCACGCCGATGCTGTCGTTCTTTCTGGTGATGGGCGGCGTGGGCCTGCTGTTCTGGTTGGTGGTGTACCTCGCCTTCACGCCGCACGGGATCGTGCGCTATGGCTTTGGTCTGGTTCGGGCAATGGCCGATAGCATGCTGGTCGTCCGTTTCAACCTGCTGGCGGCGCTGGGGTTCCTGGCAGTCAGCTCGCTGATCGGGTCGGCGGCGAATCTGGTGTGGGCGATGCCGCGTGAGGACTCGTGGCTTACCATGCTGGCGGTGGTGGGGCATGCTTTTGTCAGCGCGATGCTGCTGACCGGGAGCTACGCCTTCTACCAGAGCCGGCATGACTGGATGACATCGATGCGCCCAAGCGGGCAACTCGGTGGATCCCAAGTGGGATGAGGTTGCCCGTGGCGAAGAACCTGGAGAAGGTCAGCAGTTACGCCGCCAAGGACATCCAGGTGCTGGAGGGCCTGGAGGCCGTCCGCCGGCGACCCGGCATGTATGTTGGCGGGACGGATGTCAAGGCGCTGCACCACCTGGTGTACGAGGTGGTGGACAACTCGATTGACGAGGCGCTGGCGAGCGCTTGCGACCGGATCGATGTGGTGATCCACCCGGACAGTTCGGTAACGGTGATCGACAACGGGCGCGGCATTCCGGTGGACCTGCATCCGGAGAAGAAGAAGCCGGCGCTCGAGATCGTCATGACGGTGCTGCACGCTGGCGGCAAGTTCGGCGGCGGCGGATACCGGGTCTCGGGTGGGCTGCACGGCGTAGGTGTGTCGGCGGTGAACGCGCTTTCGGAGTGGTGTGAGGCCGAAGTCCGACGCGACGGCCAGATCCATTTCCAGCGCTACGAGCGCGGCGCGCCGACCGGCCCGGTGAAGGCGGTCGGCAAGACGGCCAAGGGCGAGTCCGGGACCAAGATCACCTTCAAGTTCGACCGGCAGATCTTCAAGGACGATTCGGATTACCGCTTCGAGACGCTGGTGCAGCGCTTCCGCGAGATGGCCTTCGTCACCCGCGGCGTGACCATCTATTTGCTCGACGAACGGGACGGTCGTGAGATGACCTTCCACTTCGAGGGCGGAATCACCTCCTTCGTCCGCTATCTGAACCGCAACCGCGAGGTGCTGCATCCGGTAGTGTTCGCCGACAAAGAGGTCGATGGAACTGGCATCGAGGTGGCGCTGCAGTACACCGACGCCTATGCCGAGTCGGTGTACTCCTTTGCCAACACGATCAACACCGTGGATGGCGGGACGCATCTGACCGGGTTGCGGGCCGCGATCACGCGCATCATCAACGACTACGCTCGCAAGGCAAGCCTGCTCAAGGAAGCCGATTCGAACTTCTCGGGCGACGACACGCGCGAAGGCCTGACGGCGATCGTCTCGGTGAAGCATCGCGATCCGCAGTTCGAGAGCCAGACCAAAGTCAAGCTGATGAACGCCGAGGTGCAGACCCAGGTGCAGCAGGTGCTGGGCGAGGTGTTCAGCGAGTTTCTCGAGCAGAACCCGAGGGCAGGCAAGGCGATCGTGCAGAAGTGCCTGACCTCGGCCCGAGCCCGCGACGCGGCGCGCAAGGCGCGCGACCTGGTGATCCGCAAGAGCGCGCTGGAAAGCCTGACGCTGCCGGGCAAGCTGGCCGACTGCTCGGAGCGCGATCCGAACCGGTGTGAGCTGTACATCGTCGAGGGCGACTCAGCCGGTGGCTCGGCCAAGCAAGGCCGCGACCGGCATTTTCAGGCGATCCTGCCCCTGCGGGGCAAGATCCTGAACACCGAGCGGGCGAGACTGGACAAGATCCTGTCGAACAACGAGGTCAAGGCATTGATCTCGGCGCTGGGAACGGGCATTGGCGAGGGATACGACCTGGCGGGGTTGCGCTACGGCCGGGTGATCATCATGACGGACGCCGATGTAGACGGCAGCCACATCCGCACACTTCTGCTGACCTTCTTCTTCCGCTACATGCCCGAGCTGGTGGAAAACGGGCATCTGTTCATCGCCCAGCCGCCCTTGTATCGGCTGGCGTATAAGAACAAGGTGACCTACGCCTACAGCGAGGCCGAGCGGGAGAAGGTATTGAAGGGCTTTGACGGCGGCGCCGACAAGGCCTCGCAGCAGCGCTACAAGGGCCTGGGGGAGATGAACCCGGTGCAGCTGTGGGAGACGACGATGGATCCGGCCAAGCGCACGCTGCTGCAGGTGACGATCGAGGACGCGGCAGCGGCCGATCGGACGTTCGACATGTTGATGGGCGAGGCGGTCCCGCCGCGACGGCGGTTCATTCAGACCCATGCACGCGACGTGCGCAACCTGGATATTTAGCCCGGTTTCGTTCCGGGAAGCCAGGGGGGCTTGGGCATCACCCAGGCCCCGTTTGATTCCGATCAGGCAGGCAGCGGCGGTGCTTTGTGCTCTGGCTCGGTTAGCCCCTGCGTGGCTGCGGAGGGGACTCTTGGCCGAACGGGAAGCAGGTGATGGGGCGGAGGATCGAGTGGGCTGCGAACGGCGAGACCGCCGCGCTGCAGCACGTGGGTGTAGACCATGGTGGTCTTGACGTCTTTGTGGCCGAGCAGTTCCTGGACCGTGCGAATGTCGTAGCCGTTTTCGAGGAGGTGGGTGGCGAAGGAGTGGCGCAGCGTATGGCAGCTGACGCGTTTGGTGATCCCGAGCCGGCGGGCTGCGCGGGGGATGGCGCGCTGGAGCCCGGCCGGGCCGAGGTGGTGGCGGTGGATTCGTCCGGTCAGCGGATCGCGTGAGGGTGCGCGTGCCGGGAAGACGTACTGCCAGCTCCAGTCGAAGGGGGCGTTGGGGTACTTGGCTTCGAGGGCGGTAGGCAGGGCGACGGCTCCGAGACCGAGCTCGAGGTCGTGTTGGTGGAGTTGGTAGACGCGCTGCAGGTGATCGGCGAGGCTGGGCAGAAGAGACTCGGGGAGCATGGTGAGGCGGTCCTTGAGCCACTTGCCGTCGCGCACCGTGAGCTGGAGCAGGTCAAAGTCGAGGTCCTTGACTCGCAAGCGCAGGCACTCCATCAGGCGCAGGCCGCTGCCGTAGAGCACGCGGGCGGCGAGTTGGTGGGTACCGGTGAGCGTGTTGAGCAGGGCGAGGACCTCGTCGCGCGAGAGGACCACGGGCACGCGGTGGGACCGTCGGGCGCGCAGGTTATGGAGGGGGAGCTCGATTTCCGTGCCGAGCACCTGGCGGTAGAGGAAGAGCAGGGCAGAGAGCGCCTGGTTCTGGGTGGGGGCGGCGACGTGGGCGTCGATGGCCAGGTGGGTAAGGAAGGCCTCGATCTCGGGGGCGGCCATGTCGCGAGGGTGGCGCTTGTCGTGGAAGAGGATGAAGCGGCGGATCCAGGTGAGGTAGGCGCGTTCCGTGCGCAGCGAGTAGTGCTGGCGGCGCATGATCAGGCGGGTGTGGTCGAGCAAGCGCGGGGTGGGCATGGGGTCCCCCGGGAGTTGCTGGCCGGCCGGAAAGCCGCTATGCTGGTGGGCAGGGGGCGCCGCTGGGCTAGCGGGAGGCCGTGGCGAGGGCGGAGCGTGGGGCCGAGCGGTTGGCGGGCGGACCGGCCGATTCGCGGGCCCATCCGTCCAGATATCACCCCCTGTTGGACACACAATACGACCCTTCGGAGGCGGTTTCATTCCCCCCGGAGGGGGATATTCAGCATCTATAGATGGACGGCGCCAAGGGTTCCCCCTTGACGGACGTATATATGGGACGTATACTGACGGCATGGCCGACGCCAGGCAGCTTCTTGCCGCTTGCACCGGGTTCCAGTGGGATGAGGGCAACATCCAGAAGAACTGGCTCAAGCATGACGTCAGTCAAGGTGAGTGTGAGGAAGTCTTCTTCAGGTCTCCGCTCTTGGTGATGGCGGACGAGGCCCATTCGAAGTCTGAGATCCGCTTCTATGCCCTTGGGCAGACAGAGGCTGCGCGGGGCCTCTTCCTTGTCTTCGCCATTCGGGGCGACCTCATCAGGATCATCTCGGCCAGGGACATGAGCCGGGATGAGCGGAAGGAGTATCGCCGTGCCCAAACCAGTGAAGCGCCGCCCAATTCCTAGCTTCTCCTCCGAGGACCAAGAGAGGGAGTTTTGGGCCAAGGGCGACTCGTCGAAGTACATAGACTGGAGCCAGGCGGGCAGCGTCAGCCTCCCGAACCTGCGCCCATCTACGCGCACCATCTCAATTCGCCTACCTGAGCCCATGATCGATCGGCTGAAGGTTCTGGCCAACAAGCGCGACGTGCCGTACCAGTCACTTCTCAAGCTGTTCGTGGCTGAGCGAATTG
>JBFYRF010000284.1:0-9969 GCA_041302385.1 Anaerolineales bacterium | reverse complement strand
AGAAGACCTCGCGATCGGGAAGGCCCCCCGAGGCACCCAACTGCACGAAGGGGTAGATGGCAACCAGGAGCAAAGGAACGCCGGCCAGCGCTGCCCAACCCACGCCGGTCCACAGATTCCGCGCCTTGAGTCGGCCGCGGCGGAAGATCAGGTACAAGCCCCCAACCACCACTGCAACGACGCACGTCATCAGCAGGTAGTAGATCGAGGACAGCCCCACCAGGCCGAGCGAGGCCCCCGCCAGCAAGCCGCGCCGGCGCGCATCGCCCTCACCCCGCAGCAGGTCGAAGTACCCCCAGAAGAAGAGCGGCAGAAAGGCGGTGCCCAGCAGGTTCAGATGGCCGGCGCGGAAGTGCGCAATGCGGTAGGGTGAGAAGGCGAAGATCGTCCCCGCCAACAAACCAGACCAGACCTTTCCGGTCAGGCGCTGGAGCCATGCGTAAGCCGTCGCGCCCGAGAGGAAGAAGGTCGCCAGCACGGCGATGTTGTAGGAGAGCACCGGCCCCCCCATCCATACGAATGGCAGGCCCAGCGCCAGGGAGGCCGGTGCGATCTCGGTGTAGGCCAGGTGCCAACCTTCCGGGTAGTTCAGCTGCGGCACGAAATACGGCGAGACATGCAGCTCGAAGAGAGCCTGCTTGAACCACCCAAAGAGCCAGATGAAGTAGATGTTGTCGCCGATCTGGTCTACGACCGTGCTGCCCATGCGAGTCACCAGCGGGTAGGTCATCCCGACGGCGAGCAGGGCGAAGTACAGCCCGGGCAACAACCCGCGCGTCACCCAGAGCGGAAGCCTGCGACCGCCGGGCGCGGCGCGCACGTCGGTCATGCACATGATCGGGTCCGATTCCTGCCAGGCGGCGTGCCACGATCCACGCGACAGCGGGGCTTTCCCAACCCTGACCTCTTCATGTGGACCTCGGCTGCGCACTCGAGGCAGCCAAATTCCACCTGCCGAATCTGCGGATGAGGAGCCCATCGGCAAGCAGGAAAGACAGCAACCCCAGCCCCAGCCGGAGTTGATAACTCACCTGCAGCGCGTGGCGTTCCACCTCGATGGCATCGCCGTGCCAGACCAGCAACATCAACGGGAAGCAGGTGACAACCAGGAAGGCCGGGGTCGTCCAACGCCGGTCCCAGCCGTGGTTGCGGGCCAAGCCGGCCATCCCAGACGCTACGGTCAGAATCCAGATTCCCAAAACCGGCAGGGGTGTCGGGAAGGCGGCCGCGCGACCCGAACCCATCCATGCGGGAGAGGGGTACAGCACACGCCGAAACTCGGAGCTGTCCGGGCTGACGAGCTGGCGGAGCGAACCCAGCGGCTGGACAAGGCTGAAGCCCGGATGGGTCACGAGGTAGGCGTAGTAGGCAGGCCTCGCCGATTCTCGCAGCCAATCGACCATGGGCGTCCCTCTGGGATCCGCCATGAGCATGCGCTCAAAATCGCGTCGCTCCTGGGCCAGGAACTCCTCACCAAAGTGCTGAGTCGGGAGTCCCTTGTTCAGCAGGAAGGTCTCGGCCTCAGGATCTGGGAGCAATCGCATGTAGAGCACGTGAGCGAACGGCCCCATCCATCTCCCCGAGGCCGAACTCGACCAAAGCTGGCCAAGCGACAAGACCAGGAGCGCACCGGCCAACCCTGCCCACGCCAGCGGAACCTTGCCGGAGCGGCGCCACCCGACGACGAGGGCGCCTGCCAGCGTCAACGCCGCCAACAAGGCGAAGTAGGCATTAATGTCCCGCAAGGAGATGAAGAGCACCGCGCTAGACGCGAGCGCCGCGGCAAAGCTCAACTTGGCCCATCCAGGCCAGGCGCTCAACTCCTCTCGCCTGGCCACCCCCACCATACCCAGGGCTACCAGGACTGTGAGACTGGAGATCGTCAGCGACTCGGTCAGCAGCATCTTGTTCCACTGACTGACGTCAGGGCCAAAGCCCAGCAGGAGAACCCACCCCGAGGCCAACACCCCCAGCAGTGGGAGGTCCACCTGCCTGAAGACCACAATCGCGAGCAGGACGAATGCTCCCAGGGAGGCCAGGAGCTGCAACTGGGTGAGGCGGCGGGCGGAAGCCAACATCACGGGCTCGGCCATACCGGGCGCCGTCAGTCCGGACAGACGCAGCAGCAGCGGGTAGCCGGCGGGGCGATCCCCAACCCACAGGCCGGCGGAGCCGAGGGGGTTCCGCCCTACCCCGAGGTAGTGACGCGTGTCGGTGAAGAACCCGATCGAGTCGAGTCGATAGACGAACAAGAGGCCGACCAGGCTGGCGAGGGCCACCACACAAGCCGCAGCCGGCAGAAGCCAGCGCTCCGAGCGCATGGCGCCTCGCCGAATCCCTGAAGTCGAGCGTGCCTGCGCCGCCTGGCGAGATTCGGGATCGGCGTCTCCGGGGCTGCGCCGCTGGAGGTAGATCCAGCCGGCGAGGAACATCGCCGTTCCCAGGATGACCGATGCATCCTGCCAGCCCGCGCTAGCGGAGGCAGGGTAGCTGTCGACCGAGCGCGCCCAGCCGATCAGGCCGAGCGTGAGCAGCCCGAGTCCCAGCCACGCCACGACGGTTGCCGTAGGCCGCATCATCAGAGACTACTCTCCGTCCTGGAGACAATCATCGCTCTTGGGGCAGGACCGGCTGGGTCCCCTATTGCTCGCCGGGCCCATACACCAATCCATCCGGGAAGGACTCAACGAGCGTCAGGCCGGCTGTCAGATCGGCGAGCTGCCAGGCGGGAAGCCGTGTCGCCGGAGATGTACCGAGGACCACCAGCACCCCCTTGCCTGCGGCAAGCCTGCGGCGCATCGTCTCCAGCAGCACCTGGTATTCCTGCTCCGGAGCCTCGGTCAACGACGCCGGGTCGAAACGGGATGGGATGTACGTCGCAACCTTACCCGTCCAGAAGTACAGCCAGGGGAGGTCGTTGCTGTAGATCGGTACATCCGGCAATTCCCGGATATAGGCGAGCGTGGGGGAATTGCGGTAGTGGAAAGCTGCGTATCCCTGGGGCGCGTGCTGCAAGGACTGCAGCATGGCGCGGCCCGCGTTCGCCTGCTGGACGACCAGCAGGAGCAGAAGCACGCCAATCAGCGCCCGCCCGCGCCGATCCACCACCTGCCAGCCCAGCGAGGCGACCAGCGCAACCAGCAGGATGAGACACAGGCTGATCAGCGACAGGATGCGATTGTTCAGCGGCGTCAGCCGGTCCAGGAAGAGCACGGTCAGCAAGAGCAGCGAGGCATTGGCGGCGAGGACCAGCAGGGTGACCCACGCCATCTCGCTCCCATGGACCGGGAGTCCCCTGCGCCTCAGGGCGGCTGTGGCGGTGATTCCACCGACGGCGAGCGATGCAATCAGCAGCACTCCCAGAACCCACGCTGCCTCCGTCGGGATCGGGCGGACCCATCCCACAGGCAGCCACCAGGCAAGCGCGGTCTGCAAGGCCCCTTCCCAGGCCTGCGCCTCCGGCGGATGCCAGTACGGCACAGGTCGATTGGTCAGATCCCCTGCAACGAGCGTGTTGCGGACCAGGAAGGCGGCGAGTGGGGCCAGCGCAATCGCTGCGAACGCCGCCAATCTCCGCAGGCGGAGAGCGGAGGGCAACCCTCGCTGAGCGGCCAGCGCCACCAGCCCAGCCAGGATCAACCCGATGCCGACGTAGCGGGTCAGGCTGGCCAGCCCGGCGACGAACGCCGCCAGGATCAAGCATGCCCACTTCCGGGGCTGCTGGAGCGCAGTCGACATCCATGCCAGGAAGATCACACACAACAGCAGGAAGAGCGGCTCACTCTGCACCCAGCTGAAGATCTCGATCAACACCGGCGAAAGCAGCACCATCCCGGCGCCCCACAGGGAGATGCCAGCCAGCCGCGTGGCGGCAAGCAGCCCCGCACCGGCGGCGAAGATGGTGCAGGCAAAGAGCAGAGCGTTCAGGACACGGGCCGCGGCGTAGGCCTTCAGCCCGGGCAGGTGCAGCCCGGCGACGGCCATCGAGAACAGCGGCGGGAAGTTGGTCACCGGTTTGGGCACGCCCTCTCCCGTCGCCCGGGCATATCCCTGCCCCGCCGCCAGGTTCTCCGCCGCGCTTAAGTAGGTAAACGAATCATCACGCAGTCCGGCGCCGAAGCGGGTCGTCTGCTTGACGACATACAGCCCGGCGAGCGCCAGCAAGGCCACCATAACCAGGCACACAAAATCAAGGCGAGAGATTCTCAATTTGCTGCTATTCACACCGCGCCGCTAAGCCGGCGGATTGCGGGGAGGGAGACCGGGTAGCTTCACCTTCCGATCCCTTACTCGGCATCACGGAAGTCATCGACCACGATGAGGGACTCGTCGCCGTGATAGCTGATGCGCGAGCTGCTCACCTGATCCGAGATCAGGCCGAGCAACCAGGTCAGCAAGGCGGCGGTAAAAAGAAAGACGGCGGAATTCGCCAGCACCAGCCGTTGGGCGTGGATCAGCCCGGCGATTTCTGCCAGCAAGCCCAGGGCCACCAGGCCGATGCCCACCGGGAGGAAGATGCGCAGCGGATCATAGAGCATGATCATGCGCAGGATGATGGTGACAAAGCGCGCACCATCCTCGAGTGGGCGCACTTTCGACTCGCCCGATGCTCTGGGCGCGACCGGGACGGGCACGAACAACACGTTGTAGCCGGCCTTGAGGAAGGCCATTGTGGTCGTCGTCGGGGCGGAGTAGCCGGCGGGGAAGAGCGGGAGGAACCGCAGCGCGACCTCTCGGCGCATGGCCCGAAATCCCGATGTCAGATCCTCGATCCGGGTGCGACACAGCCACGAGGCAAATCGATTGAAGAAGGCGTTGGCCCAGCCGCGGCTGCGGCTGCCCCGGTAGCCCAGCGTCCGAGCGCCGATCACCAGATCGTGCGGCGGGATCTCACGCGCCAGTCGCAGGATGTCCTCCGGCGCATGCTGTCCGTCTGCGTCCATGGTGACCACAATCGCCCCGCGTGCTTGCTGGATGCCAGTACGCAATGAGGCGCCATTCCCCTTGTTGGTGAGGTGGCGCACGACACGCAGCGATCCCGGGAACTTGCCGACCTGCTGACACAGTACGTCGAATGTCCCGTCGGTCGAGCCATCGTCCACCGCCACAACCTCGAAAGCGACGCCGGCCTCGCGCAACGTCACTACGATCCCCGAGACCAGGCCGCCGATCGCGGCGCGCTCGTTGTAGACCGGCAGGACGATGCTCAAGCTCGAGCTATCGCCCGCCTGGATTCGGACCTCGGGCAGAGTGCGCCTGTGCTTTTGCATTCCGATCCGCCTTTCTCGCCGGCTCCCGGCGGGATCATGGGAATTCGGTCTCCGGCAGCGCATAGAAGGTGAATCTGGAGTGGCTCCACACCGGCGCCGCTCCAAGCAAGGTCAGCGCAGCCTGCTCCTGTTCCGAAGGTTTGCCGTAGAACACGATGACAGCCCCCTGCGCAAGTCGCTGCCTGGCGTTGTCTAGCTGCTCGGCGTAGTCGTCGCGCAAGCGTTCCTGATAGTGATCGTAGTAGATGGGGAACGCATAAGCCGGTCGGCCCGCAAGGACGTAGACCAACTCCACGTTGTTTGAGATCAGCCTGCGCTCCGGGTCCAACGAGCTCAAATACTCGCCCACCTCCGGCACGTTGCGACGGATGCCGGTGTAGCCAGAGGATTCCCCCGGATTGGCGACAAACGCAGCCGTGCGTACGCCGTGAACCAGAACGAAGAACCCCAGCACGATCGGCGCCGCCGTGCGCAGGCCGGGCGCCACGCCGGGACGCTCGGTCAGGTAGTGGGTTGCAGAGGTGACGAACAGCCCGGTGATCACGTAGAGCGGCATGAGGTAGCGAGCGGCGCCGAAGGCACTGGTGCTGGCATCCAGCAGCAGGCTGTTCACCAAGAGCACGGCGACGTATCCCGCCCAGAGGTAGATCAGCGTCCAGGGCAACTGCTGCGCCTGAATCCGCTCGAGCGGGACCCCACGCCGCCGGTCTCGAAGCGCAAGGACGACGAACGCCGCGCTCAAGACTCCGAGCAGGAGCGCAGAGAGCCCTGCCCGGGTCCAGGTGGGCAATCCCAGCGACAGGGGGAAGAGCCAGGTGTTGGCCGTCCCCAGGAAAGCCCGCACCAGCTCCGCATCGATGACATGGTACGCCAGCCCGCGGTTGGCCAGCGTGTCTGCAAGGAGCGCGTTGCGGGCAAACCAGGCGGCCACGGGCAGCAGAGCGGCCAGCGAGAAGACCAGGGCATCCTGCAACCGGCGCCGCCAGGCCGCATCCTGGAGGGTGAGCAACGCCAGGCCTAAGCCAGCGATCACGCCCATGCCCACAAACCGGACCAGCGTGGCAGCTGCCCCCGCAAGGCCCATCCCGAGGAGCAGCAGCCAATGTCGTCGTCCGATGAATTGCTGCAGGCAGAGCAGCGACAACAGCATCAAGAAGATGAATAACCCCTCGGACATGACCCAGCTGTGAATGTGCAGCAGGCTGTCCGAGAGCAGGATCCAGCCCTGCGCCAGCAGCGAGAACACGGTGGAACCCGTCGACTTCCAGATCAGCACACCCGCCAGAAGGATGTTGACGCCGAAGAGGATGGCGTTCATCCAGCGCGCCGCCTCGGTCATGTCGCTGAGGAGCAGCGCCGCACCAGCCAGGGCGACCGAATAACCAGGCGGGAATCCAGTGATCGGGATTACCTCGCCGCCTCCCGACAGCCTGCCGTAGCCTTGACCATCGAGCAAGGTCTCGGCGCCCATGATGTAGCTCACCGAGTCGCCGGTGGTCCCCGGGCCGAGGCGGGTGTGGTACAGCACCAGGACAGTCCCGGCGAGCGCAAGCAGGACCGAGGCCGCCAGCCAACGCTTCGCTTGGGGAGTGCGCAAGGAATGCACGCTACGCGTCCTCAGCCTTGGGATCCGGAGTGACTTCCGCAAGCTCAACGACCCGACCGGCGGCGGCGGACTGCAGCGCACCCAGGGCCATCCCGAGCGCCAACATCCCCTCTTCGAGGCTGCAGGCCGGAGAAGCCTCTCCCTTAACCACGTCCAGGAAGTTGCTCATCTCGGCCAGAAACATGGCGTTGCGTTCAAACCCGGCCGGAAGCGGCGCGGTCAGCTTCTCTTTCCCGCCTGCCCGCCACAGTGTGGGAGCCGCACCCTGATCCCAGGCTACCGAGCCACCCGTTCCGGTGAGCTCAAGCCGATGAAGGGGCGGCTGCCGGTGGTAGTCCAGGTGGACGCAGCCTAACGCGCCGGAGCGAAACCGCAGGCTGATGTCGGCGACGTCCTCAACCTGCAGGCCCAGCGCAGCGGAGCGGGTGACCTGCGCCGACACGCTAACGACCTCACCCAGAATCCACTGCAGGTAGTCGAGTGGGTGACAGAGCGTCAGGACTGCCCCTCCGCCGAGATCCGGACGCGCAGCATACGATTGCCGGTAGTCCTCCCAGGGATGCCAGCCGGGCAGGTGCTCGGCATAGATCGCCTGGGCGGCGACGACCTCCCCAATCTCTCCCTGCTGGATCCAGGCGGCCACCTGCTGCAATCCAGGATGGAATCGATACTGGAATCCGACCAGGACTCGCGTGCCGGAAGCCTTGCACGCCTGGGCGAGGGTCTCGACACCCTCCAGCGTGTGGCTCACGGGTTTTTCGATCAGCAGGTGACACCCCGCCTGCGCCAGGGGGATGGCCGATGCCAGATGCAATGCGGAAGGCGTGGCGATCACCGCCGCCTCCGGCTCGAGCGCCAGTGCCGCCTCCAGCGTGTTCACCTGGCGGCGTGTAGCAAGCTCCTCCTCCGGCAGTGTGCTGTGACCGGATCTCAGCAAGATCACATCCTCAACGCCCAGCGTCAGCAGGTTGCGCAAATGCCGCCGACCGACCGAGCCCAATCCAACAATCAAGAGCCTCATCGGTGACCTCTGTCGACCAGACGAATCAGCTCTTCCCCTGTTCGCCTGCCGGCCGATCCGTCGATGGTTGTGAGCTCACGCTCAATGAAGGCGCGCCGCTGCCGCGCGTCCAGCTCAGGATGATCCAGGTAGCTGCGGATCGCCGCCTCAAGCTCGGTCTCCGTGTAGACAACCTTCCCCGCTTCGGCGCGGCGGAAACGGTCGTGGGTCGGCCAGCCGCCAATGGCCGAGAGCGGCAGCGAGTACTTGCGCGGCGTGTCCCATCCGAGGGGAGCGTCCAGGCAGGCACTGACGATCGGGCGATCATGGATGGCCGCTTCGACGACCATCGTCGAATACACGGTGACGAAGACATCGGCCTGGGCCAGCATCGAGGCCTTCTCAGGCATGTCCTCTCCCGAGTAGTATCCGAGTGACCCGCCGAGCGGCACCGGCGCGACGACCCGCACATGCGGGTTCGCCGCGGCCAGGGCGTGGACCTGCTCGCGTTCTTGAACGAAGAGGTGCACATCCAGGAAATGATTCGGGTGCAGCCTGACAAGCAGCTGCGACGGATAGCCAAGGCGATCCTCTCGGACCAGGCGCGCCAGCGCCTTCACCACCTGCAGGTTGGGCGAGAAGGAAACGAAGCTGCACGCAAAGCAGATCAGCTTGCGCCGCGGATCCAGCCGATGCAGCGCGAAGTAGTCCTCGCGGGACATCTGCCAGCTACGGGAGAAGTAGCCGTCGTAGGTGGGCATCCCGGTGACATGGACGTGTGCCGCATCCCAGTCTGAGCCGTCGATCAGCTCCTGACGCTGGATGTCGGACCAGCACACAATGTCGTCCACCGGAGCGCCAGGCAAGCTGTAGCTGCTGGGGTTGTCCCAGCCAATGACCGTCGCCGCCGTCGCCACTTTGCGTGCATGGGCTTCACGCAGCAGATAGCGATCCATCCGCCATCCAGGAGTGCTCGACACCACCAACTGGGGCGGCGAAGCCTCGAACAGATCCGCGTAGATCTCCGGGGTGAAGAGCCGCTGTGCCTGAACCAGGCTCCGGCGCGCCGCTCGCGATCGTCGCAGGAGGGCGACGAACAGCTTGGCAAAGGGCAGCAGGATCCTGCGCCGATTCGACTCCTCCACCGTCACCTGATCGACATAGGAATCCATCGCCTCGGTGTTCATCCGTCGAGAGCCGCCCACGCGTCGGAGGAACGCCAGCCACCACTGGAGCTCGCCCCAGCGGGAGGCCTGCTCCCGGACAAGATCCAGCCGCATGCCTTCGACCGTCAGGCCGGGCTGACCGAACCGCTGCTCGATCTTCTGACGCAGACTGTCATCGGTCAGCAGCGTGACCTGGATCCCGTTGTTCAGCAGCGTCGGGACGACCTCGCTTTGCAGGTAGTACACGAGGGCCAAGCCATGCTCGGCGCAGATGAAGGCCCGACGGCTATCCACGGCAGAAGTCCCAACTCGTTGCCCGCATCGCCCGGCTGGGCGCGCCGCGTGCCCTCATCGGCCGTAGTACCAGCGGAAGATGCGGTTGTAGATCGCGAGCAAGAGCCAGCGCACCGGACCGATCTCCAGAAAGCGCTTCGGCAAACCTGGCCGCCGCGGCTGCACCGGCCCGGCCGGGATCGGATCCGGGTTGTTGCTCATGTTCATCGCCAGCGGCTCAACCGTCATCAGCCGCAGGTAGCCGGCATCGTTCATGCGTTGGTCCAGCTGGCGCACCTGCCCCATGGGCCTGTCCATCTTGAAAGGAAGGAACTGCTGCAGAACTTCTCTCCGGGAAACGAATTGCCAGTGGGAGGCACCGACCATGGCTTGGAGCCCTCGGAAGGTGAGGCGGACATCCTCGGTGCGCTCATAGCGTGCACGGATCTCCGCCTCGTCCTGCCCCAGGCTCAGGTCGAAGGCGCGGAAGTCCTGCCAAGGGATGAAGCTGCCCCGCTCCAACTCGACTTCCGGGGTCGCCTCCGCCCAGGCGAGCGTCGCGCTGATGAACTCCGTGGGGGTGCGGAACGGCCGGCTGGTCACCATGCCGACATTCGGATAGACCTCGAGCAGGCGGAGCGATTCCTTCAGCCA
>JBFYRF010000264.1:0-7907 GCA_041302385.1 Anaerolineales bacterium | reverse complement strand
CCAGGTGGAGGTCCGAGTGAGCGGTGAGCCCCTTGAGGCAAGCGCCGAACCGCAGTCCGACGCCGGGGTGACGCCTGGCCCCGTCAGCGTCGAACCAGGGACGCCCGCCTACCAGGCCGAGGCGTGGGTTGCCCTGGGCAACCCGCCCGGCGATCTGGGCTACGACATCCGCTATAACTTCGACGATCATGACGTCTGGTATGTGACCGACGGGACGGCCGGTTTCCACATCAGCACGGACCGCGGCCTCACCTGGGAGCCGAGCAACAACGGCATCGCCGGTTTCGAGGCCACCAGCAACGTCCCCGTCTTCAGCGCCACAGTTGACCCGCACGACCCGGACACGATCTGGATCGGCACCCAGTACACCGGGCACATCTACAAGTCGACCGATGGCGGGCAAACGTGGATGCTGATGGACGATGGGGTCGAGCCGCACAGCGGCCTGCACTTCCGTGGATTTACGGTGGACCCGCGCTCGTCGGACATTGTCTATGCCCAGGCCGAGGTGGACAGCCGTGTGCTCGTCGAAGCCGGCAGGCCCGGCCCCAATCCCGACCCGGCGACCGTCGGGGGGAGAGTCTATCGCACGACGGATGGCGGCGAGCACTGGTCGATGATCTGGGAGGGCGACGCACTGGCGCGCTACCTGTGGATCGACCCTGGCGACCCTGACGTGCTGTACGTCTCCACCGGGATCTTCGATCGCTCGCCGCTGAACTCGCCGCCCGGGATGTTGACCACGCCCTGGGATGCCGGTGGGCTGGGAGTGCTCAAGAGCACCGATGGCGGCCAGAGCTGGACGACGCTTGGAGCGGAGCAGGGCCTGGAGATGCTGCACGTCGGCAGCCTGTACATGAAGCCCGGCGACCCACAGACACTCCTGGCCGGCACCGGAGCAACCACACTCGGAGGGGAGGGTGAACCCTCCGGCATCGTCTACCTGACGCAAGATGGCGGTGACTCATGGCAGGCGGTGATCACCGGCGACGTGGCCATCGGCGCCGTCGAGTTCTGCGAGCAAGACCCGCAGATTGCCTACGCAGCCGGCGAACTCCGCGTCTACCGCAGCGCCGACGGCGGGCTGACCTGGCAGGGCTACGGCGATGAATCTCGGGAGACCTGGGGCCCTCCCGGCCTGTACCCCGGCATGCCGATCGACATCCAGGTGGACCCCGACGATCCGGAGTGCAACCGGCTGTTCATCAACAATTACATCGGAGGCAACTTCCTCTCCACCGATGGCGGGAAGACCTGGAGTGTGGCCACGCAAGGGTATTCGGGTGCGTATGTGTTTGGGCTGGACGCCGCCGCAGACACTCCCGGGCTGGTGTATGCCGGTGTGCGCATGGCCGCCTTCGTCTCAGCGGACGGCGGAGATACGTGGAGCAGCATCAGCAACCCGGACCTGGTGATGGGGGTGCTCACGCAGGCGCTCGATCCATCGGACTCAGATCATCTCCTCATCTTCGAGGGTGAGCGCGGGACGGTGGCGCCGCCGCTGTTTGAATCCTACGACGGCGGGTCTTCCTGGGAGCGCGTGTTTTCCCTGGCGTGCCCGCCGGGGATCACGGATGACGCCTGGGGCAGGATGAAGTTCTGGGAGATGGCGTTCGCTCCTTCCGACACTTCGATCGTCTACGGCGCCTCGCTCAATCCACCGCCCGACTTCGAGGCGCAGATGGGCGACGACTACCTGATTGGCGTCGGGGTGTATCGCTCTTCCGACGGGGGCACCACCTGGGCCGCGGCCAATGATGCCTCGATCGCCAACCTGGGTTTCGCTTCGATAGCTGTTCACCCGACCGATCCCCAGACGGTGTACGCCGGAACGCACGGGGGCCAGATCTTCCAGACGACGGACGGCGGTCAGTCCTGGGAGGAGCGCTCCTCCGGCCTGCCCTCGGAGTACAACATCATTCGCGCCCTGGCCATCGATGCCGGCCAGCCCGAGATGATCTTCGCGGGCACGTCCACGGGCATGTTCCGATCGCTCGACGGCGGTGCCAGTTGGGAGCAGGTGACGGCGGGGCTGGTGCCCGAGGAGACAGTCACCGACATCGTGCTCGACCCATCGCACGCGGGGGTGTTGTACGCCGGGACTGCACGCGGAGGCGTGTTCTACTCCATGGACGGGGGGGAGAGCTTCACGGTTCTACAGCAGGGGCTCGACACCAGCCGGGGAGGCCTGGCGATACAACGCCTGGCGCTGAGCGCAGACGGATCGGTATTGTATGCCGGCACGCGCGGGCAGGGCGTGTATCGGCTGGATGCTGCGGCGGCACCGCAATCGTGATTCGGTCGGTGCTCTAACCTGCAACCGGATGGGTCGGCGGCCTTCGCCGCGCGGTCGACGCCGGGCGGGCGGGATGGCGCCTTGACGGGTGGAGCGCCGCGGACCCGTCTGCCTGGTGCCGGGAGGGTGTGAGATGCATCGTCCGGCAAGACCTGCACTGCTCATGGCTCTAGGATGCCTGCTTGTCGTCCTGGCCTCCTGCGGTCAGCCACGCCCCGAGGCCGGTGCGGCGGTGCCACCTGCAGCGGGCGCGGTCGCCGCGCCAACGACGATGAATCCGTCGGAGGGAGCAGCCCTGACCCCTGCTCCCTCCATCGAGGGGATCGTGCTCGACGAGCACGGTAGCCCGATTGTGGGCGCGACCGTGCGCCAGCAGGCAACAACCCACTCAACCTCGACCGACAATCAGGGCCGCTTCGCCCTTGTGGGGCTCGAGACTGGCGTGACGGTCACCATCAGCGCATGGGCCGAGGGGCACTACTGTGCCAAGGCCGAAAACGTGGCTGCACCGGCCGACGGGCTTGTGCTCACCCTGCTCCGCTATCAAACGGAGGACAACCCCGATTACGCCTGGGTCCCACCTCTGGGAGAGGGCTCGTGCTACTCGTGCAAGCCAGCCGTCACGCAGGTCTGGCTGGATCATGACGCTCACGCCGGCTCGGCTACGAACCCTCGCTTTCTCTCGATGTACAACGGGACGGACCTCGACGGGAACCGGGGCGAGGCGACGCGCTATGCCTACGTCAAGGACTACGGCCGAATCCCGCTTAAGGCCGACCCGAAGCAGCCCTACTACGGCCCAGGCTACAAGCTCGACTTCCCGGAGTCCGATGGCAACTGCGCCGCCTGCCACACGCCCGGACCTGCCATCGACGCCGCGTACGGGGTCGACCCCAACACCGTCAGTGGCGCAGATGCCTTTGGTGTGCACTGCGACTTCTGCCACAAGATCGCCGCTGTCGGCCTCGACCCGGAGAGCGGGCTGCCCCGTCCCAATATGCCCGGTGTGCTGTCGATGGACATCCGACGTCCCTTTCCGGGCGATCCCGAACGCTTCCAGCTCTTCTTCGGAACCTTCGATGACGACAACGTCCCTGAGGAGGATACCTACCTGCCGTTGATCGAGCAGAGCGCCTTCTGTGCACCCTGTCACTTCGGCGTCTTCTGGGACACGGTCGTCTACAACTCGTACGGCGAGTGGCTCGACAGCCCGTACAGCGAACCCAGCTTCGGGGGTGCCCGCACCTGCCAGCAGTGTCACATGCCCGCACCGACGATCCTGGACGGTGAGGCGATCACCAATGTCGCACCCGAGGCCGGAGGCATCGAGCGCGATCCGATGTCGATCCACGCCCACACGTTCCCCGGAGCCGCCAGCCAGGAGCTGCTGCAGAACGCTGTGACTATGGAGGCGGAGGCCAGGCGCGAGGCAGGCGCGATTGTCGTCAATGTGACGGTCACCAATGACCAGACCGGCCACCACGTGCCGACCGATTCACCCCTGCGGCAGATGATCCTGCTGGTACAGGCCAACGACTCCACGGGAGCGGGGCTCGAGCAGACGGACGGCCCTGCGCTGCCGGACTGGGCCGGCAGCGGTAACCCGGCGGACGGCTACTACGCCCGCCTGCCAGGCAAGGCATATGCCCGCATCCTGCAGGAGCTGTGGACCGAGATCTCGCCGACCGGGGCCTACTGGAACCCGACGCGCGAGCTGAGCGACACTCGCCTGGCCGCGTTCGCCTCGGACACCACCCGCTACGAGTTCGCCGCGCCCGAGGCTGCCCTGCCGGTGGAGGTCGAGGTCAGGCTGCTCTTCCGCCGGGCATTCATCGAGCTCGCCGACCAGAAAGGCTGGCCGGCCGACGACATCCTGATGGAGCGCGCTTCGCTCCACCTCGACTGAGGTTGCCCTCCGGCGAATCGGCGACCTTCTCAAGCTTCCCGGCCTTCGGCAGCCCCATCCTGCCGGCGCCCCGCTGGATTGCGATTGGCGTGCCCGGCGCTTTGCCTGTTTCCCGTACCTGCAGGGGTGACAGCGCGGCGCGCGTTTGTTACAATCGCAACCTACGTCTGTCACAGGAGTGCTGGATGTCCGACTACGATGTGATCGTGATCGGCGCGGGACCGGGCGGCTACGTGGCCGCCATCCGCGCTTCGCAACTGGGAAAGAAGACGGCGATCATCGACAAGCAGTGGCTCGGTGGCGTGTGTCTGAACGTGGGCTGCATCCCCTCCAAAGCGCTGCTCAAGAACGCCGAGGTCGCCCACCTGCTGCGCGAGCGCGGCAAGGAGTTCGGCTTCCAAGTCGACGGGCTCAAGCTGGATTATGCCGCGGCCGTCAAGCGCAGCCGCCAGGTGTCGGAGCGGCTGGTCAAGGGCGTCGGCTTCCTGATGAAGAAGAACAAGGTAGAGGTTCAGATGGGGACCGCCATGGTGGAGAAGGCGGGCACGGTCGGGGTGACGGCCGCCGACGGCAGCCGCAAGACGCTGACCGCCAAGGACATCATCGTGGCCACCGGGTCGAGCACGGCGCTGATTCCCGGCGTGCAGGCCGATGGCCAGCGGGTGCTCACCTACCTCGAGGCGATCCTGCAGGAAACCCTGCCCCAATCAGCGGTGATCATCGGCGCCGGGCCGATCGGGCTCGAGTTCGCCACGATCTGGAACGCCTACGGCGTTGCGGTGACCGTGGTGGAGATGCTGCCGCGCATCGCGCCGCTGGAGGACGAGGAAGTCAGCCAGGAGCTGGCCAAGGCCTTCACCAAGCGCGGCATCCAGCTGATGACAGGGGCGCGGGTCGAGAAGATAGACAGCAGCAAGGCGGGCGTCCAGGTCCGGATCGCTGGCGAAGCCGGCACGCAGATGGTTGAGGCCGAGCAGGCGCTGGTGGCGATCGGCTTCAAGCCCAACTCGGGCGGTCTCGGCCTGGAGGCGGCCGGGGTGAAGCTCGACGAGCGGGGCGCGATCGAGATCGACGAGCGCATGGCGACCAGCGTCCCTGGCATCTGGGCCATCGGCGATGTCACGGCCAAGCTGATGCTGGCGCACGTCGCCTCAGCCATGGGGATCATCTGCGCTGAGAACATCGCCGGCGCCGAGACCACCACGCTTGAGTACCACAACCTGCCGCGGGCGATCTACTCGCAGCCACAGGTCGCCTCCTTCGGCTTGACCGAAGCCCAGGCTCGAGCGCAGGGCCTGGAGTACACGCTGGGCCGTTTCAACTTCCAGGCTAACGGCAAGGCGTTGGGAATGGGCGACTATGCCGGCTGGGTGAAGATCCTGCGCGACGCCCGCTACGGGGAAATCCTGGGCGCGCACCTGATCGGCCCAGAGGTGACGGAGCTGCTGCCAGAGCTTACCCTCGCCCAGCAAATGGAACTCACCCCAGCTGAGATCGCCCGCAACGTGCATGCCCACCCGACGCTGAGCGAGGTCCTGATGGAGGCAGCCCACGCTGCTGAGGGCCACTCCATTCACATGTAGCTCGCGACCGAAACCTGGTCGCCCGGAACAACAAGCCTGGGAACCTCCCCAGAGAACACGGAGTACCGAAAATGGCAGAGATCGCACGCGGGCTGGAGGGGATTGTCGTCAGCGAGACGCGCCTCAGCCGGGTGGACGGCGAAGCGGGGGAATTGACGATCGCCGGTTTCCCGTTGGATGAACTGGCGCCCCATGCGACCTTCGAAGAGGTGCTCTTCCTGCTGTGGACCGACCGGCTGCCGACGGCTTCGGAATTGCAGGCGCTGCGCGAGCAGCTCGCCATGCGCCGGCGGCTGCCCCCGGCCTCGCTCGAGCTTCTTGAGCGGTCGGCCCACCTGAAGATCCCCGCCATGGATGCCCTGCGCATGGCGGTCGACGCCATCGGGACATGCGAGGGTGAGCCGCATCGGCCGCCGGATTTGCCGGACGTGGGCTGCGGCATCGCCCTAACCGGGCCAATGCCGACGATCGTGGCCGCCTACTGGCGCCTGCTGCATGGCCAGGAGCCGATTGCGCCGGATCCGGCTATCGGTCACGCCGCCAACTTCCTGTACATGCTCGAAGGTAAGCTGCCGCAGGCTGACAAAGTGCGCGCATTGGAGACCTACCTCAACACCGTCGTCGACCATGGCATGAACGCCTCGACCTTCACGGCGCGGGTGATCGCCAGCACGCGCTCGGATATGCTCTCGGCGATCGTCGGTGGAATCGGCGCGTTGAAGGGCCCGCTGCACGGCGGCGCACCCGGCCCGGCGCTGGACATGGTGTTCGAGATTCGCGGCCGCGCCGCGCGCTCCGGCAAGTCCATCGCCGAAGAGGCCGACACCTGGGTGCGCGAGACGATGGGGTCGGGCGGCCGGATCATGGGCTTCGGCCATCGCGTGTACAAGGTGCGCGATCCGCGGGCCGATGTGCTCGCCCAGGCGGCCGAGAAGCTGTTCGCCGGGGCCGGCTCGGCCAGACTGTATGAGGAAGCGCGCACGGTCGAGCAGGTGACGCTGCGCGTGTTGGAGGAACTCAAGCCGGGTCGCAACCTGCAGACCAACGTCGAGTTCTACACGGCGTTGGTGCTGCATGGCATCGGCCTCGAGGTGGACCTGTTCACGCCCACCTTCGCCATCTCGCGCGTCGGCGGCTGGACGGCGCATGTGCTTGAGCAGATCAAGGAAGATCGCTTGATCCGGCCGCAGTCAGCGTATGTCGGCCCCACCGACCGCAAGTGGGTGCCCCTCGACCGCAGGCGCTAGCCGACACCTGCCAGCGTTCCGGCGGAGCATCGGATGATTATCCGGTGCTCCGCTTCTTTTCGGGCATATACTCGAGACGAGCGGAGGGGCCCATGGACGATCTTGCGCGAGTCGCGCAGGCCAAGACAGCCCACCAGGCTGCGTTGCTGGCCAAACCCAACGTGGTCGGCGTGGGGACCGGCTACCGCACGGTGGGCAAGCGCCTCACCGATCAGATCTGCCTGGTGACCCTGGTTCGGCGCAAGGTTCCGCTGGCCGGGCTCGACCCGCAGGCGCGGGTCCCGGCGGAGGTCGGCGGCGTGCCGACGGATGTGCTGGAGGTGGGCGATCTGCGCATCCACAAGGCGCGCGACGTGACCTGGCGACCCGCACCGGGCGGAGTCAGCCTCAGCCATTTCCGGGTGACGGCGGGCACGTTGGGCTGCCTGGTGCGCGACCGGCGCAGCGGGGTGCGCCTCATCCTGTCTAACAACCATGTGCTGGCCAACAGCAATCAGGGGCTCCCGGGCGACGCGGTGCTGCAGCCCGGCGCGCTGGATGGCGGGCGAACGGACGAGGATCAACTGGCCAGCCTCGAGCGCTTCGTGCCGATTGCCTTCACCGATGAGCCCGGAGAGTGCTCGCTGGCCAACGGCTTCGCCGCTGTCGGGAATGCGCTGGCGCGGCTGGTCGGTTCCCGCCATCGGCTGGAGGTGCGCCGGATCGATCCGCTGGCGGCCAACCGGGTGGACGCGGCCGTGGCTCGCCCACTGCAGGACGGTTGGGTGGACGCAGAGATCCTCGAGATCGGCCGGGTGATCGGCACCACAGAGCCAATGCTCGCCATGGCCGTGCGCAAGTCTGGCCGGACCAGCGGGCTGACGCGCGGGGAGATC
>JBFYRF010000251.1:0-12660 GCA_041302385.1 Anaerolineales bacterium | reverse complement strand
ACGACTTGCAGCTGCTGATCAGCGGCGACAAGGTGCAGCTTCCCCGCTACGACTTCAAGCTGGGCAAGCAGCAGCCGGCTGAGGTCGTACAGCTCCAGCCGGGCCAGATGATCATCCTGGAAGGGATCCACGGGCTGAACCCCAAGCTGGTGCCGGAGCTTCCGCCGGCTTCGACCTTCCGCATCTATGCCTCCGCCTTGACTCAGCTCAACCTGGACCGCTACAACCGGGTGTCGACAACCGACACGCGCATGATTCGGCGCATCGTGCGCGATGCCAGGCAGCGCGGCTACAACGCGACGGATACGATCCGCCGCTGGGAATCCGTCCGACGCGGGGAGAAACGCTACATCTTCCCGTTTCAGGAGAATGCCGACGTCATGTTCAACACGGCGCTGGTGTACGAGGCCTCGGCGCTGGCTCCGCTTGCCGAACCCCTGCTGCGCCAGGTCACCTTCGGCACCCCGGAGCATGTCGAAGCCAAGCGCCTCTTGTCGTTCCTGGAATGGTTCCTGCCGCTGGACACCGAGTTGATCCCCGACAACTCCATCCTGCGCGAGTTCATCGGCGGTTCGATCCTCGAACACTTCACTCCCTGGCATCCTGCCATCGGCAAGTAGCCGCCCCTTTAAGGCAAACCCCGCGCCGCCCACCGGCCGATTCGCGCGCGGCAACCCCCCGCCCAATCGGCGCAGCCGACGCGTCTGGCAAGTTCGGGCGGCGATGGATTCGGGCGGCTAGCTGGCGGCTTTCCCCTGGCCCGATGAGGCCGGGCGGTGCTCCTGCTGGATCAGTTGATCGATGTCAGGGCGGTCAAGCTGGATGTCGTTCCACGAGCGAGGGTCTTCGATCGGTTCGAGGTGGGAGAACACCGTCAGCCCGGGCACGGCCTTGCGCAGTTCCAGGTCGACCCGTTCCAGCAAGTCATGCCCCTGCTGGACGGTCCAGCCACCTGGGACCTGGATGTCGACCGAGGCGAAGTTCCGGGCGCCCGATTGCCGAGTGCGCAGGGCGTGGTAGCGCACCCCCTCCTCAACCAGCCGGTCCAGGGCGGCCGTGATCGCCCGGATGTCCTGGTGCGGGAGCGCCGTATCCATCAGGCCGCGCGCGGAGCGGAGGATCAGCCGGACGCCGGTCACAGTGATGTTGACGGCGAAGACGATGGCGATGATCGGATCGAGCCGCAGGATGCCGGTCAGTTTGACGAGCAGCACGCCCAGGATCACCCCGGCGGAGGTCAGCACATCCGTCATCAGGTGACGACCATCGGCCTCGAGGGCAATCGAGCGCTGGCGTTTGCCGACGCGGATCAGCCCCTGACTCACGACCAGGTTGATGAGTGTCGCCAGCCCGATGGCAATCAGGCCGATGTCGAGATGGTCTACGGGTTGCGGGTTGATCAATCGGCGGATGGCAACAAAGATGATCCCGCCCGACGCCGCCAGGATCAGGCCCCCCTCGGCGCCGCTGGAGAGGTACTCGGCTTTGCCGTGGCCGTAGGCGTGGTCCTCATCCGCTGGACGGGCAACAATGAACAAGACGATCAAGGTCATGATCGCCGTGGTCAGGTTGATGGTCGATTCCAGGGCGTCGGAAAGCAGGCTGACCGAGCCGGTGATGGCCGCCGCCGCGCCCTTGAGCCCGATGGTGAGCACGGCCGCGGCGATGGCCACCCATGCCAATCGGCGAGGATTCGAGTCTGCCTTCATTGCTGGCGTATTGTAACTTCGGACGGGGCTCGCACTCTGGTGGCAAGCCGTCAGGCGCCCAGGGCGCTCAGCATCCAGAACACTGCCAGGCCGACGGCAATCGTCAGCCACAGGTTCCGAAATCGCACCGCGATCGCCATTGCCGCCAGGCCGGCCAGCAGCTGGTAGTTGCTCAGGCTCAGGTCAAGGACGCCCGCTGGCAGCAGCAGCGCCGGCGCAATGATCGCGGCCAGCACTGCCGGCGCGACAAAGCCCAGTCCGCTGCGCAGCAGCGGTGGCAGGCGCTCGGCCGGCAGCAGGCCAATGAACGAGAAGCGCGTCATAAAAGTGACCAGCATCCCACCCAGGATCACCAGCCACACGCCGCCCACGCTCATGCGCCATCGCTCCCGCTTGCTGCTCGACCTCGCCTCGCTTGCAGGACCACGCCGACGGCGACCCCCAGGATGGCGGCGGAAATCAATCCCAGCCGGAACGGAAGTCCGTGCAGCACGACCGCAGCCCCGCCGGCGCACAACGCAGCCGCTACGGCGGGCCAGTCGCGGATGCTCAGGATCAGCAGGGCGATGAAGGTCAGCGGCAGTGCCACCTCCAGGCCCCACGCCTCGGGAACGCGTGCGCCCAGCAGGATACCCAGCGCGGTGCTGGCCTGCCAGGCGGCCCACAACGTCAGTCCGGTCCCAAGCGTGTACCAGTGGGCCAGGCGCACCTCCGGCTGGCGGTAGCGCAGCGCGGCGACCGCGAAGGCCTCGTCGGTCAGCAGCCAGGCCAGTGGCACCTTCCAGCGCATTGGCAGGTGGCTGATGTGCGGCGAGAGCGAGGCGCTGTAGAGCGCGTGGCGCAAATTGACAACAAATATCGTGGCGACGACCAGGCCGGCGGGTGCGCTGGAGAGCATGCCCACGGCGATGAATTGAGCGCTGCCGGCGAAGATCAGGACGGAGAAGGCCTGCGCCGAAACCGGCGTCAGACCGGCCTGCAGTGCCAGCGCACCGAAGATCAGCCCGAAAGGGATGACGCCCAGCAGCAGCGGAAGCTGGTCGCGGCCCCCCACCAGGAACTGTCGCGCCGCCGATCCGGCATCGGGCAGGGGCGGCGCTTGGGGAGCAGTGGAGGGTTCATCGACTCGAGGCATGACTTCGCTCTGGGACCCGCCCGGCAGTCGGCCGTGGCGAGGCTGCAATGATACCCGGGCCGGGCTGCGTCGGGAACCCACCGAGCTCGAACAACGTCAACGGTGATAGCATGGACTCGCCGAGGAGGCCCGAATGATTCGCACGCCTACCCTCCTGATCCTGGCGGCCGGCATGGTGATTGCCGGCTGCGCCCGCACCACTGAGCCGATCCCGCCGCCTGAGGTGCCCCACTCGCCTGGCACCGGCGAGCCGGAAGGAACTCGCGGCCCGGTGTATGTGGAGTCCACCGAGCTCCTGCTGGCCGAGAGCTTCCCGGTACAGGGGCGGCTTCAGCTGAGCGGGTCACTTCCCACGCCGTGCCACGCCCTGAAGTGGGAGGTGCATGGCCCGGATTCTGCCGGGAGGATCGAGGTCGTACTCTACAGCCTGGCTGACCCTGATCTGGCCTGCATCCAGGTGCTGGAGCCGTTCGAGGCTTCCATCCCACTCGGGTCGTTTGAATCCGGAAGCTATACCGTTTCCTTGAACGGAGAGCAGATTGGGGAGTTCGAGCTCTAGCCCAGGGAGTGGGGGTCCCGCTGCTCCAGATTCTCGGTAGAATTGGCGCCAGGCATACCGGCCGCTAGGTAGACTTCGCTGCGAGGCGCCCGAGATGGCTGGTTTGGTCGGCCAGATGCTCGACCACTACAAGCTGGTTGAGCAAATCGGCCAGGGTGGCATGGCGACGGTCTACCGGGCCATGGACACCCGCAAGCTGGCCGAGGTGGCCATCAAGGTCCTCTCGCCAACGCTGGGCAGCGATAAGCGCTTCCTGCGCCGCTTCCGGCGCGAAGCCCAGGTTGTCTCCCGCCTCAAGCATCCCCACATTGTGGTGGTCACCGACTACGGCGAGCAGCTGGGCTATGCGTACCTGGTGATGCCGTTCGTTGTCGGTGACACGCTGTACGACCGCATGACCCGCCGCGGCGTAACGCAGGCCGAAGCCGCCCGCTGGGTTGCCCACACCGCGGCTGCTCTGCAGTTCGCCCATGACCGCGGCGTGATCCACCGCGACATCAAGCCTTCGAACATCATGATCACCCGAGAGGGCACCGCGCAACTGACTGATTTTGGCTTGGCGCGCATGACCGAGAGCTCGACCAGCCTGACCGGCTCGATGATCTTGGGCACACCGGCGTATGTCTCACCTGAGCAGGGGCGGGGCGGGGAGGTCAACCCGCGGTCCGATCAGTACTCGTTTGGGGTGATCCTGTATCAGTTGGCGACGGGCCGGCTGCCATTTGAGTCGGAGACGGCGATGGGCACGGTGCTGATGCACATGCAGGATCCGCCGCCGCCGCCCAGGCAGTTCAATCCCAATCTGCCGCCGCAAATTGAGCGGGTGATCCTGAAGAGCCTGGCCAAGGCACCCGAGGATCGGTTCGCCTCGGTGGACGCGCTCAACGACGCCTACCAGCGCGGACTGCGCGGGGAGGCGCTGCCCGAGGTCGAGGTGCCCGTGGCCCGGCCCATTCCGGTGGCACGCCCGGCGCCTCCGATCGTGCCGCAGCCGGCACACCGCCGCTGGCCGGCGATCGCCTTGGGCGCGGCCGCCGCCGTGGCCCTGCTGGCCATCGCCGCGGCTCTCCTCTGGCCGCGCACACCGCCGACCACGCAGGATCCATCCGCCACACAGGCTGCCGTGGTGGGGCCCGCGCTGCTCTCCAGCCCAACCCCTGCTCCCCCAGCCCCGGCGGCAACACCCGTCACCTCCGCCAGTTGCCCCGGCGTGACCATGCTCTCCTTCAACCGCACGGGGCAGGAGGTTTCCTGGCCGATTGACAACGGCGGGACCACCGCCATTCAGCTCACAAGCCTGGAGCCCTCCTTCCCTCCCGAGAATGAACTGCAGGCGATCTGGCTCGGGCGGGAACTGCTCTGGGAGCGGCCGGCCGAAGGGCCGGAATCGCAGACCGGCGATCTTCCCAGCGACGCGCGAACGGTAGTCGAGCCTGGGACGGTGGCTACGCTGCGCCTGGTCTTCCAGTGGTCGGACGATCAGTCGGGCTACGGCCTCAAGCTGGGCTTCGATAACGGCTGCGCCCTCTCGACGAGCTGGTGATCGACGCCCGGGTCCGAGAACCCGTGACCGTCACAGGCGGTGATCTCCGCCTCGGGCCGATCTGTCGACCCCCGCCATACGCTGCTGCACCGGGGGTTGTCTCTGCAACCGAGCCGCGCTCCACGCTGGAGTGCTTGCCGCCTCAGGAGGCTGCATGTCCGCCGACCCACGCCTGAGCAGACTCGCCGATACGCTGGTGAGCTACTCGATCGACGCCCAGCCGAAGCAAGACGTCGCCATCTACGGCCCGCCCGTTGCCGCGCCGCTCATCCGGGAGGTCTACCGAAAGCTGCTCAAAGCCGGCGCCTACCCGCATCTCTTCATGGGGCTGGAAGCCTATGTCGGCCTGGAGGGCCTGAGCGAGATCTTCTTCGAGCAAGCCAATGAGGATCAGCTCGACCACATGTTCCGGACCGAGCAGATCGTGCGGGGGGAGTTCCAGGGCCTGATCGTCGTCCGCGGCAGTTTGAACACGCGCGCCTTGAGCGGCGTGGATCCCGATCGCCGTCGGCGGCGGACGGCTGCCAGCGCCCCGCTGAATGAGACCTTCCTGCGCCGGAGCGCGTCAGGGGATCTGCGCTGGGTTGTTACCCTCTTTCCGACGAGCGCCTACGCTCAAGAGGCCGAGATGAGCCTGACCGCTCTCGAAGATTTTGTGCTCTCGGCCACTCTCTCCGATCTCGAAGATCCCCCCGCGCACTGGCGGGAGGTCTCCGTCCGCCAGCAGCGATTGGTCGACTGGCTCGCCGGGCGGTCGCAAGTGGAGATCCATGGGCCGGACGTCGACCTGCGCTTCTCGATTGCCGGGCGCAAGTTCATCAACGACGACGGTCACATGAACATGCCAGCCGGTGAGGTGTTCACCGGGCCGGTTGAGGACTCGATGGAAGGCTGGGTTCGGTTTAGCTTCCCTGCGGTGTATGTGAATCGCCGGGTGGAAGGGGTCGAATTGCGCTTCGAGCGGGGTCGGGTCGTTGCGGCGCGCGCCGAGCGCGATCAGGCGTACCTCGAGCAGATGCTGGAGAGTGATCCAGGTGCGCGCTACGTCGGAGAGTGGGCGATCGGGCTGAATGAGCGCATCGATCGCTTCATGGGAGAGACGCTGTTCGACGAGAAGATCGGCGGCACGTTCCATCTGGCCCTGGGCAGCGGCTATCCGGAAACCGGCTCGCAGAACAAGAGCGGTCTGCACTGGGACATGATTTGCGACCTGCGCCACGCGGGCGAGATTTTGGTGGACGGCGAATGCATCCTGCGCCAGGGTCGCTGCCTGATCGACTAGGGGCAAGCCCGACGACCTCCGCCTGGCTGCGCGCAAACCCCAGCTGCCTGGGTTCGCGCCCGAGCGCCGGCGCTTGCTGCCTGGCTCGCAATGGAACTCCGGCATGAGCGGCGTTGACCGATCGCCCGCTCGGATGGTCGTGGCGCTGGATCTCTCTCCCTGGATACGGGACCGGCTCGGCCCTGCCGCAGTGAGGCTGCTGGAGATCCTCGGTGAGCTCTCCCGCGAGCAGGCTGGCATTCGGCTGTTGGGTATCGCGCCGGCAGGCGACCTGCCCGACCTTCCGTCGTCGATCCAGGTGGCCGGCACAGGCCCACAGCTCTCCGGGTCCAGCGGCCTGCGCTACACCCACTTCTATTTGCCTCGCACCGCTCGGCAGGTAGGCGCCGACATCTTGTTGCTGGTTGGCAGCAACCCCCCGCTGCGGAGTCGAGTGCCGGTCGCCGCGCTCGACGAAGCGCTTGCCGAGAGATCCAGTGGCGGTTGGGGAAGGCTGTCCGAGGCGGCCGGGCGGGCGGGGCTGCAAGTGGCCGGCAGGCTGGGCAATCCCAAACCCGACCTGCCGCCGGGGACTGCTAGCTTCGGTGGAGAGAGCCGGGGACGCACGAGTAAGCTGCCGCCAGGGGTCGAGCGGTGGGTACACGCTGACCTCGTGTTGGCGCATGGCGTGACCTGCGCCAACCTCGACTTGTTGTTGTCCGCCTGGACGTGGGTGGCGTCTGCAAGCGATGCCGTGCTCATGCCTCTGACCGCACGGCCTTGCCTGCGCAGGCAGATTGCCGAGCGAGCGCAGCGGCTCGGCGTGAACGGTTCGGTGGTTGTCCCGCCGGAGCTCGAACCCCAGTCGGTGCCGGAGCTGTATTCCCGGGCGAGGGTGCTGATGCTGAGCGGGGGCCTGGCGGGCGCCTCGCCGGCGCGCTGGGCGATGGCGAACCGATTGCCGGTGGCGGCCCCCGACGAGCCGGCACTCGCCGGGATCCTTGATGAGGCTGGCTATCTAGTCCGCCCCGGTGATGCACGTGCGTTGGGCGCAGCCTGCCTGACGCTCTTGGTCGACGAGGGTCTTGCTGCTGAGCTGGGCGAACGCGGCTGGCGTCGCAGCCAGAGCCAGAACCCCACGCCGGGGGAGGTTGGCCTGGCGGAGGGGTTGCGGCGCGTGCTCGCGGCGCGACCCATCGGGCGCGACCGGGATTGAGTTGCGCTGAACCGGTGATCGCCGTCATGCTTGCCGTCCCTGGATTCCTGCCGACGCGTGATGGAGCGTCCTGATTGCCGCCCCTGCGGAGCCTGCCCCTGCGCAGGAACAGGCAGAGGGCCACGAACTGCGCCGCTTGTGGCTTCGCTGGCCGACAGGGGCGGCCGCAGGCGGGCTTGACTTCCGCGCACTCGATGACCGCGACCGGGCTTGCTTTCCCCGGATTCCCGCCTGCGCGGGAAACACGATCCTGGCTCTCGCCTCTGCCAGGTGCGCGGGTGTCTACGGATTGAGTCTGGGGATGGGCAGAAGCAGTTGAGGGTCGAGCGTGGCGGCGGGGTCGACGCTGGCCCTGTCCAGCGCCTGGCGCAGCGCCTGCAGGTTGGCCTTCCACGTGGCCACGTCAAGTCCACAGCATCGATCCGGCAGTGGATCGAGCCATTGATGGATGCGCAGCAGAAGCTTGGCTGCGCCCGGCCGATTGCCTCGCTCAAGGTGCAGGTAGATCACACAGGTCTGGACCAGGGCGCGGTGCAGCGATCGCTGGCCTGCATCCGACTCCAGCCACGCCTGTTCCAAGACCTCATGGGCCTCGAAGTATTCGCCGGGGGTCATCAAGGCAAGGCCTTCTGCAGCGCGTTCGCTCAGCGGCCGATTGCAGCCTGCTTCGAGGGCGGCGGTCAGGTCGGGCAGCGCCTGGGTCTGGAGGATCTCGGCCAGCCCGGCCTGCAGGCGGCTGCGGGCCACGACGGAGTCCGCTCCAAGTTGTCGCGCCTGGGCCAGGCGTTCCTTCTCGACGTGTGGGCCAAAGGCGACGACCGGCAGGCGGCGAGTTGCGGCCGAGGTCTTCAGCCGCTGCAGCCAGCGCATCGCCGGCAGGGCGGGATCCCCCAGGTCGAGCAGGATCAGGCTGGGCTGCAGCTCGGCCACCTGCCGGACCAGCCAGGCGTCGGGGCCGCTCAGCGGCTCGGTCAGCATGCGCTCGTCGTCCGCCGGAGACCTGGCCGAGACCGCCGCCTCCATCCCCTCCAACCCAACCAGCTTGAAGTCCAGGGCTGCAGCGGCATCTTGCAGCCTGGGCTGCCAGAACACATCCTGGGAAATCAACAGGATCAGTCTGCGAGGGCGGGGCACCTGCGGGGTCGGGCTAGCCGCCATCGGCTGTCGGGATGAGCCGCCCGGCCGGCGCGGGGCGGGACGCAGGGCGGGTCGAAGCCGGGGTCACAGCCGGGGCAGGGCGATCGTCTGCTGGCCCTGGTACTTCCCCTTCTTGTCGGCGTACGAGACTTCGCACACCTCGTCGGCCTGGAAGAACAGCACCTGAGCGATGCCCTCGTTGGCGTAGATCCGCGCCGGGAGCGGCGTGGTGTTCGAGATCTCGAGCGTGACGAAGCCCTCCCATTCCGGCTCAAAGGGCGTGACGTTGACGATGATGCCGCAGCGAGCATAGGTGGATTTGCCGAGGCACACGGTCAGCACCTCGCGCGGGATGCGGAAGTACTCCACTGTCCGGGCCAGCGCGAAGGAGTTGGGTGGGATGACGCACACCTCGCCCTGAAAATCGATCATCGACCGCGGGTCGAAGTGCTTGGGATCGACAACGGCAGAATACACATTGGTGAAAATCTTGAACTCGTCGGCGACGCGGATGTCATACCCGTAGGACGATACGCCGTAGGAGATCACGCCGTCTCGAACCTGGCCTTCGACGAACGGCTCGATCATGTTCTTCTCGGCAACCATCCTGCGGATCCAGTGGTCGGGCTTCAGTCCCATGCAGCAGCCTCGCAGATTGCCCCGGCGAGCCCAGGGCGGTTTCGGTGTTGGGAGCGCCTGCCAGGCGGCGTGCCAGGCGCGCTTCGCTCCGTTGATTCTCTGGCCGGCGTGCAGCCACCGCCAGCCCGGCCAGCCTCTCGCGGTCGATGGGCGGCGTGCCCTACATCTGGAGCGCGGCCTGGCCGCCGCGCTCGTCGGGCAGCACTGGATTGACCAGCCGCCCAATGCCCTCGATCTCGATCGCCACCTCGTCGCCCGCCTGAAGCGGACCGACCCCGGCGGGTGTCCCGGTCAGGATCAAGTCCCCTGCTTCGAGCGTCATCACGGAGGAGATGAAGGCCACCAGCTGAGGGATCGAGAACACCATATCGCGGGTCGAACCCATCTGGCGCATCTGCCCGTTGACCGAGCAGGTGATCAGCGCATCCGCCGGATCGAGTTCGGTCTCGATCCACGGGCCGAGGGGGCAGAACGTGTCGAAGCCCTTGCTGCGTGTCCACTGCCCATCGCGGTGCTGCAAGTCACGCGCGGTCACGTCGTTGGCGGCGGAGTATCCGAGGATGTGGCGCGAGGCTTCCTGCGGCGCGATCCAGCGGCCGGGCACCCCGATCACCACCGCCAGTTCGGCCTCATGTTCGACCTGAAGAGACTGCGGCGGCAGGCGGATGGCCTCCCCGGCCCCGATGACGGCGGTGGGGGGTTTGAGGAACAGCAGCGGCCAGGACGGCACCTCGGCGTCGTGCTCGGCGGCGTGCAGCGGATAGTTGCGCCCGACACAGATGATCTTGCCGGGGCGCAGCGGGGCCAACAGGCGTGCCTGCTCCAGCGGCAGGGACCCCGCCTTGCGCCGGTACTCACCGAAGGGCGATCCCTCCAGTCGACCGACGCGCTCGCCGTCGACCCATCCCCAGGCAGGCGGTTCACTCCCGTCGGGCTGCCAACGCACGATTCGCACTCAGCTTCCTCCGGCGCGCGCCTCGTCCCGCCACGGCTTGCGCGCCCAGACCAGATCATACTCGACCTGCCAGGCATACGTCTCGACGTCCTGCCAACCCAACTCCCCGAGCAGCCGGGAAAACGCCTGCGGCGAGCGCATGCGGCCGCGAATCCACCTCCCATGCCGACCGACACGATTGCTGATCAGCAGCCAGCTCCCAGGCCGCAGGACGCGCTGCAGTTCGGCAAGGCTCTCGCTGGCCGAGGGGGTGAACTCCAGCAGCTCGAGCATCACCACCGTGTCAAAGGTATCGGCCGCGAAGGGAAGTGGGACGGCGAGGCCGCGCAGCCAACATACCCAGGGGTATGGCGCAGACCTACGACCGAGCGCCAGCATGCGCCGGCTTGGCTCGAGGCAGATCACCTGGCCGGAGATGCCGAGACCGCCGGCAAGGGCGCGCGCCGTCCGTCCAGTTCCAGCGCCGACGTCGAGGATCAGTGGATCAAGCAGCTCGCCGCTGATCGCTCGCAAGGGCTCGCCCAGGAAGCGGCTCTCCCATTCCCAATCGAAGTGCTTGATCGAGTCGTAACGTTGGGCCGTGAGATCGTAGAGTGGGATCACAACTCGCGGGCCGAGGTGGGCGCCTTCGCACAGGACCAGCTCCCAGATTACCAGGGCCACCAGGAGCAACGCGATCAAGGCTAGTGCGAAGGGCATTCCCGGGTCTAGCCCCGGCCGGGGGGTTCGCCCGCCAGCTGCTGGATCAGTTGGGCAACCCGTTCGGGGGCGGCGTCGAACCGCCCGGGGCGGGCGTCCTTCAGCGCACGCAACACGGCAAACACCAGCGCCTCCAGCGAGGCCTGCCGGATATCCACCGCCGGGCTGGCGTGCGCTGAGAGCACGATGTCCGCCGGGCGGGCCGCCGGGCAGGAAGGAGCTGCCACCAGGGCAGCGGTGCGCATGCCGCGGCGCTTGGCCTGCTGCAGGGCGCGCTCGATATAAGGGGTGTCGGCTGTGGCCTCCAGCGCCACGGCCAGCTCTTTGCGTCTGCCGGAGGCGACGGCCCCCGCCAGCTCGGCGACGGAGCCGTCGGCGACCCGCACCGCGTAGCCACTGGCCTCCAGGCGCGCCGCCAGGGCGAAGGCGCAGTAGCGCGCCGGCCCGTCGGCGAGCAGCAGCACCCGCTCACACTCATCGAGGGCTTCGATCAGGCGTTCGATCTGTTGGACGGGGAAACTGCGTCGCGTCAGGTCGATGGCGTGGGCCAACTCCGCCAGGGCCGCCTGGCCAGGCGAGCTTGTTTCGCCGGCCTCAAGCGGCGGCACCCGCAGCCATTCGTCCATCACCCGCTGCCGGATCTCGCGCTGCAGCTCGGGGTAACCGGGGTAACCGAGTTTCTGCGCGAAGCGCACCACCGTCGCCGGGTCGATGTCGAGCGTGTGGGCCAACTCGGTCGCGTTGAGGAATGCGGCCTTGACATAGGAGTCCAGCAGGAAGTCCGCCAGCCGGGTGTAGCTGGGCGAAAGTCCGCTGCGGACTCCCCGGATGCGATCCTGATATGTCATCATCGTCCCGGCCATCGATCCGGCGGCCGACTATAGCACACGCCTCCCGCAGGGCAAAATGGGGGAGCGCGCCAGGCCAGCCAGCGCGTTGACGCGAGGGATTTCAGGGCCAAATCGAATTGCACCCCAGGCCATGTCTGGCCTTCGCCGAATTGGCTGGAATTGCGAAACCGGATTCGGCTTCTTCGAGCCGGGGGATTCCGGACATATTTGTGCGGATCCAGTCCGAATTCGGGAGCGGCAATTGCGGGCTACTCCCAGATTTCCTGGAATTCCCAGGAATCACCCACGAATTTGCATGTGAGCGTAGAGCCCAGTTGCGGGGATATCCTCGTTTGGAATGAACGGTGCGTGGATTTTCTCGAGCATTTCCCCGGAGTATCGGGCGCAGGAAGTGATCATTCGGGAATATCGATCACCTTCTAAGTGGGGTTCTCCGGATTTCAAGTAGCGAGTTTCGCGCACGCTGCAGCCAGCTTCGGTTTGGATTCGGCCTACCGGCATCTGGTCGAGAATCGGCCGGATGGCTGCCCAGGCAGCCGGCGTGTGAGTGGCGAGAACCTCGTCTTCTTGTGGCACCAACTCCGCCTCCCGCAACGCGCCGTTGAGCCAATGGGGTGGCGTGACCATGGCCCACTCCAGACTTCGGCTTGAGCCAGGCGAGGGTTGCGCGGGACGGAGCCGCCCCTTTCTTGGCGGCGAAGCGCGGAAGTCAGGGGGCTTGCTCTACTCCCAGTTCTGCCAGGTGTCCCCGGGCTTGCTGGCGCAGTTCGGGTCTGTCACTGGATTTCATGACTTCCTGGAATTGGGCGATCGCTTTTTTCCCCTCACCCATACCTTGGTAGGCCCGTCCAAGCCACAAGTGAACGTACATATCGCCAGGCAGCAGCAATAGAGATCGATTGAAATCTTACGCTGCTTGTACAAAGCGGCTCATCTTCAAGAGATCGGAAGAGCGA
>JBFYRF010000250.1:0-15863 GCA_041302385.1 Anaerolineales bacterium | reverse complement strand
GCCCGTAGATCTCCGTCACCCGGCCCCGCGGAATCCCCCCTACCCCCAGCGCCAGGTCCAGCGCCAGCGACCCCGTCGGAATCGCCTCCACCGCCAGCTGCCGCGCATCCCCCAGCCGCATCACGGCTCCCTCACCATACTGCTTGGTGATGGCCGCCAGAGCATCCTGAAGGACGGCAGCCTTGCCATCCCCGGGATCCGCCATTTCCACTCGCTCGGCTGTGGTCCGTCTCGCCATTCCCCACCTCCTGCGTCCCGTCCTGCCTATGCCGCATAGCATAGCACATTTGTTCTATCCGTCAAGCCCCGTTCAAGCGTCCCCATGGAGTGGGAAAACCATCGAGCGCCGACCCCTGGGTCGGGCACCTTCCCTGGGTCCCCGCAGTGCAGGTTGACAGCCCTGAGGTACAATCGGGCATCCCCCAAGGCGGAGCGGACCCATGAAGATCGTCACGGATTGTGCGGCGGACATGCCCCAAGCGGAGCTCGACACACTGGGGATCACCCAGGCGCCCCTCTACATTCAGTTCCCGGAGGGGGAGGTTGACTCCTCGGACATTACCCTCGATGCATTCTATGACCGGTTGGAGGCGATGCGCCCGGTAATCCCCACCACCGCCCTGCCCTCGAGCGGTGCCTTCGAGGACCTGTACAACAAGCTGGCCGGCGCCGGGGAGCAAGTCCTGTCGGTCCACATTTCTTCCGGATTGAGCGGAACGTACAACTCCGCCCGGATCGGCGCCGAACAGGCCAAGCCCAAAGTCGATACCTGGGACACGATGACTCTATCCGGCGGGGAACGTTTCCAGGTGCTGGTTGCCGCGTGGGCAGACCGCGCTGGCTGGGATCTGGAGAGGATCATCGAGCGACTGGAGCAGATCCGAGCCAACACGGAAGTCATCTACACCCTCGAGACGCTCGAGTACCTGGCGCACGGCGGCAGGATCGGCCGTGTTCAGGCGTTGATGGGCTCTGTGCTCAAGATCAAGCCCATTATCCGGGTCGACCACGCCGACGGGAAGTACAGCACGGTCAGCAAGAGCCGCACCATTCCCCAGGCGCTGGACGGGATTGTCGACCACCTGCACCGGACCTACGCTGACAAGCCGGTATGGGTAAACGTGCTGCACGGACGTTTCGCCCAGGCGGCCGAGGAGCTGGCGGGCAAAGCCAAGGCACGGTTGAACGTGGCCCGCTTCGAGGTGAATCGCATCTCGCCGGTGCTCGGCGTGCATACCGGACCAGGGATTGTCGGAGCGGCGGTGCTGCCGATGAGCCTGGTTAAAGACCTGATCTAGCATGCAACAGCGCTCAAAGGGCGGTCCAAGTGGGCCGCCCTTTTTTTGTCCTCTCGCCGGCGTTGACACTAGACGTGCGCTGCCGTGCCTTCCTCCCGGCCGCGAGCGTCTGGGTTCGGCGCCGCCGGGCGGCTGCTGGGCAGGGCATGCGCGATCGCCCGCTCGACGTCTCCGGTCACCCTGACCAGCGCCTCGAAGTCCAGCGGGTCATATGCCTGGCCGCCGCGACGCGGGCCCAGCAGCAATAGGCCAACGCGTTGGCCGTGCGCCATCAGGGGAATCGAGATCTCAGCGGCTCCGCGCCAAGTCCCCTCCTGGTGCACCGTGCGCAATTCCCCATTGGACGTCAGACGCACTGCCCCCCCTTGTGCATCCAGATCGTGAACCGCTCTTTCCAGCAGCTGCCGCGACAGAAACTCGGCATCCATCATGTCCGCGTAGCCGCGCACCTGGTCACCAAATCGGCGCAGATCCTTGACCCGTCCCGGTGGATCCTTGAGGCGGCGGTCGACCAGCCCCTGCAACCATGCCTTGACCGGCGTGAAGGTCGCTGCCACGATCAGTGTGGTGATCACGATCGCAGCATCGCTCCGCTCTCCGGTGAACGCAACGAACACCCGCTGTGAGAGCCCGATGGCCGCCGTGTAGGTGCCGGCAAGGATCGCCGTCAGGACAGCGTACACCAGGGCCCGGTTAACCAGCGTATCGACTTCGAGCAACCGGTAGCGCAGGATTGCCGCCGCCACCGCCGCCGGGAAGAACAGCAGTCCCGGAAGGAAGAACGCCGCCGAGAAGGGGACCGAGCGGCCAAACACCGGCAGAATGAACCAGACGGCGATCGGCGCGAAGGCGAGCACGCTCCCGAACAGCATAAGGCGCGACTGGCGCCGCACCAGGGCGGACCGGCCGGAGACGGCGCGCACGATCGTTGCCCCAAGGAAGAACACGATGGCGACGGCCGTGTAGCGGTAGCTGGCGCCCCAGGCGTCCACATAAGCCCAGGGACGCGAGCTGTCATAGACGAGGCGGATCCCCCAGACCGCCAGCGCCATCGAGACCAGATAGGGGATTGCCAACATCCAACCGCGTGCTCGCGCCAAGTGCCAATCTTCGGGGAAGCGCATCGCCAGGCTGATCAGCGCCCCACCCAGCATGGCCACGGCGAGGGTCCATGCGGCCGCCCCCACGTGGGTGGTTGAGAGGTCAAAGAGCAGCATGCTCGCCAGCGCAGTCGAGGCGCAGAAGAAGGCCAGTGCGCGCCCTGGCCGGGTGGTGCCGCGCACCCGGTAGATCCATATGGCAATCACAAGGTAGGCCATTCCGACGGCGTAGGGAATGAGGAACAGGCGAAGCAGGTCCTCCCGGGGAAAGGCGATTAACTCGACCCCTGGGAAGTGATGGGCGCTGCCATCCGGCAACCGGGTGAAGACCGGCACGGCTTGGCCTTCAGACAGGGATCGGACCAGGCGCTGGAAGTCCCAGGTGGAGGTGGCGGCAAGGCCGGACAGCCGCTCGACGCGCATTGGGTAAACCAAGCCCGCCTGCACCCCCGTCCAGGCCTCCCCCGAGCGGTCCGTGACGACCAATGTCGGTTCAACCATGAAGCCGGGGAAAGGGCGATTGCTCCAAGCCAGCGCCAACAGCGGTGCGGCGACTGCGGCGAGCACGCCCAGGGTGAAGGACAGTTGAGTCAGCCAGCGGCTGACGACTTCCAGAATGTCATTTGAGGGGGATCGGCGCATTCGACTGCCCTACCGCCAGCCTGCTCCCGGCTGAGGCCCGGACGATACAGAGCGCGGTCAAGTCGGCTGGGGGTGCTTCGGCCGGCCCCAGCATGGCGGCGAATTCAGCCTCGACGACAGCGAGCGCGGCCTGAGCATCCTTGGCTCCGGCAGCCAAACGCGACAGCCTCTCCAGCACGCGGTCCCCACCTTTCGCCCTCAGCGCGGTGAGCGCGCCGCCGCTGATCATCAGCACAGCCTCCCCTGGCGCGATCTGCCACGCCGAGGCCATGAATACCGCCTCGAGGTCCTGCCCCAGAACCGGACCGGCACCAACCCCCGATTCCGGTTCATCCCCGCTGCGCAGGATCGCCGTCCCGCCTCCGGCCAAGGCGAAGGTCAATCTGCCCTGGACAGGATCGAGGCAGGTCAGCACGCAGTCAACCGTGGTGCCTTCCTTCACGTCTGGACAGAGCAGTTGATTGCTGCAGCCCAACGCATCATCCAGCGGAATCATGCGCATGACGGCGCCGCGCAAGGCTGTGCGCGTGATGGCCATCACCACGCTGGAGTCGACGCTGCCTCCGCTGACTGTGCCCACGGCGGCCATCACCTTCCCGTCGGGCAGCATGAAATGGTCATAGAAGTCCCCACCCACTCCCTGGCAGGGGATGTGCAGTGCGGCGAAGCTCCATCCGGGTGTCAACGGCGGATTGGCCGGGCGGAGCGACTGGTGAATCAGGCGGGCAACCCGGTCCTCCTGCAGGCGGCGTTCCTTAAGCTGCATCTCGCGGTTCTTCTGGCGCAGCGAGACAATCACCGCCATCGCCGGGAGCAGGCTTGCAGCCAGCAGCAGGATGAGCAGCGAGCGGGCATACCCCTGCACGGACGACATCATCAACGCCCAATCGTCCTCGGTGACAAGCATCCAGTCGGAGCCTGGGATGGGGGCAAAGGCGGCGATCACCTCGCGGCCAGCTTCGTCGGTCAGGCGCATGGCCCCCGAGGTGCCCGCCATGACCTGCTGCGGCAGGTTGCTCTCGGAAATGTTCCGGCCCATCCCGCTGGAACTGGAGTCGTATAGGACCGTGCCCGCGCCATCGACAAGGTAGGTGTTGCCGCCCTGGCCCAAGCGCAGGCGGACGATGCTGGCATAGAACGGACTGATCGTCGACTCCCCCAGGCGGAACATCCCGGCCAGGGCGCCCAGGAACTCGCCGTTCGCAGAACGGATCGGGACGGCCATCACCACGACCCAACTCCCCTGCGCGCCATCCAGCAGCGCGTCGGACAGCACGAACCGACGCCGGATCAGTAGGTCACGGAAGTACTCGCGGTCGGACCAGTCCTCGCCGATGATCTCGGGGCGGGCGGGTTCGGCGCCGACCACCGTGCCGAAGTTGTCCAGCAAGACCACCCCGCCATCGAACACGGACAGCCGGCCGGAGAGATTCTGCAGCGCGCGTCGACGCTGCAGGCGATCTGGGGCGGCGAGTCCGGGGGTCGCGGAGACCGAGTCGAGCACCTCGGTGAACTTGGAAAACTCGTCGCTCAGGCGCGAGGCCGAAAGGTAGGCGAGCTGGTGGTCGCGTTCGATCACCAGCTGGGACAGCGCCTCGCGGTACGACAGATAGGCGAAGGCCGCCACGCCGGCCAAGGCGAGGAAAGCCAGCACCATGGCCATCGAGATGATCTTGCCGCGCTTCCCACTCGAGGACGGATCTGCGCTCATCCCGCAGTGGTCTCCAGATCCCGCTGCAGGGCCTGGATTTCGTCAGAGACCTGGCGCATCACCTCGACCGGAGCCTGCCCCAGTGTGAAGATCTGTTCCCAGGCAGCTTGGGCGATCCGGCGCGCGTCCTCCATGTTGGCGAAGATCTCGGCCGTCACCGAGTAGCCCTGCAGGTGACCATCGGCGAAGGCTCCCAGGTCAAGCCCCTCCGCCTGGGTGGGGTACGACTGGCGGATGATTTCCGCCCACTCCTCGATCAACGACGCCCTGGCCGGCTGCAGCAGGTGGGCGGTGGCCATCGCCCGGCCATACTCGCGGCCCGTGAGGAACTTGACCAGCTCCCAGGCGGCCTCAGGATGCTTGGTCCCCGCGTAAATGGCGTAGGCATCGGTCGTTGCCAGCGTGACGCGGCGCACCGGCCCGGCAGGAAAGGTCGTCACCCCGACCCGGAAGGGTGCCAGCTCGAGGATGTCTTTGAGCGCCCAGGAACCATCCTCCACCATGGCGACTCGCTCCTGGATGAAGGCGTGCCGGGTCTCGAGGTTCTGCACGTCCAGCAGGCTGGCCATCACGCCGTCATCCCACATCCGGTCTCGGATCCAATTCATCGCTTCGATGGCCTCTTCCCGTCCCATCATGCTGCGCGTCGGGTCGGCCGGGTCGACGAAATGGCCTCCCCAGCCGTTGACATGCATTTGGATCCGGTCCCATGAGATGTCGAGCATGCTGCCCCAGACGTCCGGCCGGCCGTCGATGCCGCGGTCATGGGTCAGCCTGCGCATGGCGGTCAGGTAGTCGTCGTGATTCCAGGTGCGATCCGGGCAGTCGAGTCCGAACCGATCGAACACGTCCTTGTTGTAGAAGAGGGCAAGCGCCCCGTGGTACTTGGGCAGGGCGTATTGTATGCCGTCCTTGACAAAGTAGGACCTGTACTGCGCCGTATCCCAGTCGTTAATCGTTGCCTGGTCGAGGTCCGCCTCGACGAAGGGGCGCAGGTCGAGCAGGTGCCCGCTCTGCGCCCAGATCGGCAGGAAGTCACAGCAGCCAGCGACGACATCCGGCGCGGTCCCGGCATCGAAATCAGTCATCATCTGCTCATGCAGGTTCTCGGGATCCGGCGTGTAGAAGACGCGAACGCTCGGGTGATTGGCGTGGAAGCGCTCGAGCATTTGCTGCGCCATCGCCGGGAACCAATCCGTACGCCAGTCCTGGTAGACCAACTGCGCCGTGTTGCCGTACAGCGGGCCCTCCCCTGGCGCGCGCGGGGCACATGCGCTGAAGCCGGCCCCGCCCGCCGCCAGGCCTATCACCTGCAGGAACGATCGGCGGGACAAACCCCGCCGCTGCGAGAAGCCCATCACTCACCTCCGCTGGCACGGACGCTCAAGATGGCATACGCGTATGAAGGCACACTCAGCGACGATTGCCCGATCGGGTTGACCGGGCCACCGCTGTCCCTGCCTGGGTCGATTATGCCCGAAATTATCCGAATATTCAAGCCTGTCCAGCCTGTTGGCCGAACGGGCGACCGTCCTCCGCTCCGGCGATTGTCTGGTAGTATCGGCGCCTCGGAGGAACCCTGATGCAACGCTTGGCTGTGTATCCCGCCTGGAGCCTGGCCTTCGCTGTGTGGGCGCTCGCGGCCTGCGCCACGGCTGCGCCCACCCCCACACCCCAGCCCAGCCCGACCGCGCGCCAGGTTGAGAGCCTGGACGCCCTGCTCGATCAGCGCTTCCAGTCCTACCTGGATGGGACCAGGGCCTACGGGGCTTTGGGAATGGCCGCCGTCCAGGATTGGCTTGACGACGATCCGCCTCCATTCATCCTGGATATCCGCACCCAGGAGGAATCCGAGGCAACCGGCCACATCGCCGGTGCCGTGCGCATTCCGCTGCAGGAGCTGGCCGGCCGGACCGAGCTGCTGCCTGGATTCGACACACCAATCGTCACCTACTGCGGCGGCGGTTGGCGCTGCACCATGGCAGTGCCGGTGCTTGTCGCTATGGGCTGGGAGTCCGTGTATACGCTGAAGGATGGCAGCCTGACCGGATGGAAGCTCCAGGGGTATCCGGTTGAGCCCGGCGCTCCCCCTGAACCCCCCGAGCTCAACGCTGCCCTACCTGATCCGCAGGTGCTCGAGCACATGCAAGCTGTGCTGGCGGCCCTTCCCGAAGACGATGGAGCGATCAAGCCCAAGGATCTCGCCCAGGCGCTCGCCGAGGGCGGCGAGCTGGTCCTGCTCGACGTACGGTCTTTGGACGAGATCCAGACCAAGGGGTACATTCACGCCGATGCACAACAGCGCATCCCGATCGACGCCTTGATCGCCCAGCGGGGGAGCCTGCCGGAAGACAAGTCGACGCGCATCGTCACCTACTGCGGCACGGGGTACCGCTGCTTGCTGGCGATGATGATGCTCCGCGCCTACGGCTACACCGACGTGCTCAATCTGGTCGGCGGGCTGGAGGCGTGGCAGGCCGCGGGCTATCCCGTCGCCAGGATAGGCTCAACCTGAGGTGAAGCCGCTAGTTGGCGATCCGCTCCCCGGGCGCGAGGCGTCTGCCGATGAGGTGCCTTGAGGGGATCAGCGCGGGTGGCGACGGGCGCGGCCTAGGCCGAGCAGGTCTTCCCAGGCGATCACACGCAGCCTCCGCCACATAGCCTCGTCCCGCACACGGTCGGCGAAGTCCAGCCAAGTCGGCTCCAGCCTGGGCCAGCTCATCCGAGGCAGCACCAGCCACAATCCCAGGTCAAGTCCCATGGCATTGGCGAGGTGACGCCCCAGCCCAAGCGTACGGAAGAGCTGGTAGTGCATGCTACAAGGTGGTGAGTCCGTGCCGGGCCCGGGACGCTGGCCGGTCTCCAGCCAGCGGGTGAACTCGGCTGGCCCGGGCTCCCAGTAGCGACAGGCTTCCCGTCCGTCTGCGGGGTGCACTTCCGGGCACCTGCCGCGCGCATAGCGCCCGCACCTCCCGGGCGCTGCCCGACGCTTGGCCTCGACCGCGATCAGTTGTCCGCCGCCGACCAGAAACAGATCGACTTCGGTCTTGCCCCTGGGCCCATCGACCGCCCGCACAGCCTCCCGCAGCCCAGGCATCGGCCGTCCATCGAGCCCATATCCCCAGAAGTACATTTCGACGCCTGCCTCCCCAGCGGCCTGGGGCAGCAGACGGGTTCCCCACAGCGGCGGCAGGGCCAGCAGCTCGCCCAGCACTTCCTGTCGCGCAGCCAGCGGGTAGAAGGCGTTCCAGACGAGCGGGCTCTCGGACCGTGACCCTGCCAGATTGGCCAGGACCGTTTGCGGCAGCGAGGTGAAGATGGCCTCGCCCTCCCCGTCAAGAACCCAACGGCGGGAATCCGCTCGGGGGCGGCGTGCAGCCGATTGAGGCATGCCCTGCATGATACCGGACCTGCAGCATTCCAACACCGGAAACAACGAGGCCCGCCTCCGCGGAGGCGGGCCTCTGCTTGGACAGCCGTCCGCCGGTGCCCAGGGCTATTTGGCGGCTACGCCGCGCGCTTCGATGTCCTTCACCTTCCCAACCCGGCGGGCGTGGCGCTCCTCGCCGGTGAACCTGGCGCCCAGGTAGGCGCGCACGATCTCAACCGCGAGCTCCGGCCCAATCACGCGCGCTCCGATCGCCAGGACATTCATGTCGTCATGTTCGACGCCCTGGTGGGCGGTGTAGGTGTCGTGGCATACACCGCTGCGGATACCCTTGAGTTTGTTGGCGGCGATTGAGGCGCCGATCCCGGAACCGCACAGGATGATGCCGCGCTCCGCCTCGCCGCGCTGCACGGCGCCGCCCACCTTCTCGGCGAAGTCTGGGTAGTCGACAGGACTGGTGTCGTGGGTCCCGAGATCGATCGGCTCATGCCCTGCGGCGCGCACGGTTTGCAGCACCATTTCCTTCAACGGAAACCCGGCATGATCGGATGCAATCGCAACACGCATGAACTACCTCCTGGTCGCCCGCTAGAAGTCAACCCTCGTCCCAACCTCACCCGAAGATCCCCCGCCAGGTCGGGCGTTCTCCCGATTCTACTTGCCGCCCATCGCCTTCTTGGCAGCGCCGACCACCGCCTCGACCGTCAGGCCAAGGTGCTTGTACACGTCCTTGTAGGGCGCAGAAGCGCCGAAGCGGTCGATGGCCAGGATCACGCCCCGGTCGCCGACCCAGCGGTCCCAGCCCATGCTGACCCCGGCCTCCACCGCCACTCGCGCCGGAAGCATGGGGGGCAGCACCTGGTTGCGATAGCTCTCGGGCTGCGCGGCAAACAGCTCCCACGAGGGGAACGAAACAACCCGAGCGGCAATCCCCTGCTGCGCCAGCTGCTCGGCTGCCTGCACGATCAACTCCACTTCCGACCCCGAGGCCATCAACAGGACCTGCGGCGCGCCCTGCCCCAGGTCACCCATCACGTACGCGCCCTTGCGCAGCCCCTCGGCAGAGGCGTACTTCTGGCGGTCGTAGATCGGCAGCGCCTGACGGGTGAGTGCCAGTGCGGTTGGGCCGGAGGTGTGCTCCAGGGCGACCAGCCAGGCCAGGCTGGTCTCATTGGCGTCAGCGGGGCGGAGCAGGGTCACATTGGGAATGGCACGCAGCGAGGCCACGTGTTCGACCGGTTGGTGAGTCGGGCCATCCTCGCCCACCCCGATCGAGTCATGGGTAAAGACGTAGATCACCCGCAGGCCCATCAGCGCCGCCAGACGAATCGACGGCCGCATGTAGTCGGCGAACACCAGGAAGGTGCCGGCATATGGGATCAGCCCGCCGTGCAAGGCCATGCCGTTGAGCATGGCCGCCATGGCGTGCTCGCGCACACCGAAGCGGATGTAGCGGTTGCCTGGCGCTTCGGGCGTGTAGTCCCCACCGTCCTTGATCAGCGTCTGGTTGGAGGGCGTCAGGTCGGCCGAGCCACCGATCAATTCGGGAAGCGCCGGCGCCAGCGCGTTGAGGGCCTTGCCGGAGGCGCCTCGCGTGGCGACACCCTTGGGATCGGCGGGCAGCGGCGGGACCAGCGCGGCGAGGCCCGCTGGCAGATCCCCAGCCTGCGTCCGCTTGAACTGCGCCGCCAGCTCCGCATGCGCCTGGGCATACCCTGCGAGCAGCTTCTTCCATTTCTTGTGGGCACGCCGGCCGCGCGCCGCCGCCTTGGCGAAGTGCTCCCGCACATCGTCCGGGACGAGGAAGCGCGGCTCGGTCGGCCAGCCCAGGTTGCGCTTGGCGCCGTCGAGTTCCTCCTCGCCGGGGGGCTCGCCATGAGCCGAAGACTTGTCCTGCTTGGTCGGCAGGCCGAATCCGATGTGCGTGCGGCAGGCGATCAGCGACGGTCGTGGATCGCGCTTGGCCGCCTTGAGCGCCTTGTCGATCGCCGCCACATCATCACCGTTCGGCACGACCACCACATGCCAGCCATAGGCCTTGAAGCGCTTGACGCGGTCCTCGGTGAAGGCCAGTTCGGTCGTGCCATCAATCGTGATGTGGTTGTCGTCGTACAGGTAGATCAGCCTCCCGAGGCGCAGGTGCCCGGCCAGCGAGGCAGCCTCCGACGACACGCCTTCCATCAGGTCGCCGTCGGAGACGATCCCGTAGATGTAGTGATCGACGACCGGATTGTCAGGCCGGTTGTACTGGGCGGCCAGATGCTCGGCGGCCAAGGCCATCCCGACCCCCATGGCAAAGCCCTGTCCGAGCGGTCCGGTGGTCGTCTCAACGCCCGGCGTGTCGCCATACTCGGGGTGTCCAGGTGTCTTGCTCCCCAACTGGCGAAACCGCATGAGTTCTTCCATCGGCAGGTCATAGCCCGACAGGTGCAGCAGGGAGTACAGCAGTGCCGAGCCGTGCCCGGCCGAAAGCACGAAGCGATCTCGATCCGGCCACTTGGGATCGCCGGGATCGAACTTCAGGTGTCGCGTCCACAGGGTGTAGGCCATGCTGGCGGCGCCCATCGGCATCCCCGGGTGGCCGGACTTCGCCTGCTGCACCGCATCCGCAGCCAGAAAGCGAATGGTGTTGATCGCACGTTCCGTGAGTTGAGGGTCTGACATGGCACGCTCCGCAGTGTAGGGTTTGGCTCCGGCCGGCCCTCTCAGGAGAGCCGGCGATTCGGCGCGAATCGGTTGTGCGGCGCAGTCCGCCGCAGCGCTCATTCAAGCTCCTGCGTTCTGTTCAAGATGCATCAACCAGGCACGCATCCCGCGCACACATGGGAGCCCGACCTTGTGGCCGACGTCGGCCTCGCAGTAGGTCAGTTGCGCACCCGCCTGGTCGAGCCGGCGGACATCCGCCCGCGCCCGATCGAGGCTGACCAAGGCATCCCTCATCCCGTGGCTCCAGAAGATGGGCAGGCCAGCCAAGGCCGAAGGCTCGACCTGTGCCGGCATCCATCCGGAGAGCACGGCCAACCCGGAGGGTCGGATCATCCCGGCAGCGATCGCACTGAAGGCCAGGGCCGAGCCTTGGCTGAACCCCACCAGCACCCAGGGCGTTGCGTCCGTCTTCTCCAGGCGCTCCACGAATCCCCGCAGCGCGATGGACGCTGAGCGAAAGGCCTGCGGGGAAGCCCCGGCCGGCTCTGGCTCCGAGGACCAGGAGAACCCTCCCGGAGCTGCGCGAAACGGAGCGCGGGGGGAGCGGCGCCACCAGCCTGGAGCCAGACCCGCATCGAGCACATCCATCGAGTGCTCGTCACCCGTCCAGCCATGCAGGAACACCGCCAGTCCGTGCGTGGGCTGAGGCCGCGGGCTTTCAGACACGATCGTCAGTCGACCTTCCGCACCACCGGAGGGCATGATCTAGTCTCCTCCTGCCCGGTGGGCGATCCAGCCGATCAGAGACAGCAGGCCCCAGATCAGCGCCAGTGGCAGCAGTGCCAGGATCGTGCAGATGAATGCGCTGCCCCCGGCATCCGGGCCATAGATCAGGCGAATCAGCAGCGTCGCCACGACCAGGGCCAAAAACAGCCCGCCGGCGATCAGACGGAGCTGCGTCCCGTGGGCGTAGGCGCGCATGTCGCGGCCGGGGCGCATCCGCCTCACGCTCCCCGCTGGCGCGTCCGCCAGCGCAACCACCGCTCCAGCCTGCGGTGCACGGCGAATTGAGCGCGCAACCCGGGCATGCCCTCGATGGCCGCCGTCGCACCTACCGCCGAGATCTGCTCGAGGGATGGGCTGTCGAACAGGCCCACATCCCAGACTTCGGGTCGGATGATCACTTCGGGCTTGTCCACCTGCAGGTGCAGCTCGGTGTACATGCGCAGGGTGATCTCCAGCGACTGCTGGAAGATCTCCAGCGCCCGCAGCGGTCGCAGGCGCGCCATGAAGCTGACCACTGGCAGGCCGCCCATCAGGCTGGGAGAGCGGGTCTCACGCCAGCGACTCTGCTCCGGCGAGAGCACGACGGCAACCACCGGACCGGGATGTACCTCGCGCACCGGGCAGACCGGCACTGGGTCGAGCGTGGCCCCATCCACCAATCGATGTTGACCTATGCCATGCGGGGGAAACAGGCCCGGCAGGGCAATGGTCGCCATCACCCCGTCCACAACTCTGCCGCTGCGGATGACCACCTCGCGGCACTCCTGTAGGTCCACTGCCGTCAGCGCCAGCGGAATCTCGAGGTCCTCGATGTTGCGGTCCCCAAATAGATCGCTTAGCCACTCCTCGACACGCTCCAGGCCGAACAGCGACGGGCCCGAAGCTCGCAGCTGGAGCATCTCCCGGATCTCCAGCTCGGCTGCCTTCTGCTGGATCGTCTCCGCCGACATGCCGCAAGCATGGGCAGCCGCGATGATGCCGCCCATGCTGGTTCCAGCGATGGCAGCCACCTTCACGCCTTGCTGCTCGAAGGCTCGCAGCACACCGATGTGTGCCAGGCCGCGCGCTCCCCCGCCACCCAACGCCAGCGCAATGTCCAGTGCCTGTCTTCCTCAATTCACCCTTGAGGCGGCTGCCAGCCAGGCCAGCGCCAACGGATGATCTCCAGGGCATCCTCAATCGGATCTTGATCGAACGGCAGGCTAAACGCCTCGTCGACGCGGGCCGTCAGCCGCTGCGCCGCCACCCGAACCGGCGCTGGCGGCGCTTCATCCTCTGCCGCCGACCGCAGCGCCTCGTAGGCGTTGCCCGGCTTCCCATCTGGCAGCTCCGCCTGGCTCGTCGGCCAGCCCCCCAGCGCCCAGCCAGCGGCTCGCCGGGCGCACACGCGGGCTCGACCGTGGTTCCCGGCCTGCCGCGCCCATTGGGCGCGGGCAAGCTCGGCGGCCACTTGCTCACCCAGGTGCGCATACCTCACGCCTCCAATCTATCATAGACATCCAGCGCGGGTTGAACTGCCTCCCGCAGCCATATGACACTTCTCTGTGGGTGCAGCGCCTGCCGGGGCCGGGCAGGACGGCCACGGGTGGTAAGATGCCTGGCATGTCCTATGGCCAACCCCTCCGCTTTCAGGATCAGGTCGCCCTGGTGACCGGGTCGGGACGTGGCATCGGACGGGCCATCGCCGTCAAGCTTGCAGGCGAGGGCGCCTCGGTCATCGTCAACTACTTCCGCAACCGCAGTGGCGCCGAGGAGACTGCCCGCTCCGTCGAGGGGCTAGGCCGGCGGGCGACGATCGTGCGCGCCAATGTCGGAGAGATCGCCGGCATCGACCGGCTGTTCGAGGCGGTGCGCGCCGAGTTCGGCCGGCTGGACATCCTGGTGTGCAACGCCGCCTCCGGGTACAACCGGCCGGCGATGGAACAGAAACCGCGCGGCTGGGACTGGACGATGAACATCAACGCCCGCTCGCTCCTGTTTTGCGCTCAACGCGCCGTGCCGCTGATGGACAATGGCGGCAGCATCGTCAGCCTATCCAGCCCCGGCTCGACGCGCGTGCTGCCGGAGTATGTGGTCGTCGGCGCCAGCAAGGCTGCCATCGAGGCGCTCACCCGCTACCTCGGCGTCGAGCTCGCGCCGCGCGCGATCCGCGTCAATGCCGTGTCCCCCGGCGTGGTCGAGACCGAGGCCCTGCGCCATTTCCAGTCGCTGCAGGGTGAGGATTCCTTCGCCCGCCTGGCGGCGACGACGCCCACCGGTCGTCTGGCAACCCCGGAGGATATCGCCAATGTCGTCGCCTTCCTGTGCTCGCCGGATGCCGCCATGATCTGCGGCCAGACGATCGTCGTCGATGGCGGCTACACCCTCCCGGTCCGGCCTCCCCAGGACTGAGAGCTCGCCGGCAAGCCGCGCACCGTCTCTGCTGTGCCGGTCGACCAGCCCGTCTGCCACGCCTGCAGCTCGCACACCCAGTTCCCAACCCGCTGCCTCAGGAGCTCCGGGCGACGACCACGATGGGCAACCCACTTGCTTGGATTCTTCACGCAATCTGCATACGCGGAAGCTACGCTTGTGGCCGATACGACGATACTGCTGCTCCGGAGGCTCTGCACGATGGCTATGATCCCAATCCACCCAAGTCGATTGCTGCTCATCGCAGCAACGTTCCTGGCAACGGCGATGCCCTTTGCCCCGGCCCAGACCGCATCGGCTCACGAACTCGTACCGGGCTCTGTTGCTATGCCGGCGTCGGGCGACCTCTTGAGCTCGCCGCCAGCGGATGCCGCTTCGACGATCCATGCATCGGGGAGCAGGGTCCTGGCTGAGGAGGAAGCTGCCGGCCTGCAATTCATGATCCAGGAAGAGAAGCTTGCGCACGACCTGTACCTGGCGTTCTACGGCCAGTGGGGCTTGCCCGTGTTCGATCGCATTGCCGCAAGCGAGTCCACGCACATGGCCGCTGTCGCCCGGCTGCTGGAGATGTACGGAGCCGAGAACCCGGTCAGCGGCGCTGGAGTAGGCTCCTTCGCCGACCCCGCCCTCCAGGCGCTCTATGATCAGTTGCTGGCACAAGGATCCGCCTCGGCCCGGGCTGCGCTGAGCGCAGCCGTGGTGGTGGAGGAGACGGACATCGCCGATCTGCAGGTGCGGCTCGAAGCCACGGATGAGCCGGCGATCCAACGCGTATACGCCAGACTGCTGCGAGGATCGACCCGGCACCTGTCGACTTTCTCCCGGCAAAGCGATCGCCTCACCGAGACCGATCTATCCGCACCGCGCAGCGGCCAGCCTGGCATGGGCCAGGGCCGCGGCGGTTCGGGCAGCGGGCGCTGGTCACGCTAATCACACGCTGAATCCGTCCACAGCGATCGCCCTGCCCGCGCGGTGTCCTTCGCAGGTGAGGGAGGCTCCACCCGCGCGGGCAGGCGCTCGCCTGCGCGCCACCGATCCTCAGCTCCTGCTGCAGCGTCGTGAATCAGAGCCATGTCCCTCCCGGCATGAATCCACCCTTGGCGCAGGCGCACCTGTGGAGTAGAGTCTCGCCGTGGCGCCACCGGCACTGAACGTCTGGCATGCCGGCGAGCGCATCGCCCGGGGGAGTCTCCCCCGACAAAGGAGGAAGACAGTGAAGTCACACGGAATACGCATCGCGGGGGTAGTCGGCCTGCTGGCCCTAGCCGTCCTGGCCTGCGGGGGAACCATCAGCACCGCCAAGATCTCGGGCGCGGTTCTGTCAGCGGATCCGTCTGGGTCCCCCGAGACTGCTGTGTTCTCACCGGATCAGCAGACGTTCTATCTATTGGTTGATCTCTCCAACGCCCCAGAAGACACCACCGTCAAGAGCGTGTGGACAGCGGTCGAGGCGGAGGGGGTCGAGCCCAACTTCGCAATCGACGAGAGCTCTATCACCTCGGGCGATGGCACGGTGACCTTTGACTTGACTAACGAAAGCCTGTGGCCAACGGGTACCTACCAGGTCGAGGTGTATCTCAACGACGAACTTGACCGCACGCTTGCCTTCGAAGTTCGCTGAGCAACCGATATGGCGCCGCCGCCACGGCCGGCGGACGCCAGAAGCCGGGCCGGGGTGATCCCCGAGCCCGGCTTCTTGCGCTTCCGGGCTATGGAGCCAGGCCGCGCTCGAGGCAGCCCGATCGCAACCTGTGTGTTTTCCCCGCCCGGGATTGTGCGACAGAACTTCGACTCGAGTCCCGCAGGAGCCGCAACTTCCACTGCCAGGTTGGGTTGCCCTGTGCACCCTTCCGTGCCTCGGCCGTGCGACGGGTGAGACA
>JBFYRF010000234.1:0-6602 GCA_041302385.1 Anaerolineales bacterium | reverse complement strand
AGGCGCTGCTGGGACTTCCCCGAGGCGGATGGGACTGGTATAATCCTGCGCGTTGGCCCACTAGCTCAATTTGGCAGAGCAGCTGACTCTTAATCAGTTGGTTGAGGGTTCGAGTCCCCCGTGGGTCACCACCCGGGCCCCCGTAAGGGGGCTCGGTCTGTTCATGGGCCCCGGTGGGAGCCGAGCAACTCCAGAGCTCCGGTAGGGTTGTATATATCGCCGCCGGAATTAATCGGATTTCGCATAGCCGCTGAACGACCACTGGAGGGAATAGCACACATGGGTCCAATTCTCAGCTTCATCGTTTGGCTCGTCGTCGCCGCCGTCGTACTGCTCATCGTCGATCGCCTCAATCTGGGCATCAAGGTTGGCAACTTCACCAATGCCGCCCTAGCCGCCATTGTGATCGCCATCGTGGCTGCCGTCGTGGAATGGCTGCTTGGGGTGCTGGGGATTACCCTGGGTGGCGGGTTCCTGGGCGCGATTGCCGCGCTGATCGTGGCTGCCGTTGTGCTGTACTTCGCGGCCAGGATCTTCAAGGGCATGACCGTTGACGGTTTCAGGGGAGCTATCATTGGCGCGATCGGGATTGCCGTTGTCGGCTGGGTCCTGAACTGGCTGCTTGGACTGGTCTTCTAGCTCCCAGCCTGGTTCCCCGGCCGGCGGCGCACTGACTCGGGAACCGGAACGCATACTGCGGGAGGCGATCAGCCTCCCGCAGTCGATTCCCGGCAAGGTCTGAGGCCGGATCGAGGATTGACCCCGGATGGGAGCGCCGATCGCGCCGGGTTCAACACGGCTGGGGAGCTCGCAGGATGGACCCCGCGGGTACCGGCCCGACTAGGGCTGTGCAGCGGTCGGTGGAAGCCACTCAGCAGGCTGACCTATCTCACCGACTGGTGCACCTGACCCCCCAAGCGGATCACCGATAGCTACGCCAGCCCGTAGCGGGCCATGCACGCCAGGCAAAGCTGCATGGCGGACTGACCAGCGCCGGGGGGAAGGAGGCGCCCCCTCCGCGCAAGGAGGGGGCGCTGGTTGCGGATTGAGGCAGGTACCGGGCTGAAACGCCTATCCGGGCTGCGGGATGGCGGACTCGGCCAGGGCGGGTGCCCCAGCGGCCTTGCCAGTCAGGCGGCGGTAAGTGAGCGTCCAGGCGCCGTTGAGGAAAGTCTGCAGGACAGCGTTGACCACGAGCAGGATCGGCAGCAAACCCAGAGTGCACAAGCTGGCGATGAGCACGCCGCCGACGACCACTGTCTGCTCTTCGCTGGCCAGCGCCACAAACAACGGCAGCATCAGCAGGAAGATCGGCACGGCCAGGATCAGCGCGACGATCAGACCACCGCCGAGCAGGATCAGCCCCATCAGCAGCGCTGGTCCCGGGCTCGCCCGGAGCACCTCCCAGCCGCGACGGAAGCCGTCCAGCGTCCGTTTCTCGTCATCGATCAGGGCGACCTGGGCGAGCGACACGTACACGGTGATCAGGAAGGCGAGCGGGATGCCGATGCAGATCAGAGGGATGAGACAGATGCCCAGGCTGCCGATGGCGGCCACCAACACCAGACCGGCGAGCACGACGCCGAAGAGCAGCATAACCAGGCGGAAGCTGAGCAAGCGCCAGAAGTACCTGGTGCCCAGGCGGAATGCCTCGCCGAGGCGCACGTCTTTCCCCTCGTCGGCCTGGCGGAACGCGGCGATCAGTCCCCCCGTTGCGATCACGCCCAGGACCAGGAAGAGCAGAATCAGGGCCAAGGCAGCCACGCCCAGTGCGATCCATACCCAGCCAGGAATTCCCAGCATGGCTTGCCCAATCTGGCTGCTGTCTGCGGAGTATTCCCACCCTGAGCCGCTTCCGCCCCCGCCGCCCCCGCCGCCACCGGTGCCACAACCGGCGAGCAGGCCGAGAACCCACAGGCCCTTGTAGCGCCAGGTGATCTGCCAGGTTCTTGTCAGGATCTCGCCGTAGTCAACCATCCTTCCCTCCTTGGCGTGCTGCCGCACCGGCGCGCTGGCCCCAGGGGGGACCACCGCACTTCGGTCGAAACCGTACGGCCAGCACCTGCAATGACTGTATCATGCCCCGGAGTGCAACGGCCGCCTGACCTCTTCCACCTCGGATGGCTGACAATGCGGACCGGCTCCCGTCGGAGCCTCAGTGGTCAGGGTTGCGGGGGATACCGGAACGCGGCAGCACGGGTTGACGGTAGCCCCTCGAGGGAGGGGCAGGCGGCAAGGATAGCCTGCCTGCCGGCCGGTTGGCCCCGCAGGCAGGGACTGTATAATTGGGGTGTTTCCACGCTTTCTCCAAGTGCGGGCCTTGGCCCATACCTGTTCCGGCTCAGATGAAGCACGCCAGATTCAGACAGGGCATGAAGTCTGGCTGCCGCATGCTTACTTTCTTTCGCATAGACAATTCGCACTGAGGGCTTCGACGATGGGAAATGACCTCCAGGCATCGGCCTTCCTTCCTCACACTGGCGCGCCGGCTACCGGCTGCAGCACTGCCCAAGCATGGCCGATATGAAGCCTCAGACAGTCTCAGTCGAAGAACTCCAGGCGGTGCGCTCGATGCTGGGACCTATCGTCCACCTTGACCTCAGCGCCGAGGACACGCCTGCTGCCCACCGCAGGCTAGGCGCCGAGGTGAAGGAGCAGGTAGAGGCGTTTGTCCTCAGCCGCCTGCTGATCTCTCCCCACGATCTCCTCCAATCCGAACTCCTGAGCGCCCGCCAGACCGCGGGCGAGTGCCGCCGTCGGCTGACAGCGGCCAAGGTCAACGGGCAGGTGCGAGCTGCCATGGGGGTCTATCTGGCCAGCCTGATGGCGTGGGCGGAAGGAGCTTGTCTGGGCGACCTCGTCGTGCAGGAGATGCGGGATCTTCGAATCGAAGGAGGGGCGGTCACGGCGCTCGACTTGGCCTTCCTACTGCAGGGCGAGACGATCGGGTGCCAGACGGGGATGCTGCGTGATCCCGATGGCGGGGTTCACATCTGGCACACCGAGGAGGATCGTGTGTGGCCTTCTGGCAGCCGATTCGATCGACTGCGTCTGTTCACCTGCAAGTCATACCCCGATGCGCGCTCGCCGACGATGACCGCCTTCGTGTACCCCGACCTGTTGCCTGGCCCCGCCTTCGGCTGGTGCGGTCCCGGCTATGCCCAGGCGGTCGATGCCCTCTACCTGCAGCCTGGCGTGGGGGCGCCGGGTGTGCCGGCCAACGCCGTCACCTGGATCTGCCTGTACCTCGGCGGCGTGATGCCGACCGCGCAGGTTGCCGCCGACCTCGCTCCGATCCAGGGTGGCCACGTGCTGTCCAGCCTCACCCGCCAGGCAGACGGGATCCAGGCGGAAGTGGCTGAGTTCCTCGACCAGTCCTGCCTGACGGCCGAATTGGAGCCGACGCCCGGGGCATGGACCTACCATGTCAATATGCTTTCGCCGCTGGCGGCGCAAGCCGCGCCGGGCCAAGAGAGTCTGGAGCCCGAGATGCGTGGCGCCCAGGTTGCCCGGGTCCAGCGCGCCCAACGGGCGATGAGATTGGTCACTCACGCCGTCGGCGACTGGGATGCCGCGCTCCGAAGGCTGCTGGCGTTTCGGGTGGGGGGCGACTTCGCATCGTCAAACCCATCGGTTATAGCCACCTTCCTGGGGCGCATGTCCCGGGAGTCCACGTCCTTCCGGGTTGATCCCGGCCCGGCCCTCTGGCCATCGGCGGGTGTGCCTAGCGCCGACGGCAGCTACCTGCTAGAGGTTCTGGAAGAGGCTCGCTCCTGACCGGTGGGCCCCCGCCTCGAGCGGGGGAAGTAGGTCCGCCGGGCTGACCCGCGCGCAGGCCACGCCCATTCGGGAAGAACAGGCTCCCGGGGCTGGGGAAGACCGTGAGGCAGACGGACGCTGGGCAGGTCCGCTTGACTGCCGCGGCCAGCAACCAGCCATCCGTCGACCAAGGCGGCATTCATGGGGTTGAGGCACCGGACACCGCCATATATGGGCCTTCTGGCTGGATTCCGGGCTTCCCATCGCAGGGGTGGGGAACCCGCGGTATACTCTATCAGGCTCTGGCTGGCAGGCTCCCGGGGATCGGAGTGGGAGCTTGGCCGGGGAATAGGGCTGTGCCAGTGGTGTCCGGCACTCCTGCTGCCCGCCAGCAGTCTACAGATCGTCCTCGATCGACCCTCGCCAACAACAGCATTACCGAGGTCCTTCTCTCGGCTACTCCTGCCGCCGGGGAGGCGTGGGTGGCTAGGGTGATGAACGAGTTTGCGGGCTCTCTCGTCGGCAGCGGCCTGTGCCAGATCCGGCACGCGATTGCCGGGCGCGCCGACGTCCTACCGCACCGGGCGCGCTCTTAGCCGACGAAGTTGCCGGGGATGCACCCGGCACCCGAGCCGACCCGACAAGGGGCCGTAGCCGCCGCGGAGACGCCCCCGCACGGCAAGTTGGTCGATGGAGTATGCGTATGAATCCCGTGCTTGTGAAAGAAGAGCGAAACGGCTGGCCCAGCCAACCACTCCCCAAGCCCCGTACGAAGCTGCCCGATCCCTGGTCGGTCGAGCTGCTGCTCGGCGTCCAGCAGGTCCGCCACCATGCCCTTTCCCCGGATGGTTCGCGGCTGGCGTTTGTCTGGGACCGTGAGGGCAACAGTGACCTGTGGGTGATGCCGGCGCGCGCGGGTGCCTGGCCGGAACGCTTGACTTTCGACCGCCCGGCAATCGCCCCCTGGATCGACATCGCCCCGCGCTGGAGCCCCGACGGCAAGTACCTGACCTACGTCTGCCGCGATGAGATCTGGATCGTGCCGGCTGAGGGCGGACGCGCCCGCAAACTGACCGACCACGGCCATGAGAGCACCGAGCCCATCTTCAGCCCCGACAGCCGGCGGGTGTACTACGTCAGCAAGCGAGGGACCTACGGCAACCTGGCCGCAACCACACCCGAGGGCGACTGGCCGGTGGCCCTTACCCGGTTTGAGGGGGATGTCAGTGACCCCAGGCCTTCTCCGGATGGTCGGCGGGTCGCCTTCGTCTATCATCCACCGTCGGATCTGAACCGGTCCGAGATCTGCCTGATGCCCGCCGCTGGAGGCGAAGTGCGCCATCTGACCGGCCAGCCCGGAGCGTGGGACGTTCGGCCGCGCTGGGCGCCGGACGGCAGCCGACTGGCTTTCATCTCGAATCGCAGCGGATTTCGCGAGCTGTACTTGCTCGACCCCGAATCCGGCGAGAGCCTGCAGTTGACCGCAGGCATGGCGGATGTCCAGGCCCATGACTGGAGCCCTGACGGCACCCAATTGGTGCACGTGGCCGGTCACAATGGCGCGGGCGACCTGCATTTGGTGACGGTCGCCACGCGCGAGGATCGGCGATTGCGCGGCGATTCTGGGTGGCACTCACTCCCCCAATGGTCCCCGGATGGGAAGGCGATCTTCGTCGGCTTCGAGAGTTCCCTCGACGCTCCCGACCTGTGGAAGGTGCACCCCGATGGTGGCGAGGCAGAGCGCCTGACCTGGTCGATGCCGCCGGCGCTGCGCAAGGCATCCCTGCGTGCACCCCAGTTCATTCGCTACCCGAGCACGCGCGGCGCAACCATCCCGGCATTCCTCTACCGCCCATCTGCCGCATCAGCCGAGCGCCCGTGCCCGGCGATCGTCTACCCTCATGGGGGTCCGACATCCGAGTACGTGCTCGACTGGGATCTGATGGCCCAGTGGTTGGTTGCCAAAGGCTACGCCGTGCTCGCTCCCAACTATCGCGGCAGCACTGGCTATGGTCTTGATCACCAGCACGCCCTGCACGACGAGTGGGGGATTGTCGACACGGAGGACATGCTGGCGGCAGCCGACCATCTGCGGGGGTTGGACTGGGTCGACGGCGACCGGCTGGGCATCCTGGGATTCTCCTATGGGTCGTACCTGGCACTCCTGGCTCTGGCGCGCGATCCTGATCCCAAGGCTCGGTTCAAGTGCGGCGTGTGCGTGTTTGGCGATTGCGACATCCTGACCTCGTGGGCCCAAGGGGATCGCGTTGGACGGGAGGACCTCGAGCGGCAGATGGCCGATCCCTCGCAGAACCGGGCGGGCTACCTCGCCGGCTCGCCCGTGTACGACGTCGAGAAGATCCGCTATCCGCTATTGATCTTCCACGGCGAGGAGGATAAGCGCGTCCACCCACTCCAGAGCGAACAGCTGACAGAAGCGTTGAAACGCCATGGCAAGACCTATGAGTACTTCGTCTACGGCGGCGAGGGCCACGGCTTCTTGCAGGACTCCAGCCAGCTGCACTTCCATGCCACCGTCCAGCGGTTCCTGGACTGGTACTTGATGTGAGCCAGCGTCGAGCGCGAGTCGAGGATCGAACCGATGGGTTGCGGCTGGGCTCGGGGACAAGAATCTCCGCCTGACCCATGCGCGAAGAGGCTCCGCCGGCCCGTCAGGCGGAATGGGCGCATCGATTTGACTTGAGGGGATGTGAGCGTAGCGCTGTATGCCGAGCTGAGTTGGCCGCAGATCGCCGCACTTCCGCGCGATAGCATGCTGTGGGTTCCACTGGGCATGGACGACGAGCAGGGCTGCCGCATCGCCCGCTCCGGCGGGCGAGACG
>JBFYRF010000231.1:0-3623 GCA_041302385.1 Anaerolineales bacterium | reverse complement strand
GGAAGCCGGCCATGCAGGCTGAATCCGCCAGTCCTGCCACAGTGACGATCCGGATAGGATGCGAGGCCGACCTGCCGGCCCTGGAGTGGGACGGTGAGTACCGGCATTTTCGCCAGGTCTACCGCCGGGCGATGGAAGAGGCGCGGCGCGGCCAGCGGGCGCTGCTGGTGGCGGAGGTCGAGGGGTTGGTCGTCGGGCAGCTGTTCGTTCAATTTCGGGGCACGGATATCACGGGCGAGAGACGCACACGCTACGGATACCTGCATGCCTTCCGCGTCCGGCCGCCCTATCGCAACCGGGGAATCGGCACGCGCCTGGTGGTGGAGGCCGAATCCATCCTGCGCCAGCGCGGCTGCAGCAAGGCGTTGATCGCGGTCGCGCTGGGCAACCAGCCTGCGCTCGCCCTGTACCAGCGCTTAGGCTACACCGTGACTGGGCGCGAGCCTGGCGAGTGGTCGTATGTCGACCACCAGGGGCGGGTGTGCCACGTGCATGAGCCCTCGTATGTGCTCGAGAAGCCGCTGACGCCCGCCACCCGGCTGCAATGAAGCCGATCCATCTCGGTGCGTGGATCCTGCTGGGTGCAGGCATCGCCGCCTGCACGGCGCAGCCAGCTGCGCCGGCCGACCGCGTGATTGCCCCGTGGACGGCGGACCTCAACTCGGCCGGCACGAGCACGCCATCGGACCAGGCTGCGCCGACTTCCACCTTGCCGCCACTTGCCGGCATTGCCCCCACGCGTATCCCCGGCGAACCGTATCCCACCCCGACGCCGGATGCAATCCGCACGCCACCTCCCATCCGTACCGAAACCGAGCAGTACGTCGTCAAACCGGGTGACAACCTCAGCTTGATCGCCTCGCTGTTCGGCGTCAGCCCGGCGCTGATCGCCCAGTCCAATGGGCTGCTCTCTCCGGACTGGCTCCCGGTTTGGTCTTCGCTCACGATTCCCCCGCCTCGCCTCCTTCCGGAAGGGTCAACGTTCAAGATCCTGCCCGATTCGGGATTGGTGTACGGTCCGCCGGCGGTGTTCTCCAACGTCGAGTCCGATCTTGCGCCGCATGCTGGTTACCTCTCTCTCTACTGGGAGGAAGTCGACGGCCAGGTGCTCAGCGGCTCGGAGATCGTCCAGCGCGTCGCCGAGCAGTACTCGGTGGCCCCGCGCATGCTGCTGGCGCTGCTGGAACACCAGTCCGGATGGGTGACCCGCCGAGGGCCTTCCGAGTCTGAGCAAGCGTATCCGCTCGGTTATGTGAACGCCGCCAACACCGGACTTCATTCGCAGCTTTCCTGGGCGGCCAACCTGCTGAACAACGGCTACTACCGCTGGCGCGCCGGCTGGGCGGGTCCCTTCCCGTTGCCGGACGGGAGCTCGGTCCCCGCCGGACCGGGGATCAACGCTGCAACCGCGGCCGTTCAGAGTTTCTTCGCTGCCTTGCTCTCCTATCCGGAGTGGGAGCAGGCCGTTCAGCCAGGTGGTTTCGATCAGACGTACGCAGCGTTGTTTGGCGATCCATTTGCGGTGGAGCTCGACCCGCTGGTTCCGCCAGCCCTGCAGCAGCCTGCGCTGCAGCTGCCTTTCGAATCAGACAAGGTCTGGTCCTTCACGGGTGGTCCGCACAGCGCATGGGGTAGCAGCTCGGGATGGGCAGCGCTGGATTTCGCTCCGCCGGGCGACGCGCTCGGGTGCGTGCTCTCTGACGAGTGGGTGACGGCATCCGCGAATGGGCTGGTGCTGCGCTCGCGCGAGGGGGAGGTGCTGCTCGATCTGGACGGCGATGGCTACGAGCAGACGGGGTGGGTGTTGCTCTACATGCACATCGAGTCGCGCGATCGAGTATCGGTGGGCAGCCTGCTGAGAGCCGGAGATCGGATTGGACACCCGTCCTGTGAAGGCGGTGTGTCCAATGGAACGCACGTGCACCTGGCGCGTAAGTATAATGGCGAGTGGATTCCGGCGGACGGCGATCTGCCCTTCAATCTCGATGGCTGGATCTCGTCGGGGACCGGAAGCCCGTACGATGGCAGGTTGGAGCGGGGAGATGTCCGTCTGGAAGCTTGCTCCTGCCGCAACGATGAGAACCAGGTCGGCCGCTGAGGATGTTCTCACAGTCACTCCCCCCTCGACCTCGATCCTGGCTGGCGGTCGCATTGGCGCTGCTGCTGGCGGGATTGGCATGCGCCCGCGCCGACGTCCCTGCCGGTGGAGGAATTGGATCCGGCGGGCTGCCGCTTGAGTCGAGCGCAGCCCCCCAGGTCACGCTGCCCCCGGCGACGATCCCCCCGACGACCCCGGCCGCCACTTCCACGCCGACGCCTGAGCCGACCGAGGCCGTCGCCTCGCCCACCTTTCCGGCAACTCCTACGATCGGGGTGTTTCCCGAGAGCGAAATGATCCTGTACCTTGCCCAGTCGGGCGATACCCTGCGCGCGGTTGCGGCGCGTTTTGGGGTCGTGCCCGAGGACATCACGGTGCAGGGTGTCTCCCCAGTCGGGTTCGAAAGCCTGATCGATCCGGGAGTTCAGCTGATCCTGCCGCGGCGCCTGGCCTCGACGGGCCCGGCGGAGCGCCTGCTGCCGGATAGCGAACTGATCTTCTCGCTGAACGCGGCTGAGTTCGACATCGAGCGATACTGCGCCACTGCCGGCGGGTACCTATGTCGCTACCAGGAGACCGTCGGCAGTCGATCCCTGCGCGGCCCGGAGATCGTCGCCCAGGTGGCGCGCGACAATGCGGTCAACCCGCGCCTGCTGCTGGCGCTGCTTGAGCACGAATCGGGCTGGGTGCTCGACGCGGCGCGCCCGGCGGGGGATTCGTTGGAGTACCCGCTGGGACATGCCAGCCCGGATGCCCGCGGCCTGTTCCGTCAGCTGACCTGGGCGGCCAACGAATTGGGCAACGGCTACTACGGATGGCGCGCCGGAACGCTGACCGATCTGGCCTTCGCCGACGGCAGCACGCTGCGTCTGGCGCCCTCGCTGAACGCGGGCACGGTCGCGCTGCAGCGCTACTTCTCGTTCGACCGGGATCGGGCCGCGTGGACCCAGCTGGTGGGCGGCGAAGGATTCGCCCGCACGTATGCCTCACTGTTCGGCGATCCCTTCGCCAATGAGTTCCTGATCTACGAACCCGGCGTCGCGCAGCCGGCCATCATCCTGCCCTTCCTGCCCGGACGCACCTGGGCCTACACCGGCGGGCCGCACGGCGCCTGGGAGCGCGAGAGCGCCTGGGCGGCGATCGACTTCGCCCCGCCCTCGCTCCAGCCAGGCTGCGTCGACTCGTCGGAGTGGATCGTCGCGGCCGCACCCGGTCTCGTCGTGCGCAGCGGGAACGGCGTGGTGGTGCTGGACCTGGACGGCGATGGACGAGAGCAGACCGGGTGGACGCTGCTGTATCTGCACGTCGCCAACACCGGACGGGTGCAGGTGGGCGACTTCCTCGAGGAGGGTGACCTGCTGGGTCATCCGTCCTGCGAAGGAGGCGTCGCCACGGGTACCCACCTGCATTTGGCCCGCAAGTACAACGGGGAGTGGGTGCTGGCCGATGGGCCGCTTCCCTTCACGCTCAGCGGTTGGAAGGTGCAGGCCGGCAGCAAGCCGTACCAGGGGACGCTGCTGAAGGG
>JBFYRF010000226.1:0-4804 GCA_041302385.1 Anaerolineales bacterium | reverse complement strand
CTATCGCAACTACCGCTTGCTCGTCCTCGGACTGCTGATCTCCGTTTCCGGAACCCGCATGCACACCGCAGCGGTGCTCTGGCAGGTCCATGACCTCAATGGACAGCCGATTGCGCTGGCTGGCGTCGGGCTATCCAACATCCTGCCGGTGATTGTCTTCTCCCTGATCGCCGGAGTCGCCGCCGATGCGCTCAACCGGCGCAGGCTGATTCTGGTGACTCAGTCCACTCTGGCGCTGCTGGCACTGCTGCTCGGCCTGCTGACGCTTGCCGGGCGGGCGCAGCTCTGGAGCATCTACCTGATCACGGCGATGATGTCAGCGGTGTTGACCTTCGACCTGCCCGCCCGCCAGGCCTTGATCCCCAATCTGCTGCCTCGCGAAGTGCTGCCCAGCGCCTTCGGCATCAACGCCACCGTCTACCATCTGGCCTCGATCCTGGGACCGGTGCTGGCCGGCGCAGTGCTGGCAACGGTCGGCGTGGGCGCAGTGTATGTCATCAATGCCGTCAGCTTCCTGGCGGTGATCATCGCCCTGGTCGCCATCGGGCCCGTGGCGCAGCAGCTGTCCCGGCCCGCCGCCGGGAGCATCTGGCAGCCGCGTGAATTGACGGCCTCCGCCAGGGAAGGGCTGCGCTACGTTGTGGGCCAGCCGCTGATCTTCTCCAGCATGTTGTTGGACTTCTTCGCCACCTTCTTCGCCTCGGCAACCTACCTGCTGCCGATCTTCGCCAAGGACATCTTGCGCGTCGGCGCCGTCGGCTACGGATGGCTGGTGGCCGCGCCCTCGGTCGGCGCCGGGGCGGCCTCGCTCTTTCTGGCCTTCCGCCGCCAGCTTTCCAACCAGGGACGGATCTTGCTGCTCGCCGTCGCCGGGTTTGGCCTGGCAACGATCCTCTTTGGCCTGTCACGCAGCTTCGCACTGACCTTTGCCGCACTGGCGTTGACCGGCCTGACGGACGCGGTCAGCACCATCATTCGCAACACGCTCCGGCAGTTGCAGACACCCGACCGCCTGCGCGGACGCATGACCGGGATCATGCAGGTGTTCTTCCATGGCGGACCACAGCTGGGAGAGGTCGAAGCGGGCGTGGTCGCCCAACTCTTCGGCGCCACGGCTGCGGTGGTCAGCGGCGGCATTGCCAGCCTGCTCGCGACCGGCTGGGTGGCGGTGCGCTTCCCGCATCTGCGACACTACCGCGGGGACGAGCCGATGCCCGTGTGATATGCTAGCCGGCGACGCACCCGGAACCTCCCACGGCCCAAAGCCTGCCCCGGGCGCCTGGCGAATCCCGGCAGGTGCCCCAGACGCCTTGAACGCCTTCCGCACCCGGCGAGAGGCGGCGCACCCCACAGGAGCCTGCTCGTGAAGCGAGTAGTCAGCATCAGCATCGGCTCGTCGCGCCGCGACAAAGCGGCCGAGATCGAACTCCTCGGCGAACGCATCCATCTCGAACGGATCGGGACCGACGGCGACATGGAGCGCGCCGCCCGCCTGTTCCAGGAGCTCGATGGCCAGGTCGATGCCTTCGGTGTCGGCGGCGCGGACCTGGGATGCCGTGTCGACCAGAAGTGGTATCCGCTCTACTCCGTCCGTCCGATGGTGCGCTACATTCAGCAGACGCCGGTGGTCGACGGCGGAGGATTGAAGAACACCCTTGAACGGCAACTGGCACCGCTGCTCGATGCCCGGCTGGGGGATCAGGTTACGCCACGCCGTGCCCTGGTGACCTCCGGCGCTGACCGCTGGGGGATGGCGATGTCGTTTTACCATGCCGGATACGAGTGCGTGTTCGGCGATCTGATGTTCGCCCTCGGCCTGCCAATTGCCGTCCGCTCGGAGACGGCGCTCAAGCGCCTGGCGGCGGTGGTCTTGCCCATTGCCGGCCGCCTGCCGTTTCATTGGCTGTACCCGACCGGTGACAAGCAGGAGGTTCGCACCCCACGTTGGGGTGAGCACTACGCGTGGGCGAAAGTGATCGCCGGCGATGCCCATTTCATCAAGCGCTACGCACCGGACCAACTGCCGGGGAAGATCATCGTCACCAACACCACGACCGTCGAAGATGTCGAGTTGTTCCGATCCTGGGGGTGCAGCCACCTGGTGACCTCCACCCCCGTGCTTGACGGCCGCACCTTCGGGACCAATCTGCTCGAAGCCGCCCTGGTCGCCGTCTCCGGCAAGCGTCGGCCGCTCAACCAGGGCGAGCTTCAGGAATTGCTGGACCGGCTCGAGCTGCAGCCGCAGCTTCGTCCACTGAATCCCTGACCGCGCAGTCTGTCTACGCCCCGGGGGAAGGGGATGACTCGCTCCAAGAGCATGACCGCCTTCGGCCGGCAGGTGTTCAGCCTGGTGCGCCGGATTCCCTCCGGCCGGGTGGTGACCTATGGCAACATTGCCGCCCGCATCCCACCTCCGGCAGGGGTCGATCCGCTGGGCTACGCGCGTGTGCGGGCGCGCTGGGTGGGCGACGCCCTGACTCGCTGCCCGGAGGACGTGCCATGGCACCGAGTGGTCAACTCCCACGGACAGATCAGCCAACGGCCAGGATTCGGCCCGGCACTGCAACGGCACCTTCTCCGGCTCGAAGGGGTTGTCTTCGATGCACACGGAAGGATCGACCTGGCCCGTTTTGGCTGGGACCGCCCCGCCCGGACGGGTCGGGAGCCGAAAAAGCCGCCCGCCCAGTGAGCTTGGGGGGAAGCGCGCCTGCCACTTCCTGATCACTGGAAGGAGAGATAGCATGGACGCACTGATCGTCGCCGGCGGCACTCCCACTGCAGTCGACCCGCTCGCCTCGTTCTCGCAGGGTCGGCCCAAGAGCCTGATCGAAGTAGGGGGCCGCCCGATGGTTCAGTGGGTTCTGGATGCGGTGGCAGGATCCCCCAGGATCGAACGCCTCATCCTCGTCGGACTGGACGAAACACATGGGCTGATCTCCGGCAAGCCGCTCACCTACCTGCCGGAGCAGGGCAGCCTGCTCGCCAATTCCCGGGCTGGGATCGAGGCTGCCGGCGCCCTCGGTGGGACCTCCGAGCATCTCTTGATGTCGACGGCCGACATCCCCTTGATCACCCCTGAAATGGTCACCTTCCGCGCCGACCAGATCGAGCGGGCGGGAGTGGACCTGGACTACTGCATCATCGAGCGCAGCGTGATGGAGGCGCGCTTCCCGGGCTCGCGGCGTTCGTATGTCCGCATGAAGGACATTGAGGCCTGCGGCGGGGACATCCATGGCGTGCGCCTGGATCTGAGCTCGGACAATGCCCTGTGGGACCGGCTGCTGGCGGCGCGCAAGAATGCCCTTAAGCAAGCCCTCCTGCTCGGCCCGGACACGGCGCTGATGCTTCTGCTCCACATGGCAACCGTGGAGTGGGCCGAGCGGAGAATCGGCCATCGGCTTGGCTTGCGCGGCAAGGCACAACGCTGCCCGTTTGCCGAGGTCGGAATGGATGTCGACAAGCCCTATCAATTGGAGATCGTGCGCAGCGAGCTCCAGTCGCGCACCGGCTGATGTCAGAATGAGGCTGGACCGGGTGCTCGCGGCAGACGTCCGCCGCTCGCTGGCGCTGCGGATCCCGGCGGACGCCCGGGTGCTGCGCCGCCTGGCCGCGTGGCTGGCCCACTCGGGCGACTCCTGGTTCTGGCTCCTCGGGCTGGGGCTGGTTTGGCTGCTCGGTTCGTCGACCGCCCGCGCCTGGTCCCTGGCGATGGCCGCCGCAATTGCACTGCTGGCGGTCGTGGTGCTGGCGCTGAAGCAGATCATCCGGCGCCCCCGACCGGAAGGTGAATGGGGGCAGATCTACCGGGCGACCGATCCACACTCGTTCCCGAGCGGACATGCTGCCCGCGCCTTTCTGCTGGCCGTCCTCACGCTGGGTTGGGGCCCCGCCTGGCTGGCACCCATCCTTTGGATTTGGGCCCCGCTCGTCGGCGTGGCGCGGGTGGCGCTTGGTGTCCATTTCCTCTCGGACATCGCCGCTGGCGCAACGATCGGCATCGGCGTCGGCCTGATCGCAGTGCTTCTCTTCCCGATCTAGCCCCGCACCCTCGGCCGCCGCAGCATTCCGCGCCCCCCCGGTCGAACCCAGTGCAGCTTGTGTCCAGGAATCAAGCGACGCCGGCGGCTGCCGGCGTCACGTCACGTGCTTCATGCGGCCGACCTGGTCAGGGCAGCGCGCCCTGAATGGCAGCGTAGGCCCAATCCGCTCCGAGTACCACCACCAGGTCGACATCCCCCGACGGCGCCACCGGGCTGAGGATTTGGCCTTGTGACAGGTTCAGCATTTCGGCCAGGAAACGCAAGGTGTAGGGAAAGGTCGCGTTATGGACGAAGATGCGCGACTTCTCGTAATCCAGCCGGTCGGCATTGCCGACGTCGATCACCGTGATCCCCTGCGACGTGAGGTAGTCGGCAGTCGTGGTCGCCAGGCCCTCCACGCCGGAGCCGTTCAGGACACGCACGCGCGGGTTCTCGACCTTGGCCGCTTCCACCGGCTGGTCCACCGGCACAGACGGACCGACAGCGCTGGCTTCGGCGAACAACTCATCGCGCAGGCGGCGTATCTCGCTGGGGATCGGGCGCAGGACTTCGGCGCCGGTGGGCAAGATCTCCATGGTGACCATGTCCGGCGGCGAGATCACGCCTCGCCGGATGCTGTCCTTGGGGAGCTGCAAGGCAAGCGAGCCCAGGGACAGCATCTGATCGAACGAGAGGTTGGTGCGGATGCCGGAGGCAAACTCCTCATACAGCGCCGGGGCCTTGGCCAGCAACGCGGGCAGCATATTCAGGTTGAGGATCTTGTC
>JBFYRF010000196.1:0-5823 GCA_041302385.1 Anaerolineales bacterium | reverse complement strand
GCCCGTAGATCTCCGTCACCCGGCCCCGCGGAATCCCCCCTACCCCCAGCGCCAGGTCCAGCGCCAGCGACCCCGTCGGAATCGCCTCCACCGCCAGCTGCCGCGCATCCCCCAGCCGCATTACTGCCCCATCGCCATACTGCTTGCGGATTTGGGCGAACGCTGCCTCAAGCGCCTTATCACGATCCGTGGTCATTCTGGACCTCGTCAGTGGGATATTGCGTGAGTTTAGCAGGACTCAGGGGGCGTGGCAAGGAACTGCACCGCCCGGGGGCGAAGAGACTCGCTGCGAGAGCCCCTTGGGCAAGCAGGCAACTCGCGCACACGCTGCAGCGGCGCCTTGCCGCTGGCGGACCTGCCCCGCTGCTCGCCTCGCCAGCCGCGACGGGTTTCCTCGGCCAGGACCAAACCCCAGGCTCGGCTTCCAACCAGCTGACGCTTAGCGCAGTCGGCGCGCCCTAAGGCTTGTGCGCGCTTCTTCACCCGCCGGTTGAGTCGGTTTCTGCAGGCAATTCAGCGACCTGAGTCTGCGCCCATCATGCCGGCCGGTCACTCGGCCAAGCCTATCTGGCAGCCGAGCCAAGGAAGTACGGCCCGGACAAGATGCCCAGCAGCGCCTGCCACCCGATAAGCCTGGCGAAGGCGCTGGTGAACAACCAGCCGATGAACCAGAAGATGCCGACTCCTGCGTCAACGCGCACGATAAGCTTCGATGTCGGTGAGGTCATCCGACCTTGCCTCCCTTAGGCAGGAAGAGCGGGGAACCCGGCGGGGTGACTGGCATGTGAGGATCGAGAGCCGGTCAGGCGTGCGACAAGAGTGCAGCGCGCCTGGTTCGTCAGAATCGCGGAGCAGTCCGCTAAGCGAGTCCGCGAACGGCTCCGCCCACACGGCCGGGGGATTATGGGCTCGGCACGGGGATTGCAGGGCTCTCCAAGAGAGCCTGACTACACGCGGGTTGAGGAATCAAGATGCCGGCGAAGGAGGAAATCCATCGCCGGCAACAAGAGCGCCCCACTATGCCGTGTGCAGCCAGTATTTGAACCTGCGTTCGCAGGCGGGGCCCGGCTCCGGGGTTTCGCCTTGGCTCAGGCCTATCGCGTCGCCCCATTGAAGTGCGAGCCCCATTTGGTAAGTGTTGGCTCAATACGGTGTGCGGCATCACGCGCACAGCAGGGACACCCCCTGTATACCACGAGTGCCAGAGGTTGACAAACCAGCCTGTCAAGGGCGGGTTCCTGCCCTGCAACCCTGGGCGCCTGGGGGGCACGCCGAGCTTCCACGCGTGCGCCGGGGGAGCACTCGGGGGGGACAACATCCACCGGACAAACCGCGATCCGACACATCGGGAATCCCCCTGGGCGACCTGCCACCCAGGGATGGGCATTGTCGGGCATGCCCGCCCGCGGGGATGCCTCCTGAGCGCGGGGTTGGAGTCTCCTGCGGCGGGGTCTCCCGAGGCTGGGAGCCCGGCCAGAGAGCCCAAGAAGGTTCTCTGCGAGCTTCTACTCGATCAGCCGAAGATGCAGGTCCTTGAGCTGATCTGCCTCGACGGCGGAGGGCGCCCCGCCCATCACGTCGCGCGCCGCCTGGTTCTTGGGAAAGGCGATCACCTCTCGGATGTTCGGCTCGCCGGCCAGGATCATGCACAGGCGATCGATGCCCGGCGCGATGCCGCCATGCGGCGGCGTGCCATACTCGAACGCCTCCAGCATGTGTCCGAAGCGATACTGGATCACCTCGGGGGACAGCCCGATCAGCGAGAACACCTTCTCCTGCAGCCCACGCTCGTGGATGCGGATCGATCCGCCGCCAACCTCGTAGTCGTTCAAGACCAGATCGTATTGCTGGCCGCGGGCCCGCGAGGGATCCGTGTCGAGCAGCGGGATGTCCTCCGGCATTGGGGCGGTGAAGGGATGGTGGCTGGGGTCCCAGCGCTTCTCGTCCTCGTTCCAGGTGAAGAAGGGGAAATCGAGAATCCAGCAGAAGGCGAGCAGGCTGTCATCCCGCAGGCCGAGGCGATCGCCTAAGTGCACGCGCAGCCGGCCGAGGGCCTCGTACGCCACAGCGGGCTTGTCCGCCACGAACAGCAGCAGGTCGCCCGGGGCCGCCTGCATGCGCTCGAGCAGCGCCTGCTGCACCGGCGCGGCGAGGAACTTGGAGAACGAGGAACGGTGCTCGCCCTCCGCTGCCACCGCCAGATAAGCCAGTCCCTTAGCTCCATACTGCGCCACGAACTGGGTCAGTTCGTCGATCTCCTTGCGGCTGTAGCTGCCACAACCTTTGGCATTGATGCCCTGCACCGTCCCGCCTTGCTGCACGGCACGCTCAAAGACCTGGAAACCGGATCCTGCCCCCAGGTCGCTGACGTCGCACAGCTCCATCCCGAAACGCAGGTCGGGGTTGTCCTTGCCGAACCGGCGCAATGCCTCGGCGTAGGTCAGGCGCGGCCAGGGCTTGGCCAGCAGGTGCTTCTCCGGCACCAGCGCCTCGACCATGCCGGTGAACAGCTCCTCGATCAACGCCAGCACGTCCTGGCGCTCGACAAATGACATCTCCAGGTCGAGCTGGGTGAACTCCGGCTGCCGGTCGCCGCGCTGGTCTTCGTCGCGGAAGCAGCGTGCAATCTGGTAGTAGCGCTCCACGCCTGCCACCATCAAGAGCTGCTTCAGCTGCTGCGGCGATTGCGGCAGAGCGTAGAACTCGCCGGGGTACAGCCGCGAAGGCACCAGGTAGTCGCGCGCGCCCTCCGGCGTGGTCTTGAACAGCATCGGGGTCTCGACTTCCAGGAAGTCCCGAGCCGAGAGAAAGTCCCGGATGTGCTTGACCACCTGATGGCGCAGTTCGAGGTTGCGGCGCATGTGGTCGCGCCGCAGATCGAGGTAGCGGTACTTGAGGCGCACCGTCTCGTCAACCGTGGTCTCCTCGTTGATGGCGAACGGCGGGGTCTTGGCCGGGTTCAACACCCGCAGGCTGCGGACGTCGACTTCGACCGCGCCCGTTGGCAGGCTCGGGTTCTCCATACCTGCCGGCCGCTGGCGCACAACCCCTTCGACCTGCAGCACCCATTCCTGGCGCACAGCGATCGCCGCCTCATGCGCCTGCGGCGAGACCTCGGGATTGGTGACCACCTGGATCAGGCCCCAGCGGTCGCGCAGGTCGAGGAAGGTCAGGCCGCCGTGGTCGCGGCGGCGGTGCACCCACCCTGCCAGGCGCACCGTCTGCCCGACGTGTTCGAGGCGCAGGTCGCCACAAGTGTTTGTCTTGAGCATGCTGCCTCCTGGAGGACAACGACAACGCCGCCCAAGTCCGCGGACTCCGGGCGGCGGGTGGTGAAGCATGAACCCGCGCGGCCGTTCAGCGCCGGCCCCGGCGAGGGGTGCGCCAGACGGGAACCATAGCGCCCCGGTGAGCGGGGCGGATTATAGCATGCGGTCAGAGGCGGCGCGAGCGCGCCGAGGCACACCCGCTCGCTTCACCCGCCCCCTTCCAGCCGGCGCAAATCGGCGGCGGTGTCGATGTCCACCCCGATGCGTGGGTCGGCGGCGATGCCTGCCATGCGGAAGCGCTCGAACAAGGCCCGGCCGCCTCGGTCGCCGCTCAGCCCGGCGAACGCCTCGAACGTCAGCCGGTCGAAGAGAACCGGATTCGCCCAGCGGTCTTCGATCCGGGGGGCAACGATCGGCGTGAGCGTCTGTTGATGCTCGCCGATCAGGGTCTGGATCAACTCTGGCGTGACGAATGGCGTATCGCACAGCAGGAAGACCACTGCCTCCGCCACCCGCTCGACCGCTCGCAGCCCGGCCTGAACCGAAGTGCTCTGACCCATTGCCCAGTTCGGGTTCTCGATGAACACCACCGGCTGATCGCTCAAGGCCTGCCGCACCTTGGCGGCCTCGGGCCCCAGAACGACGACCACCGGGTTGAGTCCAGCCCGCCGGGCCGTGTTCACCGCGTGCCAGACGAGCGGCCGGCCCTTCCAGACGAGCAGCTGCTTCGACTGCCCCATCCGGCTTGAGCCGCCGGCCGCCAGGACGATCCCCGGCACGCGGCCAATGACGGCCCGCACCGGCTGCGCCCCAAGCGCGGATGCCAGCACCACAGCCCGCACCCGGCTCTCCTTGAGCACCTGGGCGGCAACCTGGCGGGCATCGGCCTCGCCGGAATCGGTCTCCACCTTGTTCAGCGCCGCCCGCACCTCGGCCGCCCGCGGAACGGACTGCAGTCCTCCCTCGCCTGAGCTGATCACCCTGCCGAGGGCGGCCGGCGTCAGCCGCTCTGTTTCCGGGACGCCGAGCAGCGCCGCGACCCGCTCGGGGCGATGCACAATAGCTGACCGGATCGGCTGACCGACGGCATCGATCCCGGCCACGAGCACCACCAGGTCCGTGAAGGCCGGGATCACCGGCTCGTGCTCGGCGGGAGCCTTGACCGACCTCCCCCGGGCACCGTCGGCCTCGACCAGCAACACGCCGCCCGCCTGGCTCACAAGCCTGCGCACAAGTTCGAGGATGGACGGGTCCAGCCCGAGCCACTTCGGCTCACCGGGCGCTACGCGTCCGGTGAGCAGGATGGTTCCCGGGGATTCAAGAAACGGTCGCAGCGCCGGAAGTTCGACCTTGTCTTGCAGGATCAAGTGGTGGGTGGCAAGTTGGCGTTGATGCAGGGCGATGCGCGTTGTCGTGCTGAGCACGACCGGCAGCTCGCCCGCCAGCTCGGCGGCGACTCTGCCCATCAACGCCGACTTCCCGCCGGCGCCGACGAAGGCGCACGACAAGCGGGAGGAGATGCGCAGCGCATCGCTCAGCCTCACGTCAACCTCGCAGCGCCTGCCGGATCTCGGCCCGTGTCAACAGCGCTTCCAACACGCCCCCGCCCACGGCCAACGCCTTGTCGGAGACCTCGCTGCAGTAGGCGGTCACCCCGCGCGGGTCGATGTCGCCGATCTTCTCGCCGGTGGCGACAGTCAGCCCATCGTGCAGCAGGCCGCGCACCACGCCGGCGAAGGGCGCACTGACGGTCCGGCCGCCCACTTCCGCCACAGACTGGCCGGGAGCAACGACCGAGCCGAGCGCCACCCGGCCGTACATCTCTCCCGCTGCTGGCGCGCGCAGCACGCGGCCTTCCGCCTCGCCGGCAATCTCGCCCGGGCGCCCGCTGTCCGGGGCGGCCGAGCCGGTCCAGATCACCCTCCCCAGGTAGTGGCCGCGCTGTGTCTCCACAACGGCGTGGCAATCGATCCCGGCGGTGAAGCCGGGGCCGAGGCCGACGACCATCGGCGCGGACTCGAACCCAAGTTCGGGAGGCTGTTTGCGCATGCGGGCATCGACGAGCGCCAGCAGGGGAAGCTGGTGGCGAGCTTCCCCTGACGGATCGATCAGCACTGGGATCTGGCCTTGATTGGCCAGGCGCGCTGCCTCGGCCGCTTGGCCGATGCGGACTGCTTCGATGCCTTCGACCTGCGTCCGGCCGGCATACACCGCCTCGGCAAAGGAAGCCAGACGGCGGATGACGCGCGGCTGCGGAAGCTCGGTGATCAGCAGGCGGAAACCACTGCGGAACAGGCGCGCTGCCACCCCGCTGGCCAGGTCGCCGCCGCCACGCAACAGGACGAACGGCGAGGCCTCCATCAGGTTGTGCCGGCAGCCTGCAGCCCGCGCAGCACGCGTTCCGGGGTCAGCGGGAAGGAGTCAAACCACACCCCGGTGGCATCGTGCACGGCGGCGACGATCGCCGGAGTGAGCGGGAGGTAGGGCATCTCCCCCATGCCGCGCGCGCCCCACGGTCCGCGTGGATCGGCCTCCTCCAGAATCACGCTGTGCA
>JBFYRF010000181.1:0-9097 GCA_041302385.1 Anaerolineales bacterium | reverse complement strand
AGCTTGCGTCCGGGGGCTGTACTGGTCCGCGTCGTCCCATTCGCCGACGTCCGGCCCCCCCCCAGGCGCCATCTCGGTCTTGCGAATGCGCTGGCGCCTGAGTACACTCCGCAGGGTCTCCTTCTCCTGGAGACCAACCCACGGCAGTTGCGCTGAAGACCGTGCCCTAGCCCTGCCGATCTCGAACTCGGCCGCCGAGCGGAGTGAGCCGCTGGTGACCGCCCGATGCCTTCCGGGTCAGGCGGATGGATTGGAGCTTCAAGTTGGCAGGAAGGTTCCCTCGCAGGAGCGCGCATCCCCGAATCCCCCCTCTCGGATCGCCCGAGTAGTCAGGCTAACTGCCGTGCCGAATCCCAGGATCGTGTACCTGGAGCCCGTGCCAGCTGAGGTCGAGGCAATCATCCGCTCGCGCATGCCGTCTGGGTTCGCGCTGCATGTGCGAGACCGGGAGGAAGCGGTGGAGGCGGCCATCGCAGAGGCCGAGTTCGTTGTGGTTGCGACTACGCCGCTGCCCTCGCATGCAATCGCCGCCGGGAAGCGGCTTCTACTGATTCAGCATCAAGGCGTGGGGTACGAGAAGACGGATGTGGCAGCGGCTGCCAAGATGGGAGTGCCGGTCGCCGTGTGCCCGGCGGGCACGACGATCGGCGTCGCCGAGCACGTCCTGCTGCTTGTGCTGGCGGTGTTCAAGAGCCTGCTGCTGGCCGATGCCTCCCTGCGACGCGGCGAGTGGCTGCAATGGGAGCTGAGACCGGGCTCCTACGAACTGGCCGGGAAGAAGATGGGCCTCGTGGGCTTTGGGCGCATCGGCGAGGCGGTCGCGCGCCGCGCCCAGGTCTTTGAAGCCAGCGTGCTCGCCTGCGAGAAGGAGCCATCCCGCCAGCTGGCTGTTCGCGCCATGGGCGGCCAACTCCTGAGCATCGAGGACCTGCTGGCTGAGGCTGACGTCGTCTCCCTGCATGTGCCGCTCACGCCGGAAACCCGGCACATAATCAATGCCCATACCTTGAGCGCGATGCTGCCCACGGCTGTGCTGATCAACACCGCCCGAGGCCCGCTGGTCGACGAGGCAGCGCTGGTGACGGCGCTGAGATCCGGCCAGCTCGCCGGGGCGGGCCTGGATGTCTTCGAGCACGAGCCGCTTCCGGCTGACCATCCCCTCCTCCAGCTGCCGAATGTCGTCCTAACGCCTCACATTTCGGCGGGCACGAAAGATGCGCTGATCGCGAAGATGGATGCGTGTTTCGCCAACATCGGCCGCGTTGCCGGCGGCGATCCACCGCTGAATCCTGTGACACTGTAAGCTGGCTCAAGGAGAAGACATGGCTGGGACTCCCCTTACCGGTTTCCGCATTCACCCATCTGCGCCGCGACCGGCCGAAGCGCTGCTGGCCGCCTTCCGCAACGTACCGACTGGCCAGGTGTGCGATGCCATGGACCGACTGGGTGCGCTGGATTGGCGGATCAAACCGCTCGCGCCGGAGAGTTCCATGTGCGGCCCAGCGCTCACTGTGCGCACTCGGCCCGGCGACAATCTGATGGTCTGGAAAGCGGTCGATGTGGCACAGCCAGGAGATGTGCTGGTGATCGCCACCTACGGACATACGGTGACCAGCACCTTCGGCGAGTTCGTGGTCAAGGCGGCCAGAGCCAAGGGCCTTGCCGGGATTGTCTGTGATGGAGTGTGTCGGGATCTCTCGGGCATACGCGCTACGGGTCTGCCTACCTTCGTTCTGGGCGCCAACCCGGCGGCTCCCGGCAAGGATGGCCCGGGCGAAATCGGCGGCCGCGTCTCGTGCGGCGGTGTGGTGGTCGAGCCCGGCGACATCATCGTCGGGGGTGAAGATGGCGTCGTCGTCGTGCCGCTGGCCGATGCACAGGCCATTGCCGCTGCACTGGTGGCCGTCCGGGGAAAGGAGGCCAGCATGCAGGCCAATCAGGCAGCCGGAAGGCTCATCCCGGAATGGGTGGACCAGCGGCTGACGGAGCTGGGTTGCGAATTCCTGCCAGGAGAGGATTAGCGGGCGGAGAGAATGCTGCACGAACTCCCCTGGCGCAGGTGACTTCCAGACCGGTCTGTAGACTCCGGCGCGCAGCGTGAGCGGCATGCCCTCGCCATCGAAGTGGAAAGAAGAGGCAGGCTGATGGATCTCACAGGCTTCATCGATCCTCACGTCCACTCAGCACCGGACATCGTCCCGCGCCTTATGGATGACTTCGAGCTCGCCCGTCAGGCTGCGGCAGCCGGGCTTGGTGGAATCCTGATCAAGAACCACACGACCCTGACGGCAGATCGCGCCTGTCTTGTCTCGCAGGTCGTACACGGTGTGCGGATCTGGGGTGGGCTTGTCCTCAACCACGCGGTGGGCGGGTTGAATCCGCCTGCCGTGGAGGCGGCGGCCGCATACGGGGCGCGCGAGATCTGGATGCCGACGATCGACGCTGCCAACCACTGCCGGGTCCACCAGCAGCCGCGCACGGGACTAGCGCTTGACCGCGCGGAGAACCGGGAGGCCCTTCGGGATATCTTGGCGTTGATCGCCAGACATGATCTGATCCTGGGAACGGGTCACCTGAGCGTGGCGGAGATACTCTCGCTCGTCCCGATGGCGCGCGAGGCGGGGGTCCGCAAGATCTTGATCACGCACCCCGAGGCGCCCGTCACGGGCATGCCCTTCCAGGTCCAGAGAGATCTTGCCGGCCAGGGTTGCCGTTTCGAGCGGGTGTGGGTCTTCACGACGCCGGCCTTGAGGCATGTGTTGTCGCCGGAGGAGGTGATCGCCGGCATCCGCGAAGTGGGGCACGAAAGCACCGTGCTGGCCACGGACATGGGCCAGGCCGGGAACCCCACCCCCGTTGAGGGATTGCGCGCCTTCGTCGCAGCCTGCCTGCAGGCCGGCTTCGACAAACGGCAAGTGCGCCGCATGGGCTCCGAGAACATCGCCGAGTGGCTGGAGTAGTCGGCGGGCCTGCCTGGCGCCGCATGGATGATCCTTGCCGCGCCTGAGGGCCTAGCCATCCCCCCAGGTCCATTGGCTTGCGGCTCACGTCTCCTGGAAGACCCGCCGGCTGTTTGCAGGAGGGCGCGCCTCCGAGATGAGCCGTGAAGCGGGGAGATGCGCGGCAGTCGTCCCGATCTGTCGGGGCCTGAGGCACGCCGCGGCTCAGCTGTCAGGTGTCCGGTAGTGACGCTCGCTTTGGGCGCGCAGGCGCTCGGCGGCCTGCTCGGGCGCCAGATCGCGTTGCGGTTCGGCGAGCATCTCATAGCCGACCATGAACTTGCGCACCGAAGCCGACCGCAGCAGGGGCGGGTAGAAGTGGGCGTGGAGTTGCCAGTGATCCGCCTCGCTCCGGTCAAGCGGCGCGCCGTGCCAGCCCATCGAGTAGGGGAAGGGAGTGCCGAACAGGTTGTCGTAGCGTGTGAGCAACCGCTTCAAGATGGAGGCCAGTGCGTTTCGCTCGTCCGCTGCCAGGTCCGGCAGGCGAAGGATGTGCCGGCGCGGCAGCAGCAGCGCTTCAAACGGCCAGATCGCCCAGAACGGGACCAGGGCTACCCAGTGGGTATTCTCGACGATGAGGCGCTCGCCGGCGCGGATCTCCTGCTCGAGGTACGAGGTCAGTAGGCAGTCGCCCTCCGCCCGGGCGTGCGCCAGCTGGCGTTCGTCCTCCCGGGCTGGCTCGGTGGGGACGTGGGCGGTGGCCCAGACCTGTCCGTGGGGGTGCGGATTGGAGCAGCCCATCGCTTCCCCCTTGTTCTCGAAGACCTGCACCCAGGGGTAGGTCCGGCCGAGCTCCTCGGTCAGTGCGATCCAGGAATCGATGACCTGGCCGAGCGCTGGCAACGGAAGCTCGGGCAACGTCAGATCGTGGCGCGGCGAGAAGCACAGCACACGGCAGTCGCCGTGTTCCTCTTCGACACCTGGCTCCTTCCCCACCGGTGGCGAGGATAACCCCTCGGGAAGCAGGGCGGGGAAGTCATTGCGGAACTCGAAGGTGCCGGCATAGTCAGGATTGCGCTCGCCATTGGAGCGCAGGTTGCCCGGGCAAAGGTAGCAGGAAGGATCGTGCGCGGGTGGGGGAGTCGTACGTGGCTCCGACACCTCGCCCTGCCACGGCCGATCGATCCGTTGCGGGGAGATGAGGACCAACGATCCTGTTAGGGGATTTTCCCTGCGGTGGGGAAAACTGGGCAGCCCTGCGGTTGGCTTGAGAAGATCCACGCTGTGCACTCCGGGGCGAGGATTGCTGCATTGTAGCGTCAGCTGAAGCGCGCCGCCATGTGACCGAAGCCGGGCCTATCGCCCTTCAGCCTCCAGTTCATTGATCCTTGATCATACCGGTTTGAACAAGGGGAGTGAGTCATCCGAGGTAGGCGGCTAGCCCAGCTACAGGGAACTGAACCGGCTGCTCTCCGCCGCTGCAGACCGAGGCAACGCGCGGCCAGGCCCAGGCTTCCGGCAGGGCCGTCCGGCGCCCGCAGGCCCCGCGCCAGGTCTGGGATCTCAGGCCTGCACACCTCCGGTTGCGCCGCTGGGCAATGGATAGGTAGCCCACGGCCTGGACAGTCGGGTCTTCCAGGTGTAGATTGATGCTGGCGGGCCGCAATCCCCCTCCAGGCCCTGCTCACCTGTTGACGCCCTGAGAATTCGGGTCTATACTGGTGTTAGCCGGTTATATAAGCGGTTAACACCACACCAATGTCCCCTTCCAGGCTGTCGCAGCCGAAGCGTGTCACCATTCGAGAGGTCGCCGCACGGGCTGGCGTCTCGGTGGCGACTGTCTCCCACGTCATCAACGGATCCCACTACGTCAGCCCCGAACTCACGCAGCGAGTGCTCGAGGCCATCCGCGAGCTGGACTATGTTCCGAACAAGGTCGCCCGTGCGCTCACCCGTCGGGCCGTCCCCCTGCTGGCCTTGATCGTGCCGGACATCAGCAATTCCTACTGGTCGAGCGTCGCACGCTCGGTTCAAGACGTGACCGACCGGCACGGCTTCTCGGTCATCGTGTGTTCGAGCGATGGGCTGCTCGAGCGCGAGGTGCGCTTCATCCAGTCGCTGGCCGGATGGATCAGTGGATTGATCTTCCATCCGTACCATGCCACGCCTCAGCATGTATCGGAGTCATTCGGCCGATCGGTTCCGGTCGTGATCCTCGGTGACCTTGGGGTCTCCGAAGTTCTGCCCCCCAACTGGGACCGTGTCTACTCCAACAATGAGGAAACGGCGCGCATGGCGGTCGAACACCTGTTGGCCCTCGGCCATCGACGGATCGGATTCATCATGGGCGAGGAAGGTGCGCCATCCGGCGTGCGTCGCATGATGGGTTTCCGCAGCGCGCTGCTGCGCGCCGGCCTTCCGTTGCTCGAGGAACTGGCGGTTCCCGGAAACTACACGCAGAACGGCGGGCGCCATGCAATGGCGCAGTTGCTGGATCTGCCGTCCAGGCCCACCGCCGTCTTCTGTGCCAACGACTTGAGCGCCCTCGGCGCCCTGGGCCTGGTGCGAGAGCGAGGCTGGCGCGTTCCCGACGACTTGTCGATTGTCGGGTTTGACGACATCGATGAAGCTGCGCAAGCCAGTCCGCCGCTGACCACGGTGCGCCAGTCGCCGCGTGAGGTGGGCAAGGTAATTGCCGAGACTCTCGTCGAGCGCCTCCTTGGCCGGTCGCAGTCAGTCAGCATCGGCCTGCCGGGAGAGCTGATCATCCGCGAGTCCTCCGGGCCGCCGCCCGGAGCCTGAGTCAGAAATCCTGGCCGGGCGGGCCAGAGTGGGTTGGGTATCCGCCCGACGCAAGTGCCGTGAAGGGTGAGAGCGCGCTCACGAATCTCGTCGGCGCGGCGGATTCATGCGAGGCCTCATCGATCTGCAAGGAAGACGGGTACCGGCGGTCGATCGGCTGCCTTCCACATCTTGAGGAAGCTCTCTTGAGCTGCTGCCAGAACATCCAGTGGATAGATAGGAAGCTGCGATGCCCCTTGAACTGATCGTCGAACGTCCACGTAAAGTTGCCTTTCGCGAGTACACGGATCCGCCATTGACGGATGACCAGGTGCTGGTCCGAACGACAGTGAGCGGGATCAAGAGCGGCACAGAGATCAACTTGTATCGTGGCGAGAACCCCTTCGTCGCCGAGGTATGGGATCCTGCGCTGCGACTGTTCCGTCCGCCGGAGAAGGGCGAGATCGTCAAGCCATTCTTCCCGCATGGGCTGGGTTCCTGGGCGACAGGCGTCGTGGCCGCCGTCGGCCCGAAGGTGGTGCGTCTGCGGCCGGGCGACCGCGTGCATGGCGACTGGAAGCATCGCCAGACCGCGATCCTACCGGAAGCCCGCCTCTACCCCGTCGAGTCCCAAGAGCAAGGCGAGCTGATGCTCTTCACTGACCCGGCCAAGTTCGCCCTCGCGGCTGTCCACGACGCGGAAATCAAGCTCGCCGATCGGGTAGCCATCTTCGGCATGGGAGCGATTGGGCTGTTGGCCGTGCAAATGGCTCGCCTGGACGGTGCGAGTCAGGTGTTCGCGGTGGACCCGATCCAAGGACGTCTCGAGCTGGCCCGACGGCTCGGAGCAGATGTGGCGTTGAACCCGGGGGATTGCGACGCAGCGCTGAGCATCAAGCGGTCGACGGGCGGCAAGGGCGTAGATGTCGCCCTTGAGATCTCCGGGGTCTACCCCGCCTTGCAGGAAGCGATCCGTTGTGCCTGCCAGGGAGGCAGGGTCGTTGCCGCCAGCTACTATGGCGCCCAGCAGGGGGCGGTCGATCTGTCGCGCGAATGGCACCACAACCGCATCACGCTCCGTTCCAGCATGCCGGTCTGGGATTGCCCACATCGCAACTATCCGGCGTGGGATCACGACCGGACAGAACGTGAGGCCATGGACTTGCTGCTGAGCGGCGCGGTCGAGGTCCGCCCGCTGATCGGCGAGCGCGTGCCTTTCGCCGAGGCGGCGCGGGCTTACACCCTGATCGACCAGGCGCCGGACGAGAAGGTTAAGATCCTCCTCACCTATGCTGCGGAAGGGAACTGACATGAAGCCTCTGCGCACAGCCATCCTGGGTTGTGGTCACATTGCCAAACGCCACGCCGACATCCTGGCCTCCCTCGATGAGGTGCGCCTGGTTGGCTTCTGCGACCAAAACCGGCCAGCGGCGGAGGAGTTTGCCCAGCGCTATGGCCCGGGCAAGGTATACGAGGACTGGGGACGCATGTTCGAGGAGCTCGACTTGGGCCTCGTCTACATCTGCTTGCCGCCCTTCGCCCACGGCGACGAGGTTGCCCTGGCGTGCCAGCAGGGTGTCCACATCTTTCTGGAGAAGCCCATCGCCCTGACCTCGGAGCTGGCGCACAGCATGGCTGGGGACATAACCCGGAGTGGGGTGAAGTGCCAGGTCGGGTTCATGTACCGCCTCGGCGAAGCCGCTGAGTGGCTCAAGACCCGCATTGGCGACCCGGAGGCGGCCAAGGCCTTCATGGTCGCCCGCTACTCCTGCAACTCGCTACACAGCGGGTGGTGGCGGGACAAGGCCAAGAGCGGAGGCCAGCTTGTCGAGCAGGCCATCCATCTGCTCGACCTGGCAAGGTACTTCCTCGGAGAACCTGAGTCAGTGTACTCATCGCAGGAGAACCTCTTTCACCAAGGCGTTGAGGACTACACGGTTGAGGATGTCAGCGCCACGGTCATTCGCTTCCGCAACTCAAGCCTGGCAGTCATAGCAGCCACCAATGGCGCCATCCCTGGCCGTTGGGATTGCGACTGGCGGATTGTGCTGCCGGGGTTGACGGCGGATTTCGCTGATCCCAATCACGCCACCCTGCACTCGACAGCCGCAGCATGGCGCAGCCTGACGACGATCGCCTCCGAGAAAGACATGTATCGCGCCCTGGCCCTTGACCTGCTCGAGGCGATCCGCACGGACCGTCCGACGGCGGTCCCGATCGAGGAGGGCGTGCGGTCCCTCGAATTGGCGCTGGCCGCGGCGCAGTCGGCGGAGCGCGGCGCCCCGGTTGCCATTGCCACCGGCGCGGGGCGGTGACCGGGGCGAGAGCGCCACGACCGCCAATCGCATGTGGCCAGCACGCCGATGCTCCCACGCAGGAGTCCGGCCGTGCTGGTGCAACCACTGATGCATTCCGGCCGGGTCCTGCACCAGTGCCGGGCACGACAGATGACCGACCTTTGCCGTTCGTCGATTTGGAACCCGCTGGCAGATGAGGAGTCATGACGAGACCGAAAATCACGTTCATTGGGGCCGGGAGCACCGTATTCGCCAAACGGTTGATGGGGGACATCCTCAGCTACGACGAGCTGAAGGAGGTCACCTTCTCCCTCTTTGACATCGATCCTGACCGCCTGGCCACCTCGGCCATGGTAGCCCGCAAACTGTCCGATGCCGCCGGGGCGCACGCCCGGATTGAGACTCCGACCGATCGGCAGGCGGCGCTGGAAGGCGCCGATTATGTCATCTGCTTGATCCAGGTCGGTGGCTACCGGCCGGCGACCGTTGTCGATTTCGAGGTCCCCAAGCGGTACGGCCTGCGCCACACCATCAGCGACACCCTGGGGGTTGGTGGGATCATGCGCGGCCTGCGCACGATCCCTGTGTTGCAGGGAATCTGCCGAGACATCGAGCTCGTCGCGCCGGATGCGCTGCTGCTCAACCACGTCAACCCGATGGCGATCAATTGCTGGGCGCTTCACCGCTCGACGCCGGTGCGCACGCTCGGAATCTGTCACAGCGTTCAAGGAACGGCCGGGCAGCTGGCCAAGGCCATGGGTTTACCCGAGGCAGAGCTCAACTACATCTGTGCTGGTATCAACCACATGGCGTTCTACCTGAAACTCGAGCATCAGGGTCAGGACGCCTACCCATTGTTGCGGGCAGTGATCCAGGAAGGACGCGTGCCGGAAACCGATCGCGTGCGCTACGAGGTATTCACCAGGCTTGGCTACTTCGTCACCGAGTCGAGCGAGCACTTCAGCGAGTATGTCCCCTGGTTCATCAAGCGCGATCGACAGGAGCTGATTGAGCGCTTCAACATCCCCCTCGATGAGTACCTCCACCGCTGCGAAGACCAGATCGCTCGCTGGGACGGCA
>JBFYRF010000175.1:0-3016 GCA_041302385.1 Anaerolineales bacterium | reverse complement strand
AGAAGCGAGAGACCGTCCGTCTGGTCCGGTCCTCGTCCTTGCCCGTGGGCAGCACCCTGGACGTGTCGGGCGCGCGCCACCGATCGGCTTGCGCCCGGGCGATCGCCCGGGCATCCAACAGGCCCTGTCCAGGCCGACGGCAATCCGCTTCAGGCTCGGCGACCGTACCAGAACTTGTGCCAGTCCCCGCCGCTTCCCCGCAGCGCCAGGTAGGTGTACAGGCTGGCGGTGAAGAAGCCCAGCACCATCATCAAGATGACCCAGATCACCGAACGTCCAAAGGAGCGTTCGCGAAAGACGATCCAGGCTGAGAACAGGATGAAGCCGACGTACAGATCCACGAGCGAGACGATGCCCCACGGCATGGACAACAGCTGCTGGCCCTCGCTGGCGAAGTCGCCAACCGTGAAGCCGTAGATCAACACCCCGGTCATGGCAAGTACACCGAGCAACGAGATGGCCTTGGCGATTCGCATGCGGTCCTCCAGAAAGGGTCAGGCCCCCGAACGTGGACGGCGGGGGAACCAGGGAACAAAGGCGCTGGTCGTCTCGGCGTACTCGCGGTAGCCGGGTTTGGTCTCGATGAGCGTCTTCTCGAGCAGCGCCACCCCGGAGACACGCACCAGCAACAGGGTCATCAGCACCGGGCTGAAGATCGTCCACCACCCGCCGGCGGCGGCGGCGATCAGGAAGTAGCCCCACCACTGGGCCGCGTCCCCGAAGTAGTTCGGATGGCGGGAGTAATGCCAGACACCGGTGGTGAGCAGGCGGCCTCGGTTGGCGGGGTCGGCCTTGAAGCGATCCAGCTGCCAGTCGCCTACGGCTTCGAAGAAGAACCCGAAGGCCCAGACGGCGACCGCCAACCCGTCGAGCAGGCCCAGGCGTGCCGGGACCGGGCTGACCTGCGCCGCCACCAGCGGGGTGCTGATGATCCACAGCAGAATGCCCTGCAGCAGGAACACCTTGAAGAAGCTCATCCACCACCAGCGGGCGCCGTTCTCCTGGCGCCACTTGGCGTAGCGGAAGTCCTCCGGCTTGCCCCAGTTGCGGCGCAGGATGTGGATCGAAAGCCGCAGGCCCCACAGCGTGACCAACCCGGCCAGCAGCAACTTGCGCGACAGGTAGCCATCCGGCGTGAGCAGAAATGTCACCCAGGCGACGATCACAAAGCCGGTGCCCCAGAAGATGTCCACGATGCTGGCGTTGCGCAGCGCCAGGCTGAGCAGCCAGAGCAGAATCATCAGCCCGAGAACAACGCCTCCCACAAGCAGGTAGAGGTTCAAGAAGTCCATGGTTGAGCTCCTCAGGTACCGGCGCTAGGCCTTCCGGATGCAGACAATGCCGACCGAGCCGGGGCCGACGTGGGCGCCGATCACCGGCGCCACCTCACCCACCATGCGGATGGGGACGCCGGGCAGGCGTGCCGCAACTTGCTGGCGCAACAACTCCAGACGCTCCGCCGTGGCGGCATGCACCAGGGCGATGCTTTCGAGCGGCCCGAGCTGCAGCGCCAGGCTGACCAGGCGATCGATGGCGCCCTTGCTGGTGCGAACTCGCTCGGTCACGATCATACCGGCATGCATCTTAAGGATCGGCTTCAGTTTCAACAGCGTGCCGACGGAGAACATGATCAGGTTGACCCGACCGCCTCGCCGGAGGTATTCCAGGGTGTCGAGGGCCGCGAAGGAGTGTGTGTGCCCGGCGAGGGCTTCCACTGAAGCTACGATGGCATCAAGCGACGCCCCCGAGGCGGCCAGGCGTGCAGCATGCAGCACGAGAAAACCGGTGCCCAGGGTGATCTGGCCGCCATCGATCACGCGCACCGCAGCGGCGGAGATCGTCGACGCTGCCGCTTGGGCGACGTTGACAACGTTGCTGAGCATCGAAGCGACGTGGATCGACAGAATGCCCGATGCGCCCTCGGCGATCAGTCTCTGGTAGATATCGGAGAAGGCGGCCGGGCCCGGGGCCGACGTGGTCGGCGGGGGCGTACTGGACGGCAGGCGAGCGTAGAACTCGGCGCGCGACAGGTCGACCCCATCGAGAAAGCTCTGCGCGCCGAAGTTGATGTACAGCGGCACCAATGCGATCTGGTGTTCGGCGATCAACTCGGCCGGCAGATCGCAGGTGCTGTCGGTGACAATGCGAACGGTCATGGGAACCTTCCTGGCGGCGGGTTGAGTCTACAGAATCAGGATCACGCCCAGGACGATCTCGGTGATCAGGCTGATGACGTTGGAACGGACCACCGAGTGATCGAAGACCATCGACACGGCGCGCACCACGGCGATGGCCAGGTAGCCGATCCCCAGCATCAGGTAGGCGGTGGCGCCGAGGAACAGCGGAGCGAGGCCAAGGGCGATGAACAGCCCGCCGAGCACGGCGCGCAGCTCGGTGATGCCGCGCCCGCCGATCGGCTGCAGGCCGGTGAATCCAACCACCTTGGTCGGGGCCACCAACGCGAACAGACCGGTGGCGGCGGTGGCCAGGGCGGCCAGGATCTGCAGGATATCGAGTACGGTCATGGGATTCCTCCTTGTTGGCGCGGCTAGAAGCCGCGTCGCTGTCCGGTCCAGGGCGGTGCGGCCTGGATGCGGAATTCTTCCACGCTGGGGCCGGCCAGGCGCACCAGGCGCCAGGTGCCATACAGGTAAGTCAGGATCAGCAGCACGACGGTTGCCGGCCAGCCGGTGAACAATCCGAGCGCGGCCAGGTAGCTTGCCTCCCGAAGTTGAAACACGCTCAACTGGACGAGCGCCTGGGCCAGGAAGTAGACCGCCCAGGCGAGCGTGACCTCGGTGTAGGCGGGCCGGACGCGGGGATGCCAATACCAGGCGCGCGGCCAGCGCCGAACCAGATGCGAGGTCCAGGCGACGAGGGGGCGCCTGAGGGCGATGGACAGCAGGCTGCCGGCGGCCAGGGCGAGGTTGGTGATCAAGTCCGGGAGGAAGAAGACTTCGGTGCGCTGGAGCACCTGGGCGACGATCAGCGCCAGCAGCGAGGCGCCCAGGCCGAA
>JBFYRF010000138.1:0-14039 GCA_041302385.1 Anaerolineales bacterium | reverse complement strand
GGGGATGTGCTGGACCTGGGGGTAGCGCTGGGGGTGGTGGAGAAGCGGGGGTCGTTCTACACCTACGGTGAGCAGCGCATCGGGCAGGGACGGGAGAACGCCCGGCAAGCGCTTAAGGCGGCGCCGGATCTGGCGCTCGAGATCGAAGAACAGATCCTGGCCGGGGTTCACGCCGCCGCGCCCACGCTGGAGGAGCCCGCCTCGGAGGAGGTGCCGCAGGCCGCCTAGCGGCGAAAAGCTCGCAGCCAGGTCCAGGCCGGGCGCCGGCTGGGCGGGCCGGATCCACGGTCTATAATGATTGCATGCGCAGCAGGCATACAGCTTGGCTTGCGGTGGGATGGGCTGTCTGGATCGGAGGGTGTGCGCGCCCGCAGCAGTCTCCCATCCTGGCCGGCTGGACGCCACCCCCCGTGGCGCCGGCCACGCTTGCCGCGCAGCCGGATCAGACCAGCCTTCCGCCGCCGACGCCCGTCTGTACCAACGAAGCCGCCTTCGTCGAGGATCTGACCATCCCGGATGGCACGCTCGCCAGCCCAGGCGAGCGGCTGGACAAGCGCTGGTCGGTGCGCAACACCGGCACCTGCAACTGGAGCGCCGCCTACCGGCTGGTGCCGCTTGGGGAGAGTGAGTTCAGCGCGCCGGCCGAAGTTGCACTGTATCCGGCGCGCGCCGGCGAGCTGGCGACGCTGCAGGTCGTGCTCGGAGCCCCGGGCACTCCCGGTGAGTATGCCAGTCGCTGGCAGGCCAAGGCGCCCGACGGTTCGCTCTTTGGGGATGCCATCTTCGTGTTCGTGATTGTCGAACGCGCCACGCCGACTCCCGAGCCCACTGCGATCCCGGGCAGCGAGTAGCTGCATCCCAAAGACAAGTGGCCCGAGCATCCCCGCAATGGCCGGGTCGCCCCGGGCCGCAGCCGCGCCCTGCGCGTGGGGCTAGGTGCCTTCCTCCCATGAGCTCAAGTACTTCTGCTGCTCGCTGGTCAGCGTGTCGATGGCCACGTTCATCGCTTCGAGCTTGAGGCGAGCGATCTCGCGATCGATGGCCTCGGGAACGGTGTAGACCTTGTTCTCCAACTCGCTGGAGTGCTGCACCATGTACTCGAGCGCCAGCGCCTGGTTGGCGAAAGACATGTCCATCACGCTGGCCGGGTGACCCTCGGCTGCCGCCAGGTTGACCAGGCGCCCGTCGGCGAGCAGGTTGATCCGCCGGCCGTCAGCCAGGCGGAACTGCTCGACGAACGGCCGAACCTGCTGCCGCTCGCTGGCCATTGCCTCGAGGGCCGGGATGTTGATCTCGACATTGAAATGCCCGGAGTTGGCGACGATGGCGCCGTCTTTCATCGCCTCGAAGTGCTGCCGGTCGAGCACGTTGATGTCGCCGGTCACAGTGCAGAAGATGTTGCCCAATGCAGCTGCCTGCGCCATCGGCATCACCCGGTAGCCATCCATCACCGCTTCCAGCGCCGCCAGCGGTTCAATTTCTGTCACGATCACGTTCGCCCCCAGCCCGCGCGCCCGGCTCGCCAGGCCGCGGCCGCACCAGCCGTACCCGGCGACGACGAAGGTCTTGCCGGCCAGCAGCACGTTGGTGGCGCGCACGATGCCGTCGATGGTGGACTGACCGGTGCCGTAGCGGTTGTCGAAGAAGTGCTTGGTCATGGCGTCGTTGACGGCGATCACCGGGTAGGCCAGCGCGCCGTCGGCGGCCATCGCCCGCAGGCGGATCACGCCGGTGGTCGTCTCCTCCGTGCCGCCACGCACTTCGGGCAGCAGGTCGCGTCGATCCTTGTGCAGGCTGCTCACCAGGTCAGCGCCGTCATCCATCGTCAGGTGAGGCTTGTGGTCGAGGGCGGCGTGGATATGCTGGTAGTAGGTCCGGGTGTCTTCGCCCTTGATGGCATAGACCGGAATCTCGTCGTGGTGCACCAGAGAAGCTGCGGCGTCGTCCTGCGTCGAGAGCGGGTTGCTGGCGGTCAGCACCAGGTCGCCGCCGCCGGCTTGCAGCGTGCGCATCAGGCCGGCGGTCTCGGTGGTGACGTGCAGGCAGGCGGAGATGCGCAGGCCCTTGAGCGGGCGCTCCTTGGCGAAGCGCTCGCGGATCTGGCGCAGCACCGGCATCTCCTCCTCGGCCCAGGCGATTCGCCTGCGGCCGCCCTCGGCCAGCTTCAGATCCTTGACATCGTGCGACGTTCCCATCCGTTGTCCCTCCTCGGGTCGGGGACGGCCTCAGCCGGTGCCCCGGAGCTGCCTACGACAAATCCAACGCTTCGCCGAAAACCTGGCGGTAGCGCGCGGCGAAGATGCCCAGGTCGAAGGTGTGACCCTGGGAGCCCGGGTGCTCCAGGCAGTAGGTGGCGGCCAGTGCGCCAACCCGGGCGCAAGCGTCCAGCGGCAGGTCGTGCAGGAAGCCTTTGAGGAAGCCGCCGCGAAAGGCATCACCGACTCCGGTCGGATCGGCAATGGTCCGCGGCGCCACCGCTGCCACGTGCAGTTTGCGGCCGTCCGCCAGAATGTCCACCCCCCGCTCGCCGCGCGTGATGACCACAAATCCCGCCAGCGCATCGATCTGCTCCAGGGACAGGCCGGTCTTCTCCTGGATCAGCCGGAATTCGTAGTCGTTGCCGAAGACGGCCAGCGATCCAGTCACGCCAGTGACCAGCGCTTCGGCGTCCAACCGCACCACCTGCTGACTCGGGTCGTAGATGTAGGCCAGGCCGAGTTCGTGGCATTCGTCAACGTAGCCCGACATGGCCTCCGGGTCGTTGGCGGAGATCATCACCAGCTTCGGGCGACTGGGCAGGTCCGCCAGACGCAAGCTCGAGGCCCTGGCCATACCCCCGCTATAGAAGGTGGCAATCTGTGCGTTGGCGCGATCGGTGGTGACGAAGAACGAGGCCGTGAACAGACCGTCGATGGCGCGGATGTAGGTGGTATCGACTCCCTTTTCCTCGAGCCAGGCGCGGTACTCGCCGAAGTCCTCGCCGACCGTCGCCATCACGCCAGGCCGCTCCCCGAGCTGTGCCAGGGTCACGGCGATGTTGGCGGCGATGCCGCCGCGGCGCCGGATCATGCTGTCGACCAGGAACGACAGGCTGATTCGATCCAACTCGTCGGGCAGGATGTGTTCCCGGAAGTAGCCGGGGAAGGTCATCAGGTAGTCGTAGGCGATCGATCCCGTCAGCAGGATGTCCACAGCCGTCGTCCCGTATTGCCCCCGGCGCAAGAATCCGCTGCCAGGGGCAGCGGTGGGGCCAAGCACACGCCGAGGCAAGGCCCCGGCCAGATGGCATAGTCTAACACCGCTCCGCGCAGGGCGCGTCCGCTCCTGCCCGCGCAGCTTTGCCGGAGGGCTCCACCCGGCCTCGCCCCCGGGCGGGGGCGATTGGCCCGGTTTGACGCCGCCCCCCGACTCCCTTTATCATGCCCGCATGAAGCCTTGGACCGCCTCCCTCAGCGTGGCGTTGAGCGTGCTCCTGATCGCTGTCGCAGGTTGCGGCACGCCGACGCTCCCGCCACCCAGCGCCACGCCGACCGTATCGCCCACTGCGACGATCCCTCCCACGGCGACCCCGACGCCAACGCCCGCGCCGCAGATGCGCCTGCAGGCGGCCGATCAGGCGTTGTTCTATGGCGATTGGGATCGCGCCTTCGAGGAATACAGCGCCGCTCGCTTGAACGCTTCGGAAGCGGATCAGGCTGCGCGCGCCTCCTTCGGCTACGCCCGTACCCTGCTCGAGAGCGGCCGTGTGTGGGAGGCAATCGAAGCCTTCAACGCCTTCCTGACCACCTACCCGGACCATTCCCGGTTGCCGCAGGCCCACTACCTGAAGGGATCGGCCGAGGAGCGGGCCGGGCTGACGAACGAGGCGATCTCGGACTACGAGCGCTACGGCGAGCTTCGTCCAGGTCGGATTGATGCGCACGTCGAGGAGCACATTGGTGATCTCTTGCGCCAGGTGGCGCGGCCGGCCGATGCCCAAGTCCACTACCGAGCAGCCCGCGAGGCGGGCAGCCTGGCTGGCCCGATGGCGCTCGATATCAAGATCGGCCAGGCCTACCTGGAGGCCGGGGACCCCGTCGCGGCGCTGCAGCACTTCGATGCCCTGTTGCAGATCGCAACCGATGACGCAACTCGTGCCACGCTGCTGTTCCTGAGCGGGGTGGCGCTGGAGAATCAGGGCGATCCCGCGGCCGCCTATGCCCGCTATCAACAGTCACTCGACAACCACCCGGGCGCGTACGACAGCTACAGCGGATTGGTCCGGCTGGTCGAGGCGGGGATCGAGGTGGATGAACTGCAACGCGGGATCGTCGACTACAACGCGGGCGCGCATGAGCCGGCGCTGCGTGCGCTCGACCGGGCGCTGGCCGGCGCAGGCTCACCCCAGGGGTACTACTATCGAGGGCTGACTCGCCGCGTGCTGGGAGAGGCCAACGGTGCGCTGGCGGACTTCAACCGTGTGGTGGATGGGTACCCCGGGGACGCACTCTGGGGGCCGGCGATGCTCGAGAAGGCCCGCACCGAATGGGCCTACCTGGGCATGTATCGTGCGGCGATTGACACCTTCCTGGCCTATGCTGCGGCGCTGCCCCAAGATCCCAAAGCGCCGGAGGCGCTCTTCCTGGCCGCACGCACAGCCGAGCGGGTCGATGACCTGGCGCTCGCCGCAGAGCTTTGGCTGCGTCTGCCGGCAGAGTACCCGGGGACGATCGAGGCACGCGACGGCGCCTTCCTGGCCGGCATTTCTCGCTATCGGGCCGGTGACCAGGCTGGCGCTCGTTCGGCCTTCGAGCTGGCCGAGAGCCTGGCGGCCGACAGCGGCGAGCGCGCCCGCGCCCTGTTCTGGATCGGCAAGACCTACGCTGCGCAAGGTGCGCAGGATGCCGCCCGCCAGGCTTGGGAGTCGGCCGCCGCCGCCGACCCGACGGGGTACTACTCCGTGCGCGCCGCCGATGTCCTGGCCGGCCGTTTGCCATTCCAGGCGCAGGGCGTTCCATCGTACACCGTGGACAGCGAAGGTGAGCGTGCCGAGGCCGAGGCCTGGCTACGCCGGACCTTCACCGTGGAGAGTCCCGAGCCGCTCACGGAGCTCACGCCCTTGCTCGCCGCCGATCCGCGCTTGATCCGTGGGTTGGAGTTCTGGGAGCTTGGGCAGTATGGGCTGGCCAAGCAGGAGTTCAACTCGCTGCGCAGTTCGCTGGAGAACGATGCCGAGGGGCTGTACCGCCTGATGCATACGATGCTCGACCTCGGGCTGTATCAGCCGGCGATCTTCGCCGCTCGCCAGATCCTCGATCTGGCAGGCATGGACGACGCCGGCACAATGAATGCGCCGGCCTATTTCAACCGTATTCGCTTCGGCCCTTACTTTGGTGACCTGATCCTGCCGGAGGCCGCCGCCTACGGCATCGATGGGACGCTGCTGCTCTCGCTGGTGCGGCAGGAGAGCCTGTTTGAAGGGTTCGCCACTTCGTATGCCGCGGCACGCGGCTTGGCGCAGGTCATCCCGAGCACTGGCCAGAACATCGCCGACCAGCTTGCCTGGCCCCCGGACTACACCCAGGACGATCTGTACCGGCCGTTGGTGAGCGTGCGCTTTGGCACCTACTACCTCTCCCGCCAGTTGGTGCGCTACGAGGGGGACACGTACGCCGCCCTGGCCGCCTACAACGCCGGCCCTGGGAATGCCGACATCTGGATGGAAGCGGCGCCCGACGATCCGGACCTCTTTCTGGAGATCGTGCGCCTGACCCAGCCCCAGCAGTACATCCGTTCTATTCAGGAGGTCTACGCCATCTACCAGCGGCTGTATGCCGGGGCGGGGTAGGCGGTGCTCCCCTCCATATTGACTTCAATTCAGCTGCGTGGTACATTAACCAGTCGCAATTCCAAGCTGGCGCCGGGCAAACCGGTATGCGGCGGCCCGTGAGGGACCGAGAGGTGCCGCATCGGTCGCCCGCCTTTTCTTGTCTTGCCTCGTCGCACGGCGAGGACGCAAACAGGAGCAATCTATGGCCCCCACCGGTCAGAAGTGGTACTCGCGCACGCGTGACGCGTATGCCCTGCCGACGTTGATTGACGTCCAACTCGAGTCGTTCGAGTGGCTGATGCGGGAAGGGCTGGCGGAGTTGTTCGACGAGATCTCGCCAATCGAGTCGTACAACGGGGGCATGAAGCTGTTCTTCCCCGGCAAGTCGCGCGAAGCGCGCGAGTTCAAACTCAAGTATTGGTTCGAGGACCCCAAGCACGATATTGCAGAGTGCGTCGAACGCGACCTGACCTTCGCCGCGCCGCTGTATGTGTCGGTGTTGCTCGCCGGCCCGGAGGTCTCAGAGCCCATCAAGCAGGACCTGTTCCTGGGCGACTTCCCGCTGATGACCGAGAAGGGAACCTTCATCATCAACGGCACCGAGCGGGTGGTGGTCTCCCAGCTGATCCGTTCGCCCGGCGTGTACTTCGAGGCGCCGGAGGACCGCGCCACCGGCCGCCGGCTGGCGTCGGCCAAGCTGATTCCCGACCGCGGCGCCTGGATGGAGTTCGAGACCCGCAAGAGCGACTACATCACGCTCAAGTTCAACCGCAAGCGCACGGTTCCGGTGTCGATCCTCCTGCGGGCCATGTCCGCAGTCGACGACGGCCTGGATGTGTCGCCGATCACCGATGGCAGCGATGAGGAACTCATCGGGATCTTCTCGCAGGTCGACAACAACCCCGATCACCCCTTCATGGCGACCACCATTCGCCAGGAGCCGACCTGGGAGATCAAGCATCACCGCACCCTGGGCGAGGAAGCGCTCATCGAGTTCTATCGGCGCATGCGCCCGGGCGACCCGCCGACGCTCGACAACGCCCGCGAGTATCTGCGGGATCAACTCTTCGACCAGCGGCGCTATGACCTGGAGCGGGTTGGCCGCTACAAGCTCAACCAGAAGCTGGACCTGCAGGAGATTGTGCCGTTGGAGCACCGTCGGGTGACCACCTGGGACGTGGTGCGCCTGGTCATGCGCTTGATTCAGATCAACAACAACAAGGTCAATCCGGACGACATCGATCATCTGGGCAACCGCCGGGTGAAGACGGTGGGCGAGTTGATTCAGGGCAAGCTGCGCGTTGGCCTGCGTCGCATGGAGCGGGTGATCCTGGAGCGCATGTCGATTCGCGATCAGGAACAGCTCTCGCCGGTGTCGTTGGTCAATATCCGGCCGGTGGTGGCCGCCATTCGCGAGTTCTTCGGCTCCAGCCAGCTCTCGCAATTCATGGACCAGACGAATCCGCTGGCCGAGCTCCGCCACAAACGCACCCTGTCGGCCCTGGGCCCGGGCGGGCTGAGGCGCGAGCGGGCCGGCTTCGATGTGCGCGACGTTCACCACTCGCACTATGGCCGCATCTGCCCGATTGAGACGCCGGAAGGCCCCAACATCGGCCTGATCGGCCGCCTGGCTTCGTATGCCAAGGTCAACCGCTTCGGCTTCATCGAAACCCCCTACCGCAAGGTTCACCGCGAACTCGATCCTGCCGATGAACGCCTGATCGGCCGGACGGTGCGCGGCCAGATCGTGGACCCGAAGAACGGCAACGTGATCGCCGAGGACGGACAGGCTGTCACGCCGCAGGTGGTGAAGGCCCTGACCAAACTGGGGCGAGCGGTGCCCGTCCCGCCCTTCGTATCCGGCGAGACGCTGTACCTGTCGGCCGACGAGGAAGACAAGTGGGTGATCGCCCAGGCCAACGCCCCGCTGACTGAGACCGGGGAGTTTGTGCGCCAACGGGCTTCCTGCCGGCATCACGGTGAGTTCCTGTTCGCCTCTCCGCCCGAGATCGACTTCATGGATGTGGCGCCCAGGCAGATCGTCGGCGTGAGCGCCTCCTTGATCCCCTTCCTCGAGCATGACGACGCGAATCGGGCGCTGATGGGCTCGAATATGCAGACTCAGGCCGTCCCGTTGATCCGACCTGAGGTCCCCCTGGTGTCGACCGGGATGGAGCGCCAGGCAGCGCTCGACTCGGGCCAGGTGGTGGTCTCCGACGTCACCGGGGAAGTCGAATCGGTGACCGGGAGCGAGATCGTGGTGCGCGTGCCGCGCGATCACCGGATCTTCAACCTGCGCAAGTACAACCGATCGAATCAGAGCACCTGCATTGACCAGCGCCCAGCAGTGATCAAGGGCCAGCGCGTTCGGCCGGGCGATGTGATCGCCGATTCATCCTCCACTGCCGGCGGCGAGCTTGCCCTTGGCCAGAATGTGCTGTGCGCCTTCCTCTCCTGGGAAGGCGGCAACTACGAAGATGCCATCCTGATCTCGGAGCGACTGGTACAGGAAGACCGATTCACCAGCGTTCACATCGAGAAGCACGAGGTGGAAGCGCGCGACACCAAGCTCGGTCCCGAGGAGATCACCTACGATATCCCCAATGTCGGCGATGAGGCCCTGCGCGACCTGAACGAGGACGGCATCATCCGGGTTGGGGCCGAGGTCGGGCCGAATGACATCCTGGTGGGCAAGATCACGCCCAAGGGCGAGAAGGAGTTGACCCCGGAAGAGAAGCTGCTGCGGGCGATCTTCGGTGAGAAGGCACGCGAGGTGAAGGACACCTCGCTGCGCATGCCCCACGGCGAACGCGGCAAGGTGGTCGACGTCAAGGTGTTCACCCGCGAGGAGCACCGTGATCTCCCGCCCGGCGTGGAGAAGATGGTGCGGGTGTCGGTGGCGCAGAAACGCAAGGCCACTGAGGGAGACAAGATGGCCGGGCGGCACGGCAATAAGGGAGTGATCTCCCGCGTGGTCCCCATCGAAGACATGCCCTATCTCGAGGATGGCACGCCGGTTGACCTGATCCTCAACCCGCTGGGCGTCCCCGGCCGCATGAACATCGGCCAGATCCTGGAGGCGCATCTCGGCTGGGCTGCCGACCGCCTGGGCTTCCGCGCCGTCACACCGGTGTTTGACGGCGCCGACGAAGCAGAAATCGAGGCTGAGCTGGCGCGGGCCTGGCTGGTCGATCGAGCCTGGGATCAGGTTGCCAGCCAAGCCTGGGAATGGGTGAAATCCGCCGGCTACTACCAGGAAGAGGCATTCCGCGACGAGGACGAAGTCCGCCTTGTGTACCTTGAACATTGGCTGGCCGATCGCGGCTTCGACCCGGAGCAGATCGCGATCGATCCGGTCTACGCCCGGCGGGCAGCCGTCCGCCAATGGCTGCAGGAACGGGGCTACGATCCAGCGCAACTGCTGCTCTTCGAAGATGATGAGATCTACGGCGAGGAGCGCCTGCGCCGCGACCGCGCCGCGATCGATGCCTGCCTGCGCATCTGGATCCAGGAGAACGGCGAACAAGACCCCGGCCAGGTGGAGGCCGAGGTGCTGCGCTCGCTCAGCCTGGAGGTCATGGCCCGAACCGGGGTCCCGGCGCCTGTGCTGGGAAAGCAGCGGTTGTTTGACGGGAAATCCGGCGAGGCCTACGATCAGCCGGTCACCGTCGGCAAGGTGCTGATGATGAAGCTGCATCACCTCGTCGAGGACAAGGTGCATGCTCGCTCCACCGGGCCGTACTCGCTGGTCACCCAGCAGCCGCTCGGGGGCAAGGCGCAGTTCGGCGGTCAGCGCTTCGGCGAGATGGAGGTCTGGGCCCTGGAGGCCTACGGCGCAGCGCACACCCTGCAAGAGATGCTCACGGTCAAGTCCGACGACGTTCAGGGTCGGGTGAAGACCTACGAGGCCATCGTCAAGGGTGAGCCGGTCGAGGAGCCCGGCATCCCGGCTTCCTTCCGAGTGCTGGTCAAGGAGCTGCAGAGCCTGGGCCTTTCGGTCGAAGCGATCGCCGACAGCGGTGAGTTGATGAAGTTTGGCAAGGAGGAAGAGCGGGCCCGCCCGCCGCGTCTGGGTCTCGGTCTGCTGGACATGGAGCCCCGCGGCAGCCTGTAGTCTGCGGCTCGCCCATTGCGCGACCTGCCCCAGGGCCCGGCGAGTTCGACCGCCGGGCCCTGGCTTTCCTCGGGCGTTCATGCCCGCGCCGGCGGCAAGGGCGGAGGCGTGCAAGCGGACTCTGTCGGGCTACGCTCGCCCCGGCCCGCGGCAGATCGTGCAGCCGATGGCAACGGACGCGTGCAGATCAGGCAGTCCACGGCGCGTTCCCTTCGACTCCACGGCCACAACCCGTCCTGGCAGCGCTGGCGGGCAGTAGCGACTGGCCCAACCCAGGCCAGACTCCATCGGCAGAGTGCGGCCAGGCGAGACAGGGCCGAGACTCCTGCCGCCGGCTTCGGGCTCTGGCGCCTGGAGGGGGTTGGCCCGTAGGGCCGGAATTCGCAGGATGCCGCGACCCGGGGGGGGCTCCGGGGGGAAACCCACCGGGATCGCCCACGGAGGCGGCTGGAGAGCGACCAGCGGGCGCTTGAGCGGGTAGGGTCGGGAGCCCGGCGAATTGGCGGCCTGGGCTCGAAGCCCGGCCCGCCAGGAGTCCGGCGCCGGGCGTGGCCGGTCAGGCGGGCGGCGGCACCGTCAAGGCAGCGGGAGCAGGGCAGGACCTGGAAGGTCGATCCCGTTCCGGCTGGCCGAGGTGGATCTCCCAGGGCGCGCCGGTGGTCGGTTTCGGCCAGCCAGGCTCTTGTTCCAGAGCTTGACGGAAGCTTATCGGGCATGGTAAACTAATTATCCGTTGCCAAACTAGTCCGACGGATGGGAGCGTGGGAAGAGCCCATCCGAGCTGAATAGGACTTCGACTAGCCGAGGCCATCGCGCTACATCGATGGCCTCGCTTAGTGGCCAGGGGCCCGCGAGTGGAGCCCCGGCTTCGTGTGGAGGGTGATCGTGCCGACCATCAACCAACTGGTGCGCAAAGGCCGGAAGACCAAGCGCCTGAAGACGAAGGCGCCGGCGCTGCAGTACATCTTCAATGCCAACAAGCAGCGGCGCCTTCCGGTGGCCAAGGGCGCTCCGCAGAAGCGCGGCGTGTGCACCCAGGTTCGCACGCAGACGCCGAAGAAACCGAACTCTGCGCTGCGCAAGGTGGCCCGCGTCCGATTGACCAACATGATGGAAGTGACGGCGTACATTCCGGGCGAAGGCCATTCGCTGCAGGAGCACTCGGTGGTGCTGGTGCGCGGCGGGCGCGTCAAGGACCTCCCGGGCGTGCGCTATCACATTGTGCGCGGCACCCTCGACACCACCGGCGTCGACGGTCGTCGTCAGGGGCGCTCCAAGTACGGTGGCAAGCGCCCGAAGGAAGCCTAACCAAAGTCGCGGGATCGAAGGCGGCCGCGCAGAGATGCCCGGCCGGCCTCTGGTGAGAGGGAGCGGATCGATGCGAAGGAACAAGGCAGAGAAGCGAGGCGTGGTTGGGGACGTCCGCTACAACAGCCAGATGGTGCAGGCATTCGTCAATAGCCTGATGCGGCGTGGCAAGAAGAGCACCGCGGCTCGCGTTCTATACGATTCCTTTGACATCATCCAGGAGCGAGCCAAGCGCGAGCCCCTGGAGGTCTTCGAGACGGCGATCAAGAACGTCTCGCCGGTGCTTGAGGTCAAGCCGCGGCGCGTCGGCGGGGCGACCTACCAGGTGCCGGTGGAAGTTGCGCCGGACCGGCGCATCTCCCTGGCGCACCGCTGGATCCTGGCCGCCTGCCGCGCCCGCTCCGGGCGCTCGATGGCGGAGAAGCTCGCCGGCGAGTTGATGGACGCCGCCAACAACACCGGCGCCGCCATCAAGCGCCGGGAAGAGACACACAAGATGGCCGAGGCCAACCGGGCCTTTGCCCACTACCGCTGGTAGAAGGAGCCGCCTGCCGAATGCGGCAGGGGTGGGACTGATGGCACGCGAGCATCCGCTGGAACGCTACCGAAATATCGGCATCATCGCGCATATTGATGCCGGTAAGACCACCACTACCGAGCGGGTGCTTTATTACACCGGTCGGACCCACCGCATTGGCTCGGTGGACGACGGGACCACCGTCACCGACTGGATGGAGCAGGAGCGCGAGCGCGGCATCACCATCGTGTCGGCCGCGGTCACCGCGACCTGGCGCGACCACATTGTGAACATCATCGATACGCCGGGCCACATCGACTTCACGGCGGAGGTCCAGCGCTGCCTGCGCGTGCTCGATGGCGGCATTATCGTCTTCGACGCGGTGCAGGGCGTTGAGCCGCAATCGGAGACCGTCTGGCGCCAGGCTGATCGCTACAACGTGCCGCGCGTCGCCTTCGTCAACAAGATGGACCGCCCCGGCGCATCCTACGCGAACACCCTGCAGTCGATGCGCGATCGCCTCGGCGCCAACCCGATTGCCATCCAGCTCCCGGTTGGGGAAGAGGCCGGCTTCGCGGGTGTCATCGACCTGATCCAGGGCGAGGCGATCATCTGGAAGGATGAGCAGGGGAACGACCCGGTGTCCGGCCCCATTCCTGCCGAACTGCAGGAGCTGGCCAGCGACGCACGCGCCCAGATGATCGAGCACATCGCCGAGACCGACGAGGGGCTGCTGGAGAAGTTCGTCGAGGGTCAGCCGATCAGCCAGGCCGAGCTGAAAGCCAGCCTGCGCCGGGCCGTGATCCAGGGCAAGGCCACCCCGGTGCTGTGCGGCTCGTCGTTGCGCAACCGGGGCGTGCAGCCGTTGTTGGATGCCATTATCGACTACCTGCCCTCGCCGGTGGATGTTCCTCCGGTGATCGGCAATAAGCCCGGCACCGATGAGGCGCAAACGCGGCAGGCCAAGGACGACGCCCCGCTGAGCGCCCTGGTGTTCAAGATCGTCACCGACCCCTACGTTGGCCGGCTGGCCTACTTCCGCGTGTATTCGGGCAAGATTACGCAAGGCTCGATGGTCTACAACTCGGCCAAGGGCAAGCGCGAGCGAGTGGGCCGGCTGATCCGCATGTACGCCGACCATCGCGAGGACGTCGCCGAGGTGCTGGCGGGCGACATCGCCGCAGTCCTGGGCATGAAAGAGACCTTCACCGGCGATACGCTGTGCGATCAGGCCAACCCGATCGTGCTCGAAAGCATCACCTTCCCCGAGCCCGTGATCTTCCTGGCGATCGAGCCCAAGACCACGATCGACCAGAGCAAGATGGGCGAGGCCCTGCAGAAGCTCTCCGAGGAAGACCCGACCTTCCGCGTCGGGACCGACGAGAACACCGGCCAGACCGTGATCTCGGGGATGGGTGAGTTGCACCTTGAGGTGCTGGTCGACCGCATGCTGCGCGAGTTCAAGGTGCAGGCCAAGATGGGCCGGCCGCGCGTCGCCTACCGCGAATCGATCGGCCGGGCGGTGCCCAAGTCGGAATACCGCTACGTCAAGCAGACCGGCGGCCGCGGCCAGTACGGCCACGTGGTGCTCTCGCTCGCGCCGGGCGAGAAGGGCTCCGGCGTGAAGTTCGAGGACAAGATCGTCGGCGGCGCCATCCCGCGCGAGTACATCCCGGCAGTGGGCAAGGGCGTAATCGAAGCGGCCGAGGGCGGCGTGCTGGCCGGCTATCCGGTCACCGACGTCGTGGTGCGCCTGATTGACGGGTCGTTCCACGAGGTCGACTCGAGCGAGATGGCCTTCAAGATGGCCGGCTCGCTGGCCTTCAAGCAGGGCGTGCAGCAGGGCCGGCCGATCCTGCTCGAGCCGGTGATGCGGCTGGAGGTCGTCGTGCCCGAGGACTTCCTGGGGGAAATCTCGGGCAACCTGGCGGCGCGGCGAGCGTCGATCGAGGGCATCGATGCACGCCCGGGGAAGACTCAGGTGATCAATGCCACCGTGCCGCTGGCCGAGATGTTTGGTTATGCCACCGACCTGCGCTCGATGACCCAGGGCCGGGGCGTGTTCACGATGGAATTCGACCACTACGCCGAAGTGTCGGAATCGGTCACCCGCAGCGTGCTGGAAGGTGCCCGCTAGCGGGCTCCCCGGCGGCTATTCACAGACAAGGACGGAGACGGCAATCATGGGCAAGCAGAAGTACGAGCGCACGAAGCCGCACATGAACGTGGGGACGATGGGGCACATTGACCACGGGAAGACGACGCTGACGGCGGCGATCACGAAGTACTGT
>JBFYRF010000117.1:0-15373 GCA_041302385.1 Anaerolineales bacterium | reverse complement strand
TTGATCCTGGGCAACGCCTATCCGATCAATGTGCTCAACGCGGTGAAGGCTGTGCCCGAGGTGTGCCGGGTGTTCTGCGCCACGGCCAATCCGGTCCAGGTGATTGTCGCCGAATCCGAGCAAGGCCGCGGCGTTTTGGGGGTGATCGACGGCGGGCGGACGAAGGGGGTTGAGTCCGCGGCGGAGGCGGCTGAGCGTAAAGCACTGCTGCGCCGTTTCGGCTACAAGGCTTCCGAGTGAGGCGGACGCCCTTCGCCGCTGCAGCTTGGGTTTGGCTGATTGCCGGCCCGCTGCTTTCTGCTTGCCGGCCGTCAGCGCAGCCGCCGGACTCCGGCGTTCGGGGCCACGCCCCGGTCAGGCATGCCTGCCCGGACCCACCCTGCCCGGCGCGCCTGGAGGTGATCAACCCCGTCGGGAAACTGCCTGCCCGATTGCAGGCAGATGATCGCTGCGAGTTCGCTCTCCGCCTGCCCCAGGGTGTCTACCCTCTGCTCGCATCGGCGGCGAAGGATTCACCGCTGGCCAACGTTGGACCGGTCGCAATCGTGATTCAGCCCGGTCGGTGGACTGAGATCTCCGTTCGCATGGACAGCGGCATCCGCTAGGATCCTGCCCGGCGCATGCGCCGGTCCGAGATACGGGGCAGGCGCCGGGGGCTGGCGCTTGCGGCCCAGGGAGAAGCTCCGGGGGTTGCGATGGGACAGATGGGCTCGATCACCGATGTTGCCGGTATCTTGGTGGGTCACGCCGACGATGCGCAGGCGCTGACGGGTTGTACCGCGGTGCTCTGCCCGCGCGGCGCAGTGGGAGGGGTCGCGCAGCGCGGGGGTGCGCCCGGCACGCGGGAGACCGACCTGCTGCGGCCGATGCACCTGGTGCAGCGTGCCCATGCGGTGCTGCTCACCGGCGGCTCGGCCTTTGGGTTGGATGCCGCGACCGGCGTAGTGCGCTTCCTGGAGGAGCGCAGGGTGGGGTTTGCCGTCGGCCGGGTCCGGGTGCCGATCGTGCCGGCAGCGGTGATCTTCGATCTTGGCCTTGGCCGATCCGATGTGCGGCCGGACGCGGCGATGGGCTATGCCGCCTGCCAGGCAGCCACAAGCTTGCCTCCGAGCGAGGGGAATGCCGGCGCCGGGATGGGGGCCAGCGTAGGGAAAGTGCTCGGTCCGGGCGGTGCGACCAAAGCCGGAATCGGCAGCGCCAGCATACCGTTGGGCGGCGGGGCGATGGTCGGGGCGCTGGTGGTGGTCAACGCCCTGGGGGATGTCATTCATCCTGCCAGCGGGCGAATCCTGGCCGGGGCGCGCCCGCTGCGGCGAGGCCCGCTGCGCCTGGGCGGGGAGGGTCCCTACATCGACAGCCTGCGCTGGATGCGCACCGCTGCGGGCCGGCTGGGGCTGCGCATGATGAGCGGCGCCAATACCGTGATCGGGGTCGTGGCGACCGACGTCCGGCTGACCAAGGAACAGGCCAACTGGGTGGCCGAGATGGCGCAGGACGGGATCGCGCGCTGTATCCGACCCGCCCACACCCTGTATGATGGGGATACGCTGTTCGTGCTCTCAACCGGGCGGCGGCGGGGCGACGTGTCGGCGGTTGGAGCCTTTGCGGCCGAGGCCGTGGCACAGGCTATCCAACGCGCCGTGCTTGCCGCTGCACCGGCGGGGGGATTGCCGGCGACAGGCGATCTGCTCGGTTCTGCCTGAAGTCAGACAGGTCGGCGCTTGAGTTGGGGCGCCGGGAGGGTGGAGTGTTCCGCAAGGGAAGCGAACGTCCGGCAAGCGTGGTTGAAGTCACAGAACGGGTCGATTCCATCCTGGGCGGCGGGCTCGCGTGGCAGGGGGCCTTGACCGGGTCCGGTGGCGTGCGGATTGACGGCGCCTTTGATGGGGATATCACCCTGCGCGGGCTGGTCGTGATTGGGGAAACGGGGCGCGTCACCTGTCGAGAGATCCGGGCGACAACGGTGGTCGTAGCCGGCTCACTCAAGGGGGACATCCTGGCGCAGCGGGTCGAGATCACCCGTAGCGGCCGCGTGTGGGGGAATGTGACGACGACCTCCTTCTCGACCGAAGAGGGGGCATTCCTGCGAGGGCAGATTCGCATGGAGGACAAACTCGACCTGGGGCTGGGACCGGACGCGTCGGAGTCCGCCGCGGCCGAGGCGACGGACGGCGGCCAGGGCGCCGGATCCGGATCCTGATGCCACCAGGACGGACGGGGAGTGCGCGTACCTGCTGAGATGCCGAGTGCCCAACTCAGACGGCCTGCGGAGGAAACAGCATGCAGATCATCAAGGTTGAGGTCATCCCGGTCGAGCTTCAATTGCGGCGTACGCTGCGCACTGCGTGCCTGCCTCCGCTCGACGCGGTGCAGACAATCTTCGTCCGGCTGATCACGCAGGATGGCCGATCGGCCTGGGGCTGCACCGTTGCCCACCCGGCGCTCACCGGCGATGAGCCGTCTGCCGTTCTACAGGCATGCCGGGCGTGCGCCGACCGCGTCCCGGACTTGCATCCGACCCAGGTCGAATACACGCTGGCCGAGCTGACGCCGCTGGCGGCACAGGCGCCGTCGGCGCTGGTCGCATTCGACCTGGCCTTTCACGACCTGCTCGGGATGATCGCCGGACTGCCGCTGTACCGATTGCTGGGCGGCTACCGCAATCGGATACCGACCTCGGTCACCATCCCCTGTGTCTCGCTCGACGAGTCGGTCGAGATCGCGCGGCGGCTGGCGGGTGAAGGCTTCCGCATCCTCAAGCTCAAGGGCGGGTTTGATCCCGAAGAGGACGTGGCGAAAGTCAAGGCGATCCATCGCGCCCTGCCGCTGCACACACTCCGCCTCGACGCCGACGGCGGCTACCCGATCCGCGTGGCGCTCGAAGTCGCGGCGGCGCTGCAGGGGCAGGTCGAGATGATCGAGCAGCCGACGCCGCCGGAGGATCTCGATGGCTTGCGACAGGTCACCCTGCACAGCCAGGTGCCGATCCTGGCGGACCAGGCCGTATCGACGCCGCGGTCCGCCCTGCGTATGGCCGCTGGGCATTGCGCGCATGGCTTCACGGTCAAGGTGGCCACGGCGGGCGGGCTGCGCCAGGCAGCGCAGCTCGATGCCATCGCCCGTGCGGCGCATCTGCTGACGATGGTGAGCTGCGTGATCGAACCCCGCCTGATGATCGCCGCCGGACTGGCGATCGCCCTGAGCAGCCCCAATGTGTATTTCTGCGACCTCGATGGCCACCTCGATCTGATCAACGATCCGTCGCAGGGAGGCTTCCATCTAGAGGATGGGCACCTGACCGCGGTCGAAGTTCCCGGTCTGGGCTGCCGCGTCGAGCTGGGTTAGTCGGTCCGGGTAGGGATTGTTCGAGGGCGGTGATCAGCGCGCCGGTTGAGAGAAGACCAGCAGCCAGGAGCCGTCGAAAGTTCCGCCTTGGCCCGCGTCGCAAGTCTCGAGCTCGAGGCCAGTGACCAAGGCGGAGGATCCGGGAAGCTCGACGGTGTAGGCGAATCCCGGCTGCAGGGTGAAATCGGCATAGCCGGCGCCCAGCTCGGGCTTGAGTCCGGTGAAGAAGCGGTCCGATCCCTGATCCCAGATGATGCGGATCTCCATCGCCGGCACTCCCCGGCCGCTGGCGTCCAGTACCTGAACCTGGAGGCGCGGCGGGACGGCCTCGGCTTCACACAGCAATTGCTGACGAGTCAGCTGGAACGGAGCGCCCGGCGTCGGCGTAAGGGCGCGGGTGGACGTCGCCTGCGGCGTGCGGACCGGTCGGGGTGTCGAGGTGATCGGGCGAACGGGTGTGGCGCCCGGTGTGCCGGTCGTGGACAGCGGTAAGCCGCTGGGGCGTTCGCCAAGCGCCGCCGCCAGGCCGGCCAGGGCGCGAGCTTCGGCCTCTGGATAGCCGGAGGCCAGGCGCTGCTGCGCCAATGCGCCGAGGGTCTCGCCGATTGCTTCGGCGCCGAACACGGCCAACCTTGCCTGGGCGCGGCCCAGATCGCCGGTCCCGGCATGGGCCGAGGCAATCAGCGCCAGGTAGTCCATGCGGAAATCTGCGCGCAGCGAGGTGGGATCGGTCTGGGTGTAGGAGACCGGGTTCACGCGCCAGGCGTAGAACACGCCCGCCAGCAACCCCACTCCCACGCCAAGAATCCAGGGGAACCAGTCGGACGATCTCATGAGGACCGGGCCTGAGTGGGCGGGGAAAGCGCGCGCAGGTCGACCGCCAGGCGGTTCAGGGTCGCCAGGTCGTCGCTGCTCGAACCGTGCTCGACGGCGTACAGGATGGCGGCTTCGACCTTTTCCAGCGGCGGCTCGGGGCCAAGGCTTGCCAGGCGCAGTTGCGCGCGACCCAGGTCACGCTCTGCGCCATAGGTCTCGGAGACCATCAGGACATAGTCGGTTCGGTACTGCGCGTCGAGCGTGTTGGGGGCGGTGTCCACATACTCGACCGGCTGGATCACCCAGCCGTAGAGCAGACCGGCGGCGAGGCCGAGGGCCAATCCGAGCAGGAAGCGAGGCAGGAAGCGTGGCATAGGCGGCGAAGCTGCGGCATTGTGCCACACTCGTGGGTGGCTGGCAATTGCCTTTCACTCCGGGTGTGGGCAGGGCACAGCGGAAATCGGCGAGGACGAGGGGTCGCAGTGCTATAATCGCCAGGTGCCGAAGGTGGGACTCGAACCCACACTCCCGAAGGAACGCGATTTTGAGTCGCGCGCGTCTGCCAGTTCCGCCACTTCGGCCGGGGTTGGTAGTATAGCCAATCGGATATTGCGGGTCAAGGCGAAGGGGGCCGGGTCGGCCCCAGTTGAAATCTGCCCCGCCCGGCTCCCGCCGACCCAATCTGGATCACTTATGCAGCTAGGAATCATCGGCCTGCAGTCTGCAGGCAAGACGACCATCTTCAACGCCCTGACCGGCGGGAACCTGCCGACCGGCGCCGCAGCGGGGATCGGACGACCGGAGGTGCACACCTCCGTCTCCGACGTCCCGGACGAGCGCGTCGAGGCGCTGTCCGGCCTGTTCCAGCCGCGCAAGACGGTGCATGCCAAAGTCACCTATGCCGACATCGGCGGCCTGAAGGCTGACATTGGCCGCGAGGGCCTGCCCGGCACGCTGATCAACCAGCTGGCGCAGGTGGACGGTTTCCTGCACGTCGTGCGGGCCTTCGACACCCCCAGCGTGCCGCATCCGCTGGAGCGCATCGATCCGGAGCAGGACTTCGCCGTGCTGGAGGCAGAGCTGCTGCTGACTGACATGCTGACGGTAGAGCGCCGCCTGACGCGTCAAGCGGAAGAGTACCAGCGGGGCGGGCGCGATCGGGCGGCTGTCGAGCGCGAGATAGCGCTCTTCAAGCGGCTGGAGGCGCACCTGGGCCAGTCGCAGCCCTTGCGCAGCCTGGCGCTCAGCGTTGACGAGGAGCGCAGCCTGTCGGGCTTTGGGCTGCTGACGCGCAAGCCGATGCTGGTCGTGGTCAACCTGGGCGAAGGTGGGGCGATGCCCGCCGGCCTGCTGGCCTCGCGCGGCGTCGGGGTAGACGTGCTCAGCCTACAGGGTGAGATTGAGATGGAGATCGCCCAGCTCTCGCTCGAGGAGCGGCGCGCCTTTCAGCAGGAATACGGCATCGAGGAGTCCGGCCGCCGGCGTGTGATCCGTGCGTCGTATGCCTTGCTCGACCAGATCTCGTTCTTCACCGTGGGCGAGGATGAGGTGCGCGCCTGGACTCTCAAGCGCGGCGAGACGGCGCTCAAGGCCGCCGACACGGTCCACTCGGACCTGGCGCGCGGGTTCATCCGGGCGGAGGTCATTGCCTGGGACCTGCTGCTGGAGCTGGGCGGCCTGCAGCCCGCCAAGCAGCAGGGCAAGCTGCGGCTGGAAGGCAAAGAGTACATCGTGCAGGACGGCGAGGTCGTTCATATCCGGTTCAATGCCTGAGGTGGAATGATGGCGAGAAGCGGCTACCAGCAGGAGCGCTGGTCACTGCAAGATCTGTTTCCCGCGCTGGATGCGCCGCAGGTCGGCAAGGCGCTGCAGGAGCTCGAAGGCCTGGTCTCCGAGATCGAGGCCTATCGACCGCGGCTGAACGCGGCGCTGCCCGCCGACGAGTTCCTGGCGCTGCTGGGAATCTACGATCGCTTGATGCGTCTGCTGTCGCGCGTCGTCGGCTTTGCTCACCTCAAGTTCGCCGAGGACACCCAGGATCAGCAGGCGCAGACGGTCCTGGCCCAGATGCAGCAGCGCATGGCTGAGATCGACAATCGCACGCTGTTTGTCAAACTGTGGTGGAAGGCGCTGGACGAGGCGCCGGCGCAGCGGCTGCTGGCGGCCTCGGGCGATTACCACTACTTCCTGGAGGCGTTGCGCCTGCAGCGGCCGCACACGCTTTCCGAGCCTGAGGAGCGGGTGATCAACCTGAAGGATGTCAACGGTCCGGCGGCGTTGATCACGCTGTACGACACGATCACCAATCGCTATACGTATCGGATCGAACTTCACGGCCGGGAAGAGGAACTGACCCGAGGCGAGCTGCAGGCGCATATCCGGGGGGCAGATGCGCAAGCGCGTGAAGCCGCCTACCGCGTGCTCCATGAAACCCACGCCCGGGATGCCATTGTGCTGGGCCAGATCTACCAGTATCGTGTGCGCGATTGGCGCAGCGAAGGAGTCGACCTGCGTCACCATGCCTCGCCACTGGCTGTGCGCAACCTGTCAAACGACGTCCCCGACGATGTGGTCGAGGCATTGCTGGGCGTCTGTCAGCAGAACGCGCCGCTGTTCCAGCGTTACTTTCGTCTCAAGGCGCGCTGGCTGGGCAGGGAGCGGCTGCGCCGCTATGACTTGTACGCCCCCGTCTCGAGCTCGGCGACCAAGCGCTACAGCTTTGCCCAGGCCGTGGATTTCGTGCTCGACAGCTTCACGCAATTTGATGGCGGTGTGGCCGATCTGGCCGACAAGATCTTCGCCTCCCGGCATCTGGACTCGGAAGTGCGTAAAGGGAAGCGCAGTGGCGCGTTCTGTGCCTCGATTGAACCGGACCTGATCCCGTGGGTGCTGACCTCGTATAACGGCACGGCCGATGACGTATCGACCCTGGCCCACGAGCTCGGTCACGCCATCCACGGGCTGCTGGCCTCTGGCCATCCGGCGCTCACCGCCGATGCTTCGTTGCCGCTGGCCGAGACCGCTTCGACGTTCGGGGAGATGCTGCTGGTCGATCATCTGCTGCGGGCCGATCCAGATCCGGCTGTACAGCGTGACTTGCTCTTCGCGCAGATGGACGATGCCTATGCCACCATCGGCCGGCAGGCCTACTTCGCCCTGTTCGAGCGTGCCGCCCACGACGCCGTGCGCCAGGGCGCCTCGGTGGACGACCTGTCAAAGCTCTACCTCGAGAACCTTGCCGGGCAGTTCGGCGATTCCCTTGAGCTCGGCGACGACTTCCGCCATGAGTGGCTTAGCATCCCGCACATCTATCACACCCCCTTCTATGTGTATGCCTACGCCTTTGGCCAGTTGTTGGTGCTCTCGCTGTACGAGCAGTACCGGCGCGAAGGGGAGGCGTTCAAGCCGCGCTACCTCGAGGTCCTTTCCGCCGGGGGCTCCGACTCGCCGGTGCGCATCCTGGAGCGGGCGGGCGTTGCCATTCGCTCGCCGGAGTTCTGGAGCCAGGGATTCAGCGTGCTGCAGCGTTCGCTCGAACAGCTGGAGGCAATCCCGATCGCAGCCGCGTCCTGACGGGCGCGGCCCGTCGCTTGGCGGCGATCTCCTCGCCGGAACGGCCTGCGGCGGAGGGCAGGGAAGCCGATGAGCAATCCGCCTAGCTTTCCATCCTTGTTCCAGGTAAACAGCCGGGTTTGGCTGAACCGGCTGGCCGAGGAGCGAGGGCGCCGGCTTACCCTGGCTGAGGTGCCTGAGGCCGAGCTGGATGGCTGGGCGCAAGCCGGCTTTGACTGGGTCTGGCTGCTCGGCGTATGGCAGCCCAGCCAGGTGGGGGCGCAGTTGGCGCGGCTCGATCCGCGTGTGCGCCAGGCCGCCGAAGGGCTGCTGCCTGACCTAACCGACGACGATCTCTGCAGTTCCTGCTTCTCGATCGCTGCCTATGAGGTAAACCCCTCCCTGGGCGGCGAGCCGGCCCTAGCTGCGCTCCGCCGGCGGCTGCGCCAGCGCGGCATCAAGCTGCTGCTCGACTTCGTGCCCAACCACACCGCCATCGATCATCCCTGGTTGGAGGCGCACCCCGAGTACTACCTCGAGGGGTCCGAAACCGATCTGGACAAGGCGCCCGGCAACTACATCCGCCTGCCCATCGGGGAGCGCGGGCGGATCCTGGCCCATGGCCGTGATCCAAACTTCCCTGGCTGGACGGACACGCTGCAGCTGAACTACAACCTTCCCGCCCTGCAAGAGGCAATGGTTGAATCCTTGCTGCAGGTCGCCGGGCAATGCGATGGCGTGCGCTGTGACATGGCGATGCTCGTACTGCCCGAGGTGTTTGCCCGAACCTGGGGGACCGCCAGTCCGCCTTTCTGGCCACGGGCCATTCAGGCTGTGCACGCACGCTATCCGAGCTTCATGTTCCTGGCGGAGGTCTACTGGGACCTTGAGGCGCGCATGCTGCAGGAGGGCTTCGATTATGCCTACGACAAGCGCCTGTATGACCGGCTGCGCCAACAGCGGGCCGTGCCGGTGTGCGCCCACTTACGCACCGACCTCCAGGTGCAGGCCCGTCTGACCCGGTTCCTGGAAAATCACGATGAGGCGCGGGCAGCCGCCACCTTCCCGCCGGAGCCGCACCAGGCCGCCGCAATCGCCACCTACCTGGCGCCGGGCATGCGCTTCTTCCAGCAGGGGCAACTTGAGGGCTGGCAGCGCCAGGTGCCGGTCCAACTGTGTCGCGGCCCGCGCGAGGCTGGCGATCCCGGCCTGGCCGCCTTCTACGCCCGGCTGCTGGAGGTGCTGCAGATGCCGGTCGTGCGCGGCGGCCAGTGGCGATTGCTGGAGTGCCTCCAGGCCTGGCACGGCAACTGGACCTGGGAGAACTTTCTGTGCTACCTGTGGACGGCTCCGGGTGCCGATCCGGTTCTGGCCGCAGTGAACTATGCCGCTCATGCCTCGCAGGGCTTCGTGCGCTGCCCGCTGCCCGATCTTGCTGGCGGTGATTGGCGCCTGGTGGATCAGATGAGCGCTGCTGAGTACCTGCGCAGCGGTGACGACCTGGTCGATCGCGGGCTGTACCTCGACCTGCCGGCCTGGGGGCACCACGTCTTCCGGCTGGTTTCTGTCTGAGTCTGGCGTGCCCGAAGGGATCTTGCATTCAACGCGGCAGCCGCCGCCAGGAGAAGGCTCGGTGGACAAAGCCTGGTATCAGATGTCAGGGGCGGAGGTGCTTTCCGCTCTTGAGGTTGATGCGGCCAGAGGCCTGACTCAGGCCGAGGTCGATGCCCGACTGGAGGCAGTCGGGCCGAATGAACTGCGAGACCGAGGCGGGCGCTCAAAGCTGAGCATCCTGCTGGAACAGCTCACCGGGATCCTGACCTTGATCCTGATTGGGGCCGCTGTGCTTTCGCTGGTGTTGGGAGACGTGATTGATACGGTCGTGATCCTGGCGATCGTTGTGCTCAACGCCGCCCTCGGCTACAGCCAGGAGTACCGCGCCGAACAATCGATGGCTGCCCTCAAGCGCCTGGCGGTGCCCAATGTGCGCCTGCGGCGCGATGGGCGGGTGCAGGAAGCTTCGGCGCGCAACCTGGTGCCAGGCGATATCGTGCTGATCGAGGCCGGCAACATCGTGCCTGCCGACGGGCGCGTGCTGGTTGGCGTCAACCTGCGGGCGCAGGAAGCGGCGCTGACCGGCGAGGCCGAAGCGGTGGAGAAGGAAGCCGACCTGGTGTTCGAGTCGGACCGGGCGGTCGGCGATCGGCGCAACATGCTGTACTCGGGGACGGTGGTCAACTACGGCCATGGCGAGATGGTGGTCACCACCACCGGCATGGAGACTGAGCTCGGTCATATCGCCGAGATGATCCAATCTGTGGCGGACGAGAAGACTCCGCTGCAGCAGCGGCTGGACCGCATGGGCAAGGTGCTGGCGGCCGCAGCCCTGGTGCTGGTGCTCGTGGTCTTCGGCCTCGGCCTGCTGCGCGGAGAGCCGTGGGAGGAGATGCTGCTGACCTCGGTCAGCCTTGCGGTAGCGGCGATCCCGGAGGCGCTGACCGCGGTCGTCACCATCGCCTTGTCACTCGGCGCACAGCGAATGCTTAAGCGGCGGGCGCTGATCCGGCGCCTGCCGGCGGTCGAAACGCTGGGATCGGTCAATGTGATCTGCTCCGACAAGACCGGCACGCTCACACAGAACCGGATGACGGTCACTGCCCTCGACGTCGCCAACCACCGTGTTGAGCTGCGCCAGCGAGAGCAGGATGCGCGCATGGCCCTGGTGCCCACAGCAGGGAGCGGTGAGCGGGCGAAGCTGCTCCCCACCCTCGACCTGCTGCTGATCAGCGGGGCGCTATGCACCGATGCGCAGCTCGCCGAGCGGGAAGAGCGGCCGGGCGAGTTCCACGCAATTGGCGACCCGACGGAGGGGGCCTTGGTCCTGGCGGCGGCCGAGTTTGGCATTCGCAAGGGCGACCTCGAGCGCGCCTTTCCGCGCGTAGCCGAGGTGCCATTCGACTCGATACGCAAGCGCATGACCACCGTGCATCGCGTGCCAGCCTCGCGGGAAGAACTGCCGGCGAGCCTGGCGCCCCTGTGGGACCGGCAACCGGATCCATCTTCGTTTCCCCCATACCTTGCCTTCACCAAGGGTGCTGTCGATGGCCTGCTGGAACACACCCGCCAGGTGTGGGTCGAAGGGGAAATACGACCATTTGACGAGCAGTGGCGTGAGCGGGTCGTGCGCGCACATGACGAGCTAGCCGGCAAGGGCATGCGTGTCTTGGGCGTCGCCCTGCGCATGCTGCCGCAGCCGCCGCCAGCTGATGCCAGCGAGGCGCTCGAGCGCGAACTGACGCTGGTCGGCCTCTTCGGGATGATGGACCCCCCGCGGCCGGAGGTCGCCCAGGCGGTGGCACAGTGCAAGTCGGCCGGGATCCATACGGTGATGATCACCGGCGATCACCCGCTCACCGCCCGGCATATTGCCCAGGAGCTCGGAATTGGCGACTCGGAGCGTTTCACGACCGGGCGAGAGTTGGAACGGCTGGGGCCGGAGGAGTTGGTCGAACTGACGCAACGGGTGTCGGTCTTCGCCCGCGTCTCTCCGGAGCACAAGCTCAAGCTGGTTCAGGCCTACCGGCAGCGCGGCGACATCGTCGCCATGACCGGGGATGGGGTGAACGATGCGCCAGCGCTCAAGACGGCGGACATCGGCGTGGCGATGGGGATCACCGGGACCGACGTGTCGAAGGAAGCGGCCGAGATGGTGCTGCTGGACGACAACTTCGCCACGATCGTCGCCGCCGTCGAAGAAGGGCGGGTGATCTACGACAATGTTCGCCGTTTCATCAAGTACCTGCTCAGCTGCAACGCCAGCGAAATCGCGGTCATGATCATCGGCCCGTTGCTCGGCATGCCTCTGCCGCTGCTGCCGCTGCAGATCCTGTGGATGAACCTGGTGACCGACGGGCTGCCGGCGCTGGCCCTCAGCGTCGAACCCGCGGAGCGGAATGTCATGCGGCGGCCGCCCTTCTCGTCGAAGGAGAGCATCTTCGGCCGAGGGATGGCCTCCTGGATCGTTGGACTGGGCGCAGTGATGAGTCTCGTTGCAGTCGCCGTGGGCTATTGGTCGTTCGCTTCCGGAGACCCCGCATGGCAGACGGTACTGTTCACCACCCTGATCTTCGCCCAGCTGGCCGTCGCCCTCGAGGCGCGCGCCGAGGAGGACTCGCTGTTCCGCATCGGCCTGGGGAGTAATCCGTCGATGCTGCTGGCCATCGGGCTGACGGTGCTGCTGCAGCTTGGCGTGGTATACACGGCCTTTGGGCAGAACGTGTTCAGCACGCAGCCGCTCTCGGCGGCGGACTTCGGCGTAGCGTTGGTGGCGGCATTGGTGCTGCTGGCAATCATCGAGCTGGCCAAGGCCGGACTGCGCCGGCGAGGCCGGCGGACCTCGAACTGAGGTCGGCGGCGACCGCCCAGGCCGAGCGGGTGGCGAGAGGGGCGGGATCGGCAGGAACGTTGTAGCTAGAAGGAGGCAGGGGATGGTGCGTAAGATCCTGTACGGAGCGCTGATCACGATCAGCAGCATCCTGCTTGTGCTGAGCGTGATGGGCGTGGGAGCGGCCTGGGCCTACAATGAACCCCTGACCCAGCAGGGAGCTGCCCGGCTGACGGAGATCGACGGCGAGCTCAGTCAGGCGCAGTCGGCATTGAACAATGCCGGCGCAGAGCTGTCGCGCGCCTTGCGCATTATTGAGGGTGCCGAGACGGCGCTGGCGGCGCTCAGCCAGACCAGCACCCGGGCCCAGCAAACGCTGCAGGGGGTCGGCGAAGCGCTGGATGGAAGGCTGATCCCCGGGCTGAAGACGGCCAGCGAGAAGATCGAGCAGGTGCGGGTGGCGCTGCAGGGTGTGCTGACCACGCTCAAGACCATCAACTCGATGCCCTTCGTGAATGTCGACATTCCAGGAGAGGAACTGATCACCGGGCTGCTCGAGGCGGCCGACACGCTGGATGCCGAGATCGTCTCGGTCGAGGAAGTAGCGGATCAGGCATCGACGTTCCTGGACGATGTGAAATACGTTCTGGGGGGTGACCTGGGCGAGACGCGGCGGAGTGTTGAGCAGCTGCTGGCCGTGGTGACCGAGTACGAGGGTAAGATCGGCGGATGGCGGACGCAGATCGCCGAGGTCCAGGCCGGGTTGCCCGCCTGGATCGACCAGGCATGCATCGGCCTGACGATCTTCCTGTTATGGTTTGCCATGTCGCAGTTCGGGCTGATCCTGATCGGACTGCAGGGGTGGCAGGGCGGAAACCCGTTGGCCGTGTTCCGGCCGCGAGGGGGGAGTGCAGCCTGAGTGGAAGGCGCGGACAGCACGGCTGCCGCGACCGACAGCCCTCCACCTGCGTATGGGGAGGGAACGAAGACGAGGCGACCAGGGGCTGCGAGCGCGTTGCCTTCGGTCGCCGGGGGCGCGCCCGATGGGCCGGGATCGATTCCCCGCCCACCAGGGCAGCTTGGAGGAGGATGAACCATGGATGTGGGAAAGTCGTTCGTGTATATCTTCGAGGACAAGAAGTGGTTTGAGAAGCTGCTGATTGGCGCGGTGGTTGCCGTGATCCCGGTTGTCAACCTGGCGCTGGGGGGATACGGCAACGAGATCATCCGCCGCGTGACCGGGCGCAGCACCGAGCCTCTGGCAGATTGGGGGGACTTCGGGCAGAAATTCGTCGAAGGGCTGCTGATCACCGTGGCGGGCCTGGTGTATGGCCTACCGGCGTTGCTCTTTGGCCTCCCGCTCATCCCGCTGATTATCGCCGCCGCGACCCAGGCGGAGAATCAGCAGGGCATTGCCTGGCTGCTGGGCGGCGCCAGCCTGGGGCTGACCTGTCTGCTGGGGCTGTACGGCCTGCTGTTCTCGTTTGTCTTCCCCGCAGTCCAGGTGAACTATGCCCGGGCGCGGACCTTTGCCGCCGCCTTCTACCTGCGCCAGGTCTTCCGCCTGATCGGGGACAACCTGGGTGCGTACATCCTGGCCTGGCTGGCGTACTTTGTGTTTGCCCTGGTGGCAGGCGCTGTGCTGGGCTTCATCAGCACCATCCTGGGTTGGATCCCGTGCGTCGGATGGATCCTGGCCTTGGCGGCGACGGCGCTGCTCACACCGCTGGTGCTGGTCGTCTACGCTCACCTGTTCGGTCAGTTGGGCGAGGCAACGATCGCCATCGTGGAAGTTCCGCCTGCGGGGTAAGGATTCACGGTAACGGGAATGCGTGCGACAGCCGCCCGTGAGGGCGGCTGTCCTTTGTGAGAGAGCGGACTCAGGATGACATGTAGAGAGTCCTGTCATCCCGAGCGCCTGCCCCCCGGCGTAAGCGAGGGATCTGCTTTTCGTGGCCGTGTAGAGCGGCGGGGGCTCCGACAAGCGGATCCCTCGGCTAAAGGTCGGCCTCGGGATGACAAGCAGAGAGTCCTGTCATCCCGAGCGCCTGCCCCGAGCGCAAGCGAGGGGGAGCGAGGGATCTGTTTCTCGTGGCCCTATCGAGAGCCGGGGCTTTGCGGCTAGCCGACCAGCAGATCGGCCTCTGGGTAGTCCACCAGGTCGGTGCGCGCCCGGCGCTGCACCAGCGCTGTCACGATGGTCATTGCCCCCAGGCGTCCCCAGATCATCGTCAGCATGATGATCACCCGGCCGATCGTGCTGAGCTGCGGGGTGATCCCCAGCGACAGCCCGACTGTCGAGAAGGCCGAGATGACTTCGAAGGCAACCTCCTGCAAGCTGAAGGGCTCGAGCAGCAGCAGCAGCCAGATCGATGTACCCACGACTGTGCCCGCCACGACCAGCACGGCCATCGCCCGCTGGACAGTTTGAAGAGAGATGGCGCGCCGGTTGAGGTAGGGCGTGCGGCGGCCGCGGGCCAGGCTGACCACGGTGACCAGCAGCACGGAGAAGGTCCCCGTGGTAATGCCGCCGCCCATCGAGGCCGGCCCGCTGCCCACGAACATCAATCCCATCAGCACCAGGAGCGTGGCGGAACTGAGCGGGATGAACGTGATCAGGCCGGGGAAGCCTGCCGTGCGCGTCACGACCGACTGGAACCAGGCCAGCGTGACTCGGTATCCCAGCGGCGAATCGGCCAGCACCCCGCCCAGCCAGTAGTCGGCGATCCAGATCGCTGCCATGCCGGCCAGGATCAGGATCAGGCTGGCCGCCAGGGTCACCCGCGAGTGCAGCGAGAGCCGGCGGCGCGTGCCGCGGCGGAAAGTCAGGTCCATGAACACCGGGATGCCCAGCCCGCCAAGGATGACGAGAATCCCAAGGATCAGCAGCGTCGGGATATCGACCGGTGACCAGGCTTGCTCGGGGGGGAGGCCGGTGAACAGATCGAACCCGGCGTTGCAGAAGGCTGCCACCGCATGGAAGAGGGCGTAGAAGAAGGTCCTGCCGTCAAGCGGCAGCCCCCTCAGAGTCCAGTGGATGAACAACAACCCTGCGCCAACGGACTCGATGACCAGCATCAACAGGAGCGATCGCTGCAAGATGGAGACAATGGAGCGCGTCTTGGCCAGGCCGAGCTCGCTGGCCAGCGTCATGCGTTCGGCGAGCGGGACCTGGCGTCCCATGACCCGGAAGGCCAGCACCACCAGCACGACATAGCCCAGTCCGCCCAGCTGGATCAGACACAGCAGGACGAACTGGCCCAACGGCGTGAAGGC
>JBFYRF010000116.1:0-3353 GCA_041302385.1 Anaerolineales bacterium | reverse complement strand
AGCCGCCACCCGCTCGCGAATGCCGAACAGTCCCATGTGCTCTCCCTGCGGCGAGGCTTCGACGGCGTGCTCGTCAAAGCCTGATCCGTCATCCACGATCACCAGGCTGACCTCGCCATTGCAGCTCAGACTCAGCCGAACGAGGCTGGCGTCGGCGTGGCGCACGATGTTGCTGATCGCTTCCTGAGCGATGCGGAACAGCGCGATCTCCAGCGCAGGCGCCAGGCGCGGCTGAGCTGGATCGGCTTCGAATTCGACGTCGATCCCCTCTGCCTCCAGCCGGTGCTTGGCATACCAACGAATGGCAGGCACCAAGCCCAGGTCGTCGAGAACGAGCGGCCGGAGATCTGCCACCAGCAGGCGCAGGCCGTCCATCGTCTGCAAGGTCAGTTCGCGCGCCGAGTCCAGCCGCTGCTTGAGGTCGACCAGGTCCTCGGGGATGGCGCTTCCCATCCGCTCCAGCTGGATCAGCAGGCTGGCCAGAGCCTGGCTGGTATCGTCATGCAGCTCGCGGGCGATGCGGCGCCGCTCTTCTTCCTGCGCCGTGATCACCTTGATCGAAAGCGCTCGCAGCTGCTCCTGGTTGGCTTCGATCGTTGCAGTATGGGCAGCCAGGCGGTCCAGCATCGTGTTGAGCGCCAGCGACAGGCGCGCGATCTCCGGGTCCTGGTCAGACCCAAGCGATGCCCGCACCGAGGTGTGGCCGTCCTGCACCTGATCGACCGTGGTCTTCAGCGAAGACAGCGGGCGTAAGGTGTAGCGCAAGACGGCATAGTTCAGCAGCAGGCTCAAGGCGACTCCGACCAGGGCGAAGGTGAGCGCCAGCGACAACGAAGAACGGGTCGCCCACTGCCGCGTGAGCAGCGTCCCCACGACAGCGCCGAACACAATCACGGCTGCGTTCGCCAACAACAGGCGTGACACCAGCGGCAGACGCCCCATCCAGCTTCCCAAGCCCTTGTTCCCCTACCCTGTGGCCCGCCCAGATAGTCCACACCCGGCCGCTCGCCCGGGCGCGCCCTTTAGTATAGGCGCCCAACCGGGCGCCACAACGCTCGCCCTCCAGCCAAACAGGCCGGCAAACGGGATTGAAACGAAGGCGGGGCCTGGAACCAGGCCCCGCCTTCGCGTGGTTTCCGCGGCCTGCGATGCGCCTATTTGACCTTGAAGGCGAAGACGATGCCGATGATCCCGCCGACAATGCCGAAGATCCCCAGCACGAGCGGCAGGGCGATGGCCCCGGCCAGCGGATTGAACATAAGGTAGAGCGAGAGCAGGATCAGGACGATCCCCAGGATCCCCTCGCCCCATCCGGCGCCCTGGAAGGCAAGGATCAGCTTCGAGATGCCCATGAACAGGCCGGCGAAGCCCAGGATCCAGACCAGCGTGGTCGGCACGAGGAGGGTTGACCAGATCGGGTGCTGAAGGACCAGTACACCGGCGATGATGCCCAGGATGCCGATGAACAGCTTCCAGCCCCAATTCGAGCGATCGATGAACATGTAGACCAGATTGAACACGCCGCTGATGATCCAGTAGATCCCCAGGACCTGGACAAGCACGGCCGTGGTCGCCAGCGGGTTGGTTAACAGCAAGATCCCGATCAGCAAGAACGCAATCGACTCAAGCAGAATCAGCCACCAGGGGGCAGCATGCATCTCCTTGGCGGGTGCAGCAACAGTCATGGATTGTTCTCCTTCTCTCTCAGTTATTGGCGTTTGAAGTTGGAACGAAAGGCGCGGATTCCACGAATGACGAAGTGAGTCTACCACAGCCTGACCCAACCGCCAACGCACCCCAAAGCCAGGGCTGTGCCGGCCTGCCCCTTGGCGGCAGGCTGGCGATCGGCGGGTCCCCCGGCGTATCGGACATGGCGTCGGCACAACGGGGAGCGGGGCCGGCTGTGGTACCATGCCCGCCGGGCGGCATGTGTTGGCGCTCGCCGCTTCCGGCGTGCCCCCCCGCCAGAGATGCCCGCCACAGGAACTTGCCGAATGGACCTCTCGCCCATCGCCGATCGACTGTACATCGCGGCCCGCCCGCACTCCGATGACGCGCAAGAACTCGTCGACCTCGGCGTCCGGCTCGTGCTGAACATGATCCCGATCCGGGCGCCGGCGGGGCTGCGCGCCGCGCCGCTGCGCACGATCTGGCTCCCCTGGCTCGATATGCCCCTGCTCCCGCTCCCGACCCGGATACTGCGACGCGGCGTAGCCGCCGCCCAGCAGGCACTGCTCGCCGGCGATGCCGTCGTCACCTACTGCCGCGAAGGTCGTCATCGCAGCGTCGCCATGGCCTGCGCCATTCTGATCTCACGGGGATTGACCGCCGATCAAGCGATGGCAAGCGTCCAGCGAGCCCGGCCCGTGGCCGACCCGCACGCGCCTCACGTCGCGGCGGCCATCTACCGGTTCCAAGCCTGCTGGAACAATGCCCGGCCGCCGGGGTCCTGACCGGCCGGCCACCCCGCTACCTGCATCCACCGTTGCGGCGACCCGATCCACCTGCTGTCACGCCAGGTATGAAGGGAACACGCCAGAATGACAAGAGCCCATCTGCTCACCCTGCTCAGCCTGTCGCTGCTCGGCCTCGGTCTCGCCGCCTGTTGCCAGGCACTCCGGCCGAGCCCGAGGGACCTCCCGCAGCCGAGTGTCAGGCCGCTACCGATCTGCTCGCCGACCTCACCTACTCGACCGAGTTGATCGAGACCGGAAGGATCGAGCTGCACGCAGGTGAGTACCGGGCATCCGCCGCGTCGGGCTCCGCCTCCGAGATCATCCTCCAGAAAACCCATCACGTTGCCTGCGGCGAGTTGGCCAGTGGCCCCTCGGCGGCGGTCATCCTGGTTTCGACCGCGGGCGGCAGCGGCACCTTCTACTCGCTCCATGCCGTCCAGCCTCTGGACGAGACAATGGCCGAAGTGGCTGACACCATGCTTGGCGACCGGGTCAAGGTGCAGCGGGTAGCGATCGATCAGGAACTGATCCTTGTCGACCTGGCCACGCATGCACCGGAGGATCCGCTGTGTTGCCCGACGCAGGCAGTCACGTAGGCCTACGCCGTGGGCGAGACTCGGCTCCGGCTGGTGTCCACAACACCCCAGAGCCCACCGTATCGGGCGCGGCCCTCGACTGCGGCTCGAACCTCTCGGGCTTCCTTACGGGCAGCCGGGCGGCAGCCGGGTCTGGCCCCCGGCCCAGTCCGTCACTGGCTGCCCCGGATGCCCCATGTCGCCTTGGAACCACGGCCAGAATTGGAATCTGGCAGCGCCCGCAGGGCGATCGTCAACGGTATAATGGCGTCAAACGCCCCCGTAGCTCAATGGATAGAGCGCCTGACTAGATCGGACGAGC
>JBFYRF010000115.1:0-2821 GCA_041302385.1 Anaerolineales bacterium | reverse complement strand
CGCTCGCGCGCCTTCGCCCGGGTGCGCACCTTCTCCAATGCATCTACTCGCCCGTCGCGCACTTCCAGCAGGGGCTTGAGGTTGAGCGCTGAACCCATCAACCTGGCCGCTCCCCCGATGCGACCGCCGCGATGAAGGAACTCGAGCGTGTCGACCAGGAATACCACTCCCGTCTGCGCCTTCACCCGCTGGGCGACCGCCAGGACCTCGTCGAACGACGCCCCGGCTTCGGCTGCTCGCGCGGCAGCCAGCACCTGGTAGCCCAGCCCCATTGCCACGGATTCCGAGTTGACGATCTCGATCCTGGCGCCGGGGAAGTCCTTCTTGGCTTGCTCAGCCGACTGGATCGTACCGGAGAGATGCGGCGAGAGCAGGATCGCCAGGATTGGCACACCCCGCGCTGCCAGCGGCTCAAACAGCGTTTGGAAGCAGGCGATGGTCGCCTGCGAGGTCGTCGGCATCGTCTTGGAGGTCTTGAGGCGGGCATAGAACTCGGCCGGCATGATGTCGACCCCGTCCCGCATCTCCTGTCCGTCCCAGATCACGATCTGTGGCACAACCTGGAGCTTGTATTTCGCAACCAGATCCGCCGGGATGTAGGCCGTGCTGTCGGTGATAATCGCCAATCCGGGCATAACCCCTCCTGATTGTTCGCCGGGAACACGTCTCTCCGGCTACAACCCCGCGGCGCAGGAGAGGTTGCGACGGCCTTATGCCCTCCCGCCCAGCCAGGCCTGCAGGTCATCCAGCGGCCAGGCATTGGCAACCTGTCCTGCCCCCAACCATGCCCGACGGGCCACCCCCACCCCGAAGCGGCGCAGCAACAGATCGCTGGGACGGTGGGCATCGGTGTTGATCGCCAGCACGCAACCCAGCTCGCCGGCGCGCCGGGCATGGATGTCGTTCAGGTCGAGGCGCTCCGGGTGGGCATTGATCTCCAGCATCGTGCGCGTTTCGAGCGCCGCCTGGAAGACCTCATCCAGGTCCAGATCGGCACCCTCGCGCCCCTCGACCATGCGCCCGGTCGGGTGACCGATCAGGTCGACCTGTGGATTGCGAATGGCGGCCAGCAGCCGGGCAGTCGCCTGCGGGCGCGATTGGCGCAGCGAGCTATGCAGCGAGGCGGTCACCAGATCCAGCTCGCCGAGAACCGAGTCAGGGTAATCGAGCCGGCCGTCCGACAGGATCTCGACCTCGGCGCCCTGCAGCAGCCGAATCCGTCGCCCAAGACGCCGCTGGGCCTGATCGATCTCCCGGCGCTGCGCTCGCAGCCGGTCGACCGAGAGCCCCCTTGCGATGCCCAGGCTCTGACTGTGATCGGAGATCACCAGGTAGGCCAGGCCGATCTCGCTCGCCGCCTCGGCCATCTCGAGGAGGGTCGCCGCGCCGTCGCTCCAGCTGGAGTGGGCATGCAGCTCGCCGCGCAGATCCGCTTCGCATACCAGCTCCGGCAGCGCCCCGGCCGCAGCTGCCTGCACTTCGCCTCGATCCTCGCGCAGCTCGGGAGGGACCCATGGCAGCCCGAGTACGTTGTAGGCATGTTCCTCCTCTGCGACGAGGAGCTCTGCGCCCTCCGGCTGACGGAAGCCGTGCTCGGAGAGCGAAAGCCCCATCGCCTGGGCCCGCTCCCGCAGGCGCACGTTGTGCGCCTGAGAACCGGTCGCATACTGCCAGGCCGTCCCGAAGCGAGACACCGGATGCACCCAGAGTTGTGCCTGCAGTCCGCCCTCAAGCTCCACACTGACCTTGGTCTCTCCCAGACTGCGCACTCTGCGCACTTCGGTTAGCGCCGCGAAGCCGCCGGTGACTCGGGCCGGGTCATTGGAGGCGACCACCAGGTCGATATCCCCGATCGTCTCCCGCCAACGGCGCAGGCTACCCCCGAGCTCAGCTTGCTGTACGCCCGGTAATCCGCGCAGCTTGGCCAGCAGCCTTTCGGCGACGGGCAGGGCAACGCCGATGGAGGCTCGTCCGGATCGCCTGCGGTAGGCCTCAATACTGGCCAGGATGCGGGCCTCGGACTTCTCGCCCATGCCGGCGAGCGCGCGCAGCTTCCCGGCGCGGGCCGCCGCCTCCAACTCGTCGATGCTGGTTACGCCAAGTTCCTTCCAGAATCGAGCCGCCTTCTTCGGGCCCACGTCCTGGATCCCCAGCACGCCGATCAACCCTTCCGGCACGGCTGCCACCAGCTTGTCGTAGAAGGCCATCTGCCCGCTGGAGAGCAGTTCCTCGATCTTGGAGGCGATCGCCTCCCCGACCCCCGGGATCTCCTGCAGCCTGCCTGCGCTGGCCAGCGTGACAACTTGCTCGCTGGTCGAACGGATCGATTCGGCGGCGCGGCGATAGGCGTTCACCCGGTAGACGGCCTCGCCCTGGATCTCGAGCAAATCCGCGATCCGGTCGAAGACAGCGGCCACCTCCCGGTTATCCATCGTCTCTCCTCATGCTCCGTCCTGAATCGAGTGCGCCGGCGCGTTCATGGTTCCGAGGCAGCCAGCAACAGCGAGACCTTCCACCAGTTCCCGTCCCCCTGGAGCCCGACCCCGGCATAAGCATACTCGGGGGATAGCAGCACTGCCTGGGTGGCTGGCGTGCTGTCCCAGGCGTGCATGGCGTTCGTTGGGAGCATTTCCAGCTCGCCCTGGTTGGCGTATACCAGCTCGGCGACCGGTCCGCGGTAGCCGGAGTCCTCCATCAGCTGCCGGGCACTGGGCGAGGGGCCGGTCGGATCCTCATGGCCGAGGTACCTCCCCTCCGCCATCGCGTCTGCCCTGATCATCGCCAACGCCATCAAGGTCCCAGAAGCCGTCAACGGCGGCAG
>JBFYRF010000078.1:0-12511 GCA_041302385.1 Anaerolineales bacterium | reverse complement strand
CGGCTGGGCCAGTAGGCCCAGCCGGCACCCCGCTCGCTCCCTGGACTCAGCCACGCCACGGGACCTTGCGCCAGCCCGTCCACCTCTCCCTTTGCGGGGGAGGACAGGGCAAAGGTTCCTCGCCTTGCGGGATACCGAACCGCGGAGAACCGGCATGCCCGCGCCGCCCACCGACTCTCCAGCCCGTGTCCTTCCCGAAAGAGCCAAAGATATCCGAAGTGCGGCGATGCGGGAATCCGGGGGATGCCCCAAGTCAAGCAGCAAACAGCGGTGGGGCTACCTCACCGGCCAGACCACCCTTGAGTTCTGCCGCACGTGACAGAACGCCTGACCTGGGCGCCTGCGTTCGCAGGGGCGACAGACAGGGAGGGTTATTCGGATGCGGTCGCAACGCTCTGGCTGAATGGGGTGGCGCCTGGTGCTCTAGCGTGTGCGGAGCAGCCGGTTACAAAGCACCCCGCAGCACAGCAGAACTGAGTGCAGGGAATGGCCGGGAGAAGCCTCTCCGCCACGCCCCACTCCCAACGCGGAAACCAGCCCTGAGAGCGGTTCGGGTGAGGGCTCAGCGGATGCGGCGGAAAGGCAGCCGTTGAGCAGGCTCCGCTGGATCCGACTACGCGGCCGGGGGTTCCCCGCCCGAGGCGCGGCGATCATCTTCGAAGATCAAGGCGCACTCGCACTCGCGCCCCTCGGCGCAGTCCTCACAGCAGTGGAACTTGTCGCCACGCAGCACGGGCGCGCCGGTGATCTCGGCGCCGCAGCCATCGCAAAACAGCACACCCTCTTCCCATGCCATGGCTCACCTCCGCAGGACACAGGCGCGATCGATGAACGACCTCGGCGCGCCGGGCGGTTCAGGCGATGAAGCTTGCGCAACTCGGGGGTGGTGCCGGTGAGCGCGATGTCAGAGCAATGGGTCTAGCCCGGCGTCCCCCGCTTCATCCAGCGAGTCATCCAGGTCCAACCCGAACTCGACTTCGGCCCGGCTGTCATCCAGCCGGACCCACAGGAGCAGCAGGTGGCCGTCGGCCACCTCGACCCAGCGCACGGCGACGATGGAGGCTTCCTGAGTCAGCCCGTCCTCCGTGCGGTACTCGAGATTCATCGGCGTGCCGTCGCGCCAGGCGCGGTAGCAGCGCTCGACCAACGTCGGGCCGTTGAGGGTACGCACGCGGCACATGGCAATCATGCCAGCATAGGGGCCCTCGATCAGGCCCAGCAGCCAGGAATCACTGACAACCTCAAAGGTCGGCGGCGGTCCCTCGATGATCGTGATCTTCTCCGGCTGTGTCATGCGATCCTCGGCCCGTCCGTTCGCCGGGCGGCGCGATCATACCATAGTCCGACGTCGACGCAGGTGGCCGCGCGCCTCCAGCCAGTCATAGGCGTCGCGCAGCGTGGTCTGCAACGGGCGTGGCTGCAACCCCAGCCCACGCTCGGCCTTACCGGAGTCGTACGCCGGCCAGAAACGCATCGCCTGCAGATGCCCCGCCGCCGATGCCAGCACCGGCAACCGGGAAATCATGCTCGTCGCCCAGTCAATCCAAGCCATCGGAATCTCCCACCGGGGCCCAGGCGCGCCGGCGGCAGCCGCGGCCCGAGCCAGGAACTCACGCACACTCAGGTTCACTCCGCCGAGGATGTAGCGTTCCCCGATGGCGCCGACCTCGGCCGCCGTCAGATGCGCCGCGGCCACGTCGCGCACATCGACCACATTCAGCGTTGCGGGCACCGCAACGCGAGCCCAGCCGCGCGCGGCCAGCACCAGCAGGCGCGCTGTGGTCAGATGCACATCGCCGGGGCCAAACACCGCCGTCGGGTTGACCACGATCAGCGGCGCCTGTAGCGAGGCCGCCTCAAGCGCTTGCTGCTCCATCGCCGCCTTGACCTCGTAGTAAGCGGAGCGCGGCAATCTGCCGGGCACATAGCGATCCCCCTCATTCGCCGGCCGCGACTGCCCCGGCGGCGGCCAGCCGATCGTCGACAGGCTGGAGGTGTACACCATCCGCGGGGCGCCGGCCGACTGCCACGCCTGCAGCACCGCCTGCATCGTCCTCCGGCCGCGGGCGATATGCTCCGCCACGCTCGCCCGACCCTGGGGGTAGTAGCCAGCCGCATGGAACACGAATTCAACGCCATCCAGGGCGCGGCCGAGCGCCCGTGGGTCCGCAAGGTCTCCGTCTACCCACTCGATCGGGGCATCCGCCAGGTCGCCGGTGGCGCCCGGTCGGCGGCGCAGGGCGCGCACGTGCCAACCCTGCGCCAGGCAGGCCCGTGCCACCTGCCCGCCGATGAACCCACTCGCTCCCAACACCAACACCCGGCGCACGATCCTGCCTCCTGCAAGGGGGGGCAGGGGACCTGCGTCAGGAGGCAACATCTGCCCGGACACTGGCGCGCACCGCGGCGCAGGCCTCACAGCCCTGGCGGCTGCACAGCAGCGCCCGCGGGTCCTGGCGGATCCACCCCACGACAACGTGCACCAGGTCGCGCAGCGGCAGCAGCCGTGCCGCGAACCCACTCAAGTCCATCCTGCGGCCGATGCCGTTCAGGCGCGGTTCGAGGGCTTCGAACCCCTCGGCACACCCCGGCATGCCAGGACATTGGCGTACGCCGGCCGGCGTCAGCGCCCAGCGGATGAACTGCCGCCGCCCAGCCATCGACTCGGCGTAGTGGATGGCGACATTGTGACGCTGATCGACTCCGAGCAGCAGGACATCGCCATCGCAGGCCGCCAACTGGGCCAGGGGCGCTAGCGGCGACTCCAGACTCTGAGCCGTAAGCAACTCGTTCACCTGCCAGCCGCAGAATGAGAGCAGCGGGTGCATCGAGCGGGTGGAGGCCGGGACTCGGCGCAAGGCCTCTGCCACCTCACCCAGTCCGGCATCGATCGAGAGATGGGGCCGGAAGAACTCCGCTTGCTGGCTGAGCTCGTGCTGGGCCTGGTAGTCCATTCCGTTGTCGGCGGGTCCGACCTCGGGGACGACCTGGCAGCGCAGCGTGAAGGCCGGCATCAGCAGCCCGGTGGTGCTGGCCAGCAGGGCGCCCAGCACCGTCTCGGCGCCCCCGACGACCTGCACTGCGAAGTCATCGGCGACATGCGCCAGCAGCACGCCGCCCGGCTGCATTTCCAGCTGGCTGAAGGCCTGGGTCAGACCCCGATAGCTCAGCACGTCTTCCAGCCCGCGCAGGTCAGCGGCCCCGCCAGGTGGGTGCTCGCTTGTCGATGAACGCCGCCATGCCTTCCTTCTGATCCTCGCTGTCGAACAGCAGATAGAAGGCCCTGCGCTCCGCCGCCAGCCCCTGCTGCAGCGGCAGCTCGAACGCCTGGTTGATGGACTGCTTCCCCAGCCGCACGGCCAGCGGCGCTCGCCCGGCCACCTCCTCGGCCAGCCGCAGTGTTTCTTCGAGGTAGCCCTCCACCGGCACCACGCGATTGACCAACCCCAGCTGGCGAGCTTCCTCCGCCGTGAGCGTGCGGTTGTTCAGGATCATTTCCATGGCGACGGCCTTGCCAACGGCGCGTGTCAGGCGCTGCGTTCCCCCGGCGCCTGGAATCACGCCAATGCTGATCTCCGGCTGGCCGAACCTGGCGGTCTCGGAGGCGACGATCATGTCGCAAGCCAACGCCAGCTCGCAGCCGCCGCCGAGACACCACCCGGATACGGCCGCGATCACCGGCTTGCCAACCTGGGCGACGTGGTCCCACAACGAGATGCGGTCTTCGAGCAGCATTTCCATGGCACCGGCGCCGGCCATCTCCTTGATGTCGGCCCCGGCGGCGAAGGCCCGTTCGTCACCGCAGATGACGATCGCACCCACTTCCGGGTCTGCGTCCATCGCCTGCAGCGCTTCGGCCAGTTCCTGCATCAATGCCTGGTTGAGCGCATTCATTGCCCGCGGCCGGTGGAGCCGGATCAGCCCCACCCGCCCGCGCGCTTCGATCTGGATGTTCTCGGGCATTCAGACCTCCTGCTCGGGGGACCCCAACCGTCGCGCCAGTTCGTCGAGGTGTTCCTGGGCATGCTCCATCGATCGGATCATCCACCACTCGAAGCTGCGCGGCCCGGTCTCCGGATGCGTGCCGGTGCGTTCCCAATCCTGTGGCGTCATGTCGGCGGTCAGCATCTTGGCCCGCTGGCGCGCGGCGACGAAGCTCTGAAGCACGGTCTTGACGGGTTCGGATTCGCGGTAGTGCTCCTTCATCCAGTCCTCGGCATTAAAATCCTCGAAGGTCGGAGCGTCCTGACGCAGGATGCGCTCCAACCGCATATGGTAGGCGCGCACCTCGACATCTCGCATGTGCACCAGCACCTGGTGCGCCGACCATTCGCCCTGGGTCGGCGGCTTGACGATCTCCGCCTCGGGGAACCGCCGCATCAACTGCTCGAGTTCGTCCGATTGTCGAAGGTAGCGCTCGACCAGCTTCATTCGTTCGGGGGAAGGAATCTGGCGCTGCAACATGTCGACCCTCCCGGGGCGGGTGCGGACGGCCTTACTCTGGCCGGCACGGCCGGAGGTGAGGCGGCCAACCTTTTTAGCCGAGCGTGCGCCGCAAGCGCTGCAGGTGTTTCACGTGATCGCGCTCGTGCCACAAGGCCCGGCGCAGGACCTTGCGGGCTGACCAGGTCTCTCCGCCCATGGCCACTACGCCCTGTCGCTGCGCCAGTGGTTTGAGCGAGGCCAGCAGGTAGTCCCGCACCTGATCCAATCGCTCGAAGGGATCCTCCACCATCTGGCTGCGCGGGAAGGACAGGCCCATGCGATCCAGGTACCACCACTCGGCGTTGGCGACGTGGCGCAGGATGCCCGACATCGGCCAACGCTCGCCGGGGAATTCGCGTTCCAGTTGCTCTACGCGCAGCCCATCCACCGCCGCGATCAGATCGCGGCGCGTCGCACCCAGCAGGTGTTCATACTCGGGGAGCTCATCGGAGGTTACCGGCGGCCGATCGGCGGCAAAAAAGGCATTGACCTCCTGGTCGGGCTCGTAGTTCCAGGCGCGGATCACCTCGCTGACGGTCATGGGCCCCGACAGGCCGGAGACGCGCAGACCATGGCCGCGGGTCCAGACGAGGTAAGCCTCGATGCCCGCCGGCACTGCCTTGAGCGCCAGGTCGAGGTTGGCGTCCGAAGTGAAACAGCCTGGCAGATCCGGAACATGGGCGATCCAGCGACCGTCCATTTCCTCAGCGCAGGCCACGTAGGCCATCAGCTCATCACCTTCCCGCCATCGACGTTGATCGCCTGGCCGGTGAGGTAGCTCGCCGCCGGCGAGCACAAGAAGAGCACTACGCCGACGACCTCCTGAGGCTGTCCCAGCCTTCCCTGAGGGATATCGGCCAGCCAGCGCTGCATCATCTCGGGATCATCCCGCAGTCGAGCGGTCATCTCGGTCTCGATCACGCCCGGGCAGACGGCGTTGACGCGGATATTATACGGGGCAAGTTCGCGTGCCGCTTCCCGCGTCAGGCCGATCAGGCCCAGCTTGCTGGCAACATACGCGGAGCGATCCTTCAGCCCGTGCGCCCGCCCAGCGATCGAGGCCACGTTGACCACACAGCCTCCCCCCTGCTCGACCATCACCCGCCCGACGGATTGCGTCAGCAGGAATGGTCCTTTGAGGTTGACCGCCAGCGTGCGATCCCAATCCCACTCGTCGAGGGTCAGCAGCGGGGCATGTGGTTCCACCCCGGCGTTGTTGATCAGGATGTCGATTCGGCCGTAGGCTTCGCGCACCTGCTCGATCATTGCCTGCACCGCCTGCCTCGAGGCGACGTCGGCCAGGAAGGCGCGCGCCTGGCCACCCTGCTGCTCGATTGCCCGCAGCGCCGGGTCCAGGTTGACCGGAGTGAGGTCATTGGCGGCGACGCGGGCGCCTTGCAGGGCGAACGCCTCGGCCAGGGCGCGGCCGATGCCGCGCCCGGCCCCGGTCACCAGCACCACTTGCTCCGCGAAGGCCCGCATGGATTCCTCCTGGGTGGTCGTACCTCAGTCAGCCGGAACCGGGCAGGTCGGCGGCAGGTTCCCCACGCGCGCCGCATTGACCTCGATCCCAAGGTACGGACTGGGATCGAGCGTGTTGGCGACCTCCAGTTCATTGCGGAACCTGCCGAACCCATCATCGAGCACGATGGAGAAGTGCAGATGCATCCCAACCGGGTTGTTCGGGTCCGCCGAGTAGTTGCCCTGGTAGCCGAGCAACGTTCCCGCCGGGACGAAAACCTCCTGGGTGCCGGGCGGGAATCTTTCATGGATGTAGGAGCGGCCGTCGGCATCCGCCATGTGGGTGTAATACAGCCAGATCGTCCGCCCCGGCTGCAGAGGATCGCTGGGCAGGCGTTGGATCACGGAGGAGCGCCACTCGGGGAGACGGGTGAGGTAGCCATCGGATGCCGCCACGACGGGTGTCTGGCCTAGCCCATTCGGCCCGCTGGGCCCGAAGATGTCCAGGCCCTGGTGCGTGTGCCCGGGACGGAACGAGTCCCCCCAGACAAAGCCGACCAACCCGTCGGTCGGCATCACCAACGGCGCTTCGCCACAGCGCTCTCCGGCTCGGACCGACCAGGCAATGTGAGCCTGGGGATCGCTCCAGTACTGACGCAGCTGCTGGATGCGTCCCCCAGTTGGGGCCACCTTCCAGCCCAGGTACACCCCGGCGCTGATCACCCCCACCGCCACCAACCCAGCCACTTGCAGCAGCAGCCGGGTCGACGGGTCGCGGCCGGATCGCCTCAGGCCCTTGCCCAATTTACGCGCCCCACTCCGGAGGTCGCCCGGCGCAAATCGGCGCTCTCATGCCGGGAGCGACATCTCGTGATGTTCGGCGAAGCAGATGGTCACCTTGCCGTGCGCCAGGGCCATCAGCGCCTGGCCGGCCGCCTGCCCTTGCGGCGAGCCCATGGCCTGCATCAGCGCCTCGCGGTTGTCGAAGACGAACTCATGCAGCAGATATGGGGCACCCTCGCCGGTGGCCACTCCGCTGATCCGGGCAACGCTCACCCGGCGCAGATCAGGCAGGCGCTCGATGATCGTGACAAATTCCTCGCTCCAGCGCCGATCGAATTCCACCGGATCCTCTGGTTGACTGAACAGCAGCACCAGCTTGTGCATGTCGATGCCTCCCCCCTGAGTACTAGTCCTCGGGACCAGGTCTACTCCTCGGGGTCTATTGCCCGCTCACCACCCCTTCCTATAAGGTAGAGGTGCAATCATCCACAGTTCTTCGGGGGGTTGAATGCAGGTGCACACCCCACGTGGTCAAGGGCTTGTCGAGTATGCCATGATCATCTTGTTGGTAGGCATAGCCGTCATTATCACCTTGTCCATTTTCGGAACCGGCGTGGGGAACATGTTCAGCCGGATCGTCTCAGGGATCTAAGAGCGACCCGGCCGCGTTCCCCAGCACGCCGTTGCGCCGTCTGCCGGCCCTCCCGGCGCGTTGACGCGTACGCCTCCGCCCTGCTGCGCCGTCCCCTCCGTCTGAGTCGGACTAGCCCGACTCAGCACCGGGGCCCTCTTCCCCCGCTCGCCGAACGGTCGCCTTCATCCGCCGCGCCAACTCACGCCGCGAGAGCAGCACCTTGCGTCCACATCCCAGGCACCTGATCCCGATGTCGGCGCCCAGGCGCACGACCACCCAGTCCGTGCTTCCACACGGATGCGGCTTGCGCAATCGGACGACATCCTGCATCTGAAGATCGGGTAACATGCTGTGGGGATGGGATTATAGCATCGCCCGCTTGGTATAATCGCTTTCATGCTTGGCCTGCCGCTGTCCGTCCTGCTCTCGAACGTCATCATCCTCCTGATCGCCTTTCCGGTCCACGAGTTCGCCCACGCCTGGTCGGCGAACGAACTCGGGGACGACACGCCGCGTCTCAACGGCCGTCTGACGCTCAACCCATTGGCGCATCTCGACGTGGTCGGCTCGTTGATGCTCCTGCTGGCCGGTTTCGGCTGGGCCAAGCCCGTGCCGATCAACCCGTATGCCCTTACGCGGCGCACGCCCGCCGGCGTGATGCTGGTCTCCGCCGCTGGACCGTTCTCCAATCTCATCCTGGCGATTCTGGCCTCAATTCCACTGCGTCTGGGCGCCCTCCCGCCCATGCTGAGCGGGTTCCTGGAGTACTTCATCCTGATCAACTTGGTGCTCCTGTTCTTCAACCTGATCCCGCTCTTCCCGCTGGACGGCGAGAAGGTGCTGACCTATCTGCTGCCGCCACCGGCCCAGCAGGCCATGGCTCAGATCCGCCCCTACGGCCCGATGATTCTGATCGGACTGATCGTGATCGGCCGAGTGGGGGGGGTCAACATCCTCAGCACATTGGTCTTCGGGCCGGCGAATTTCCTGCTCAGCCAGCTGATCTGATGAACAGGGCCGCCTACCGCGCCCGCCAGTTTCTGCAGGCGCTGACGGCCCGTCCCGGCGTCGAAGACCTGGCCCGCGCCCGCGCCGTGCTCGGGCCGGATCTATATGAACTGTTCCTGCGTCTGCCGCCCCCCGACCAGGTGCATGCCTTGCGCGTCTTCCGAGCCCTGCGAGCAAGCGGCGAGGTTGAGCCCGACCTGCTGGCCGCCGGTCTCCTGCACGATATCGGGAAGTCTCCACTGCCGCTGCGCCTGTTCGACCGGGTGGCTGTCGTCTTGGGCCAGGCCCTGCTGCCCGTGCGGGCGCGTGCCTGGGGCGCAGGCGACCCGAGCGGCTGGCGGCGTGGCTTCGTGGTCGCTTGCCGCCATGCGGAGTGGGGCGCGACAATGGTGGACCAGTCCGGCGGTTCCCAGCGGCTGGTCACCCTGGTGCGGGAGCACCAAGATGGATTCCCGGCCAATGCCGATCTGGCCGCGCTTCAGGCGGCAGATGGAGACAGCTAATGGATAAGACGATCGCGTTCATTGGACTTGACACCTGCGCACAGTCGATCGGCCTGGCGCTGCGCCAGGCTGCAGTCGAAGCGCTGCGCCTGGGCCACGATCGCGATGCGGCCGCCGCCCGCCAGGCACAGCAGGCCGGCGCGGTGGACCGGGTGGAAGGGTCGCTCAAGGCGGCTGCCGCCTCGGCTCCGCTGGCCGTGGTTTCGCTGCCCGCAACCAGACTGGCCTCCACGCTGCAGGAGTTGGCCGCGCGGCTGCCATCCGACGCGGTGGTGCTCGACGCCTCGCGCTTCAAGCAGCCCGCCATCCAGGTTCTGCCAGACCTGCGCGCCGCCGGCGTCCACTACATCGGGCTGACCCCAGCCGTCAGCGGCGATCGCCTGCAGGCCGGCGAATTCGGCCGCGCAGTGGCCAGCGCCGATCGCTTTCGCTCCGGCGTGCTGGGCGTGATCCTCCCACCCGGCACACCCCAGGAGGCGCTCGATCTTGCGCTGCAGATGGCAAGCCTGCTCGGCGCCACACCCTACTTCCTCGAAGCGGGAGAGGCCGATGCCGCCGGCATCCTGTCCGAGGAGCTGCCCGCCCTGCTCTCGACGGCGCTGATGCGCGCCGGTCTGTCCGAGACCGCTTGGCGCGAGGCGCGCCGGACCGTCGGGCCGACATTTGTCGACATGGTCTCGCTCGGGCTGTCAGCCCCACCCGAGGAGACCGCGCTCATTGCCGTCGAAGCGCGCACCTCCACGCTGGAGAAGATCGACCACCTCCTGCTCGCGCTGCAGGAGATCCGTCGCCTGGTCGATGAGGGAGATCAGGCAGGCCTCACGCGCACGGTGAACGAGGCGGACCGTGCCCTGCGGGAATGGCTGAACGCGCGCAGTCGCGCCGACTGGGCAGTTGAGGAGCTCGGCCAGCCCGCCGCCCCCCCCCGCGAATCGCCGTTCGCCCGCCTGTTCGGCTTCCGCAGCCCGGCGCCCCGGTCCTGACCTAGACCGGTCGATTCAGGCCGTCGCATGCCGTTGGCCCAGCTGTTCTCCCAGCCGCGCTTCTGGCAAGAGGCCACCAGCATGCCCGTGACACGCGCCGTCAGCTGGCGCCTGGGCCGGCTGCGACCGTTCGCGGGGCGGACGATCGTCTTCGGACACCTGCTGGTGTGGAACTCCGTCGTGGTGGCGGAGGCCCTGTGGCGCGGCGGCGCGCGCGTGATCTTCACCGACGCGCACCGCAGCCCGGCCACCCACTCGGTGACCGAGCTCCTGCGGCAGCTGGACGTGACCGTCTGGCCAGTGGACGAGGCGGTGCGCCGCGGCGATCTGTTCCTCGACGTCGGCGCCGTGCTCGGTCGTCGGCGCACCCCGGCCGCCGCGGCCGAGGTCACGCGCACCGGCGTGCTGCACTACCGCTCAATCGCCTGTCCGGTGGTAAGCGCCGACGACTGTCGCAGCAAGCTGATCGAAGGTTTCTTTGGCACAGGCGATTCCTTCCTGCGCGCCTGGCGTCAATTCCGCCCCACCGATCCGCTTCCCGGCAAGCGGCTGGCGCTCTTCGGCTATGGCAAGATCGGGCGCGGCGTGGCGCACCGCACCCGCCGCGCCGGTATGCAGGTTACCGTGATTGATCTCAAACCCACCGTCTGTAGAAAGGCGCGGGCGGAGGGGTTCGATGCCCTGCCGGTCTCGGATAGCCGGCGGCTGCGCCGGACGCTGGCGCGGGCGCAGGTCGTGATCGCCGTCACCGGTCAGCCTGGGGTGATCGGGCGGACGATTCCCGCCGAGTGGCTGCGCGCCGCCAACCCGGCGTTGGTCAACTTGGGCGCAGAAGACGAGTATGGGCTGCCGTTCGCCGAGGAGGAGATCCTGGGCGGGCGCGGTCTTCCCTTCAACTTCCATCTCGAAGAGCCTACCCTCAACCGCTATGTCGATCCACCGCTGGCGGCGCACCTGCTGGCCCTGGAGGCCGCCGTCTGCCAGCCCGGCGCAGACGGTGTCCGCCCGTTGCCCAAGGCGATGGATGACTGGATTCTTCGCACCTGGCGCGCCGCCTGGCCAGCCGAGGATCTGCGCGGCATCGGAGAACAGCTCGGCCTGACCTGAGGCGCGCCTTTGGCCTGCCCGACCGTCGAGCCTATAATCCCCGCATGCCCGCCTACTACTGCTACATCCTGCGCTGCCAGGACGGAAGCTTCTACACCGGATGGACGACGGATCCTCACCGGCGCCTGAAGGAACACGCCGCCGGGCGCGGCGCGCGCTACACCCGCGCCCGATTGCCGGTCGTCCTGGCCTATGTCGAATCGCAGCCTGATCGGCCGTCAGCCATGCGGCGTGAGCGCGCCCTGAAGGTGCTCTCCCGCCAGCGAAAGCGCAGACTGATCGGCCTCGAGGATCCCCCGGAGGCAGACGAATCGCATGCCTGAACCCACCGCGCTCCAAGCCGTCTCCCACGAACTGGACAACCTGCGCCAATCGGGTCTGTTCAACCACATCCGCACGTTGACCTCACCCCAGGGCGCCTGGCTCGTCGTCGATGGCCGCCAGGTGCTCAACTTCTGCTCGAACAACTACCTCGGGCTGGCTAACCATCCCCGACTGGTGCAGGCGGCCAAGGACGCCATCGACCAGTACGGCGTGGGCCCAGCCGCTGTGCGGACCATCGCCGGAACGATGGGCCTGCACGTCGAACTCGAACAACGGCTGGCCGCCTTCAAGGGGGTCGAGGCGGTCATCACCTTCCAGTCCGGCTTCAACGCCAACCTGGGCACCATTCCCGGCCTGGTCGGGCGGGACGATGTGATCTTCTCCGACGAGCTGAACCACGCCAGCATCATCGATGGCTGCCGGTTGTCGGGGGCGAGCGTCGTGCGCTATGCCCACGTCGACCCTGCCGATCTGCGGCGTGTGATCGTCGAGAGCCAATCCCAGCCCCACGCCCGGCGGCTGATCATCACCGATGGTGTGTTCAGCATGGACGGCGATATCGCCCCGCTCGAGGCGATCTATGCCATCGCCCAAGAGTTGGACTGCCTGTTGATGGTGGATGACGCCCACGGCGAGGGCGTGCTCGGGCGCGGCGGACGCGGCATCGTCGACCATTTCAGCCTGCATGGCAAGGTGGACGTGGAGATCGGCACGCTGTCCAAGGCCTTCGGGGTCGTCGGCGGGTTGGTGGCCGGCCGCCAGGTGATCATCGACTGGCTGCGGCAGCGCGCCCGGCCTTTTCTGTTTTCCTCAGCCATGACCGTCCCCGACGTAGCCGCCTGCCTGGCAGCGATCGACGTGCTCGAGGAATCGGATGAACTGACACGGCGCCTGTGGGAGAACACCGAGTACTTCAAGCGCGAACTGCAAGGGCTGGGGTTTGACACCGGCCGAAGCACAACGCCGATCACGCCGGTGATGCTGGGCGAAGCTCCGCTCGCTCAGCAGTTCAGCCGGCGCCTGTTCGAGCACGGTGTGTTCGCCATGGCCCTCGGCTTCCCCACCGTGCCGCGCGGCAAGGCCCGTATCCGGGTGATGATCTCCGCCGCCCACAGCCGGGCCGACCTCGATCAGGGGCTGGCGGCGTTCGAGGCCGTCGGGCGCGAGCTGAAGGTCATCTGAGCGCTGCCCTCGCCGCCGGAGCGGTGCGAGCCGTCCGCTCA
>JBFYRF010000054.1:0-3163 GCA_041302385.1 Anaerolineales bacterium | reverse complement strand
TAGACCTGGCGAAAATGCCGGTACTCACCGTCCCACTCCAGGGCCGGCAGGTCGGCCTCGCATCCTATCCGGATCGTCACTGTGGCAGGACTGGCGGATTCAGCCTGCATGGCCGGCTTCCTCCGTCAGCAAGCGCTGCAAGATCCGTTCCTCGTCTTCCAGCGAGGCGGACTTGCCATCCAGCTTGGCTGCCCGCAGCTGGGTGAGAATTCGCCGGTACGCCGGTCCGGGGCGCAGGCCGAGCGCCCTCAGGCGCACGCCGTCGGTCCTAGGTCGCACCCGCCGCCATTGGCGCAGGTAGCAATCGATGGCGCGCGCCAGGGCCGTGGCCGGCATCGCCAGCCAGGCAACGACCAGCGCAGTCTCCGGGACAGCCTCCAGGTCTTCGACGAGTTGGCTGGCTGGCTCGTCTCCCGTCCAGCTCAGGCCCACCCGCCCCAGCCGGTTTGCCTGCCGTGCAACTTCCGCGATGCTGGTCGAGAAATGCAGCCGGTGAATCACTCGTTCCACCGCGCCGTATTCCGGCCGGAACAGCCAGAGCCCATAGACCAGGGTTTCAAGATCGGGGGTCCGCTCCAGCGCCCAGGCGGTCGGCGAGGAGAACGCGCAGGCGTCGGCGAGCCTGCCCGAAAGCCAATCGTCCCAGCCGAGCGAGGCATCGATGGCCTCAAGCACACCGAGCCCGCCCATGCGCGCCATGGCGTTGGCCGCCGTCGATTCGGGGAAGACACTCAGCAGCTCGGCCCGCAGGCGTTCGCCGCTGACCCGCGCCAGCAGGGGCAGCGCCTGTTGCAGCAGTTCCATGGTCCGGGCCTCGATGGCGAAGCCCAGCCGCTGCTCGAGGCGAACGGCGCGCAAGATGCGCGTCGGATCGTCGACGAAGCTGATGGAATGCAGCACCCGGATCAGCCTGCCTTGCAGGTCCCGTCCACCCCCCCACGGGTCGAGCAGCTGACCCCGGAAGGCGCCATCGAGACGCAATGCGAGCGTGTTGATGGTGAAGTCACGCCGATGCAGGTCGAGCTTGATCGAGCCGCGCTGCACGGAAGGCAGCGCTGTGGGATGCGTGTAGAACTCCGTGCGAGCCGCCACCAGGTCCAGCCCGGCCAGGAGATCGACCGCGCGGGCGCCGGCCCCGGACACGGCTCGCTGCAGCCGGTGATCCTCAGGATCGATCGACCACTTGGCGGTGCCAAAGCGAGTGTGGCTGCTGACCTTGCCCCCGTAGTTCCCCGCCAGGGCGCGAGCCAGCCCTATGGCATCGCCTTCGACGACCAGGTCGAAGTCGACGGGCTCGAGATCGAGCAGCAGATCGCGCACGAATCCACCGACGATGTACAGCGCCGCGCCCTGCGCCTCCGCCTGCTCCGCAACCAGTTGCAGCAGCTGCAGGCGCGCCGCAGGCAGGGTGTGCTCCAACCGGCGGACCAGCTGTGCGGCCTGCGGCTCGCCCGGCTCGGCCGCCAGCGTCCTGAGCAGGTCCGTGCGGGTGACGATGCCGATGATCTCGCCGCCCTCGCTGTCGGCCACGGGCACCTGACCCCAGTTGTGCTCGATCATCACCCGCTGCAGGTGCTGGATCGAGTCCTGGGGAACCACCACAAGCTCCCCAGCCTCCATCACCTCGCGCACCGGCCGGGCGGACATGTCGTGCGCGGCGGCGCGGTCCACGGCCCTGCGAGTGAGCAGGCCGATGATCCGGCCATCTTCAACAACCGGATAGCCCTCATGCCCGAAGCGCCGCATGCGTTCGGCCGCCTGGCCCACGGTGACCTGCGGGTCGAGCAGCTGCGGATCGCGCGACATGATCTCGCCCACCGTAAGGGCTGGCTGCACCAATCCCGGCAGGATCGACCACAGCTCCTCACAGACCTGCTCGCAGGTCTTGCCGCGGATGATGGCCGCGGCGGCACGCCCGTGCCCGCCGCCGCCGAAGTGCGCCGCCACGCGCCCAACATCGAGCAGATCGGTGGTCGAGCGCGCCACCAACTGCACACTCCCGTTGAGGGCGACGACCACGAACAGGCCCGCCGGGTCGAACAGGTCGCGCAGCTTGTGAGCCAGCGTCGAGATCTCGTCCACCAGCCCCTCGGCCTTGGCACTGGCAACGATCATTGTCAGGCCGTGCACAGACGAAGTGCGCGCGTCGGCCAGAAGGCGCTCGTACAGGCGGCGCTGCTCCGTCGAAAGCGGATGGTTGAGAAAGTCGTCAGCGACCCGCAGGCTGGCACCGACCTCCAGCAGCCAGGCCGCAGCACGCACGTCGCGCGGGGTCGTCCCGGCATAGGACAGCGATCCAGTATCCTCGTAGATGCCGAGCAGCAGCAGGGTCGCACCGACCAGGTCCAGGCGGCCGTCGCCATCCTGCAGCCTCTCCACCAGCAGGGTCGTGGTGGCACCCACCGCTTCGATCGACCGCGGCCAATCTTGATCGATGCCCGGGTCGAGCGGGTGATGGTCGAAGATCTGGACCTTGGTGGCGCTCCCCATGCCGCGCAGCGAGGGCAGCGCCTGGGTGTCGACCAAGAGCACGGAGTCGACGGGCTGGCGCGGCAGGTCGTCCGCCTCGACAAACGGCAGCTGATCCCCGTACAGGGTGAGGAAGGCGCGCACGTTGCGGTTCACGCGCCGCGGAAGGACCGCCAGCGCTTCAGGTTGTAGCCTGCTGGCAGCGTACAACGCCGCAACGGCGTCAAAATCGGCCTGCTCATGAGTCAAGATGACATGCATTTCGACAACCGCAATCCCGCAACCACCCGGCCAGCTGCGCGGATTATACATCCCAGCCTCTGCCGGGCAGGACAGCACAGGCTGGAAGCCAGGGCGGAATGCAGCAGCTGTGCCGCCCTGCGCGTTGCCAGGCCGCACGTGACAATGCCTGCCGGGGGAGGCGCCAGGGATCAGGGAGGTGATGGCGACGGTTGTAGGCGCAGGGTTTCCATCGCCCGCCGCCAGGATGATTGCGGCTCGCCCGACAGATTCGCCACCAGCCTCGAGGCACGCTCCAGCGGCGCACCGAACGCCTGCAGGCCGCGCGCCAGCGGGAAGGGTGTGTTCGCCGCCAGGATCGCACGCGCCCGGGCGGCCACACCGGATACCTCCCCCGCCTCGGCCAGAACGGGAAGATGCACTGTGCCGTGGATGGCGCTTCGCTCGAGTTGGG
>JBFYRF010000010.1:0-4880 GCA_041302385.1 Anaerolineales bacterium | reverse complement strand
ATGCACTTATGGCAGGCCGTATTGCGCCGCAGGAATTGCTCAGCCATGTCTACGCCGGACAGGGCATCCGCCGGGGCATACTCGCCGAGCTGAAAGTAGCGGATCGGCATATCGCCCAGCATGTGGGCGAGATTGACGTAGCCAGCGGTGCCGAACTCGCGCAGCGACTGCGAGGGCGTGTCGTCTTTGAACAGCGCCAGAACCTGGTTGGTGATGGTCTTGAACGCATCCGGCGCGTGCAGCGGCACCTTGCCCGTGCCGCGGGTCGCGATCGCCTTCAGGTTCTTCGAGCCCATCACCGCGCCCAGGCCGGTGCGGGCGGCGAAACGGCCGTGGTCGTTGGCGATGCCCGCCAGCTTGACCTGATGTTCGCCGGCCAACCCGATGCAGGCCACGCGCGCCTTCGCCTCGCCCAGCGAGTCATGAAGGCGGTCCTGCGTCACGTAGACGTCGCTGCCCCACAGCTCGCCGGCGTCGTGGAGCGCGGCCTGGCCATCGACGATGGATAACCAGACCGGACGCGCCGCGGTGCCGGTGATCCACACGCCGTCATAGCCGGCGTAGCGCAGCTCGGGTCCGAAGAAACCACCGCTGTTGGCCTCGCCCCAGATCCTGGTCAGCGGGGAACGCGCACACACGCTGTAACGCCCGGCGGAGGTCATCGAGGTGCCCACCAGCGGACCGGTCAGGAAGAGCAGCGGATTCTCGGGACCGAGCGGATCCGTATCGGCATCGAGCACGTCGTACAGGTAGCGCGCCGCCAGCCCGCTGCCGCCGACGTACTGGCGGGCGTACGCCTCGTTGAGCGCCTCGTCCGAGAGCTCCTCCCGGCTGAGGTCGACGCGCAGGATCCGGCCCAGATAGCCGTGCAGCATGGCCTTCAACGTGCGGAAGAACGCCAGGGAAGCGAGGGGGACTGCCACCGCGTTGGGTTAGCGGTCCGCCCAAACCCAACGCACTGGCGAATTCTCCCGTTGGCCCTCAGCATCTTCCGCAACCTCCTAGGATCCGAAGTCCGTGTCGATCGAAGCGGCGACCTTGACCAGCTCGTAGGTGGCCTTGGGTGTGCGCTGGACTGCCGCCATGCTGCCCACCAGCTTGATCTTGTTGGAGAACATCGCCTGGATCGGGTCGAGTCGGCCCTCGAGCACTTTGCGCCAGATGCCGAAGGGAGCCGAGCTGGTGAAGAGTGCTTTCTGCTCATCCAGGCTATGCAGCTGCCGCGCATCCGAGGCCTTGCCGTGCTGCAGATTGATGTAGTAGTAGGTCGTCTCGGGATGGCTGTCGTCCGGCAGGATCACGAAGATCTGATCGCCCTCCCAGGTGGCGGCAGCCTGGGCGTAACTCTCACTGGCGTTGAGACGTGCACACAGCTCCTGGATCCATTCTTCTGAGGGGAATTTGACGCCCATATCGATCGGTTCCTTTCTTCAGCCTGTTTCAGCGGGCGTGCGGTCCGAAATCCGTCGAGGCCCGGCGGCGCTACTCAACCTCGTAGCCCGCATCCATGTAGCCCTTCAGGCCGAGACGCATCATCTCGCGCCCATCGGCGGTGGCGCCCATCCCGTACAAGAAGCCGGTCCTGGGCACTTCGTAGGGCGGATCCTGGGCGAACTTCACGCCGTCCGCCAGGTCTTGGACGAACTTCTCGGCGATGCCGGGCCGCGTCTGCGGCAGCGTGATGCAGAAATGGAAACCGAGGGGGTTCTGGCAGCCGTTCATGCGCCAGCCCATCTTCGCCAGGTAGTCATTCACGAAATACGGGTTGAACAGGTCCGAGGTCAGGGCGATGAGGAAGGTCGACTTGCCCATGATGCGCAACTCGGGAATGCCCGCCACCCCCTGGCGTATCTTCTCCGAGGTGTCCATGATCGCCCGGGCAGCCTTCAGGTAGCCTTCCTCGCCCATGCAAACCATGGCGGCCCACATCGCCGCGCTCAAGCCGCCCGACCGGCTTCCCTGCGCTGTCGGCGACATATATGCGCCGCCCGGCCAATCCTCCTGCGCGAAGTACAAGTAGCGCCGCAGGTCTTTGCTGCGGAAGTTGATGGTGGAGGTGCCTTTGAGGGTATAGCCGTACTTGTGCGTGTCGCACGAGATCGAGGTGACCCCAGGCAGGCGGAAATCAAAGACCGGCACGTCGTAGCCCAGCTTCTCGATCCAGGGCAGGATGAAGCCACCCAGGCAGCCATCGACGTGCAGGCCCAGCTTGTGCTCCAGGGCGAGATCGGAAAGCTGGCTGATCGGATCGACCACCCCGTGGGGATAGGTTCCGGCGGAGCCCGCCAGCGCCACGGTGTTGGCGTTGATCTGGGCGCGCATGGCTTCGACATCGGCTTCAAACTCGGCGTTCACGGGCACGCGCACGACCTTAATGCCCAGGTAATGCGCTGCCTTCAGGTGCGCCGGGTGGATGGTCGTTGGGGCGATCACCTCGGGCGCAGTAATGCCCTTGGTATCGCGGCCCCATTCGCGGTAGAGGTGCATGGCGTTGTAGATGCTGTCGGTGCCGCCCGAGGTGATGGCGCCGGCCTGCTCATCGAACCGATTGACCTTGCTCACCTCGTCGCCGTGCAGCATCTTCCCGACCATGGCGAGCACTTCCGCCTCGAACTTCGTGCCGCTCGGACACAAATCTCGCTGTAGCAGGTTGACGAAGGAGTACAGGCTGAAGACCTTGTTCAGGAACTCATAGTGCTCCATGCCGCCGTGGTACATGGTGCCGGAGCACTGCCCTCCCTGCCACATCTTGTTCTCCTGCCCGGCCATGTAGGCAAGCTCTTCCAGGACCTCGTCTTCATCCCGGCCCTTGTCGGGCAGCTGGGTGAAAACTTCGAAGCGCTTGCTGTAGGGGTGCATATCGCCAAACAGGTCGAAGGATTCTTGTTCGTCGGGCATGTTGACCTCGTGGGTTGAGAGTGAGTCTCGCAGCGATCGAATTGCCTCAGGCCTTGTTCAGCGCGTGGAACACCGGGCGGGTCTTCTCCCGGGCCGCCGTGAACTGCGCATACATGTGGTCATAGACGGCGCGGTTCTTCGGATCGGGCTCGAACACCCGGTCGAACTTGATCATGGCCGGAATGTCCTCGACCTTCACCTGCCCCAGGCGGCTGAAGGCCAGCAGCCCCATGCCGACCACGTTGTGGATGCGTGGGTTGGCCTGGCGGTGCATCGGAATGCCGACCACATCCGCCATGATCTGGGCCCAGACGTCCGACAGGGCGCCGCCGCCGGTCAGCCGCCAGTACTTGAATGTGCGGCCGGCCAGCTTCTCGGCCGGGGCGCGCAGCCAGCGCCAGTTCATCGACAGGCCCTCGAAGACCGCCCGCATCAGATGGGCGCGGCTGGTGCTGTGGGAGAGATTCAGGAAGCCGCCGCGCAGGAACTCGTCCTGGCCGGGGGAAATGCTGCCGTTGAACCAGGGCAGGAAGAGCACGCCGCCGCTGCCGGGCGGAATCTGGGCTGCAATGCGGTCGGCGCGCTGGTAGATCTCGGCCGGCACGGCGGCGGTCTCCAGGTCGTCCGAGGCGCACAGCAGGAGCTTGAGACTGGTGTCCAGGACCTTCCCGTTGTTCCCGAGGTCAGCCCAGAACAGGTAGCTGTCCTTGATGCCGCTGGGGATGGTGGCGACCGTATTGGAGATGTCAGACTTCTTGAAGGGCAGATGGAAGGCCATGTGCCCGGAACCGCCCATGACCGCCGCCGGTTCGCCGTTGCCGATGGAGCCGGCGCCGACGGCGGAGGTGCTGTTGTCATTGACCCCGCACACGACGATCGTGTCCGGTGAGAGGCCCAGCTCGGCGGCCGCGGCTGGCGTGAGCGGACCGATGATGCCGTCGATGGGCAGCAGCTCGGGCAGCTTGGCCGGGTCGATGGTGCTCTTCTTGACCAGCCACGGGTCATACTCGGTTCGGTCGAGCCGGCGGTTATCGACCATCAGCATGGGCAGCATGGTGTTCTGCGTGGCGGTGAACCTGCCCGTCAGGCGCATGTTGATGTAGTCCATCGGCTCGAAGAACTTGTACGTCCGCTGGTAGACTTCCGGGCGTTCCTGTTTGATGAAGAGCATGTGTCCCAATGGGTCGGCGGGCGAAGGAGGAAATCCGTGCCGCTTGATGTAGCCCAGGAGCGTGGTGAGCTGGTAGCCCTGCACCATCGGGAAGCCCTTGACGATCTCGCGGGTGTAGGGCGCGCCGCGCAGATCCATCCAGGACATGACGTTCATCAACGGCTGGCCGTGTTCGTCCACCGGCAGCGTCACACCCCAGCAGCTGGTGACGGCGACGGCGAGGATCGACGCTGGCGCCACGCCGGACTCCTCCAGCACCTGCTTGACGCAGGTCTTGATGCGCGCCCACCACTCGGCGGGGTCGTGTTCGGCTCCGCCGTTGGGCAGGAAGAACAACTGCACAGGGGCCGCGGTACAGGCCGGCACATTGCCCTGCCGGTCGACCAGGCCGACCTTCGGGCCGCCGGTGCCCAGGTCGATCACCAGGACGTACTTGCCCGACTGCTCAGCGTTGGACATGATGGGGCCCTCCAGTTCGGCCGTGCGGCGATGGGTTGGAGCAGGAGCAGCCCGACCTGGCTGTCCCTCCCCGATGTATGTACGTATATACATTCTAGGCTGGCGGGCGCAGAGGGCAAGTCGGGAAGGCACACCGGACCGGCGACGACTGTCACTTCAAGACCGGGCTGGGGTGAGGCGGCTGTCCCGGGCGGCTGGATGCACGGAGGGGAGGCAGAGGCGGCGGGAGGGTGTTTGTCACGACAACCTTGTGGGGTCGCATGGGTGGGTCAGACCATTCTAGGGTTGCCGCAGCGGTGCTGCGTCCATCCTCAGGTCGACGCGTGCCAGTGATGCTCCGGGGAGTTGGAGG
>JBFYRF010000337.1:0-4432 GCA_041302385.1 Anaerolineales bacterium | reverse complement strand
TGCTGGGCCACGTTCGTCTGGATCGTTCGAGCCTTGGAAGGACATGGGGGGACCGGCACGCATCGTCGCCTAGTATACCGTCCGTGGCTTCGGACGCGCAGGATGATCTATGGTCGTGGAGTCAACAACGCCGCGACGATCCCACGGACGGCAAGACGACCTTGAGGTCTGCCGCGCTGCAAATCGTGCGACCCCGTCGAATGCCGGATGGGCAAAGCGACCCGCCACTCGCACCGGAGGCTGCGATCCCCGGGCCAGCTTGTGTCTGAAGGTGCAGCTACGCCAGTCGCGCCGCCAGCGTCGAGATCAAGGACACTAGCTGCTCGAGATCGCCCATCTCCACACCCTGGCGAGGGGAATCGGCGTCGATCACAGCATACCCGATCTCGAGCAGTGGGATGCCCGACAGCACAGCCTCGGCCGCCGCAGATCTCGGCCGGGTGGATCCGAGCACCGCTCGCTGCAGGGCGATCCCGGTTTCGGATGCGGCGCTCTCGCAGGCCGCGACCAGCGAAGAGTGGCTGAGGGAGTGACCATGGCGCAGCACGAGCACCGGCCCTGCTCCGGCCAGAAGGGCGGACCCTTGTGGGTCGACGCGAGCTGCGTGCCGCAGCCCGCGCACCAGGATCACCGCAATTGGCGCGAGCGCGCGCAGCGCCAGACGCAGCCCGTACAGCCCGAGCTGTCCCTGGCAGAAGAACGCGAAAGTGCATCCCTGCACCTGAGCCTTGCCCTCGCCCGCAAGGTGCGCCAGCACCGCACAGGCGGCCCGGTCCTGCAGCGCCTTGCCAGCGAGCCGAGTCCCGTCACATGAGAATGACTCGTCCAGCACGGCGAAGGCGCCGTCACCCTGCGGGAGCTGCGCACGGGCCGATCCCAGGTCCGCCTTCAGTTCCCAGCGCAGCCTGCCTGCCCCCGCACCCTCATCGAGCGGAAGGACCGTTGCACTCTGGCCGCGCAGAGTCCGGATGCGGCCTCCGGCGTACGCCGAGGCAGGCAGCGCGCCAAGGCGGTAGGCGCGCACAATCCCGTTCTCAACCGGCTCACTGAGCAGCAGACCGGGCTCGTCGACTGCGGCGGCGAGCATAAGCCGCGCGGCTCCTCCTGGGTCGGCACCTGCGGTCAGGCCGCCCATCGGGGCAGCCGACACGCGGACGCCAGCCTCCGTCAGGTGGGCGCGGATCAGGTCGATGACGGCTGCCTCGCGACCGGGCGGCCCATCGGCCTCGCACAGGCGCCTGATCAGGCTCAGCACCCGGCGCCCTCCTCTGGCCCCCGCCCGTCCGCTACAGGGTGTGTCAGTAGGCCGCAGCCCCCAGGCAGGCGTCCAGCGCCGGCCGGCGGCAATCCCTGTTCTTCGTGCTCCCCCCTGCCGCGAAGGGGGCTCAGCAGGGCGCCGGGGCAAAGCGAGGCAGCCGGATGAAGAAGTCCGCGGTTCATGCTGTCCCGGCCTTGGCCCAGGATGCCGGAGACAGTTCCTCCAGCATCCCCTGCACAAGGGCGCACTGTGCTCTCCAATCGGAAACCCGGGCGGTTGAGATGCCTCCATGGAGATTGCGCCCCGGAACAGAGATCGAGAGGCTTGGAATCCCGGCCTGGGCGCGATGGATCGCGCCGGCGTCGGTGCTGCCCCCGCCAGGCTGTCGATACTGGAAAGGCAGCGACAGCCGCTCGGCCACCGACTGCGCCAGGAAGAGCAGCTTCGGATCCGATACTGTGCTGGCATCGATGCTGTACAGCGCGGCGCCATCGCCCAGCCGGGCATTGTAGAGCGGGTTGTCTTCCCCGTCAGCCGACGGCAGGTCACGCGCCGGTGTGCAATCGATGGCGATCGCCAGATCGGGCCTCAAGCGGTGCGCCGCCACCCCGGCGCCGCGTAAGCCGATCTCTTCCTGCGTGGTGAAGGCGCCGAACAGGTCGACCGCTGCGTAGGCCGGCCCCAGCAGGGCGATCAGCGTCGCCACGCCCAGCCGATCATCGAGCGCCTTGCCGCGCAGCATGCCATCCTGGCACTCGAAGGGCGAGGCCAGCGTGCCGAGTGTTCCGGGGGGCACTCGGGCGAGGGCCTCAGCGCGGGAGGCGGCGCCGATGTCGATGCGCAGGCTGCGGGCGGACAGGGGCGCCGTCTGAGCTTCCGAATCGATCCAATGGGGAGGGGTGGCGCCAATCACCCCCGGAATCCGCTCGGGTCCGAGCCAGACGGCGCGCCCGGCCAGCTGGCTCTCCAGGATCCCGCCCACGGTTTCGAAGCGCAAGCGGGCATCCTCATCGGCGGCGACGACCATGAATCCGACCTCGTCCATGTGGGCTGCCACCATCACCCGCAGCCGATCGGCTGCCCGGCCGCGGCGGCGGACGGTCAGGTTGCCCAGGGCATCGACCTGCAGTTCGTCGAGACCCGCGGGAAGCGCCTGCCGGATGAGGCGCCGCACCGGGCCTTCCCCGCCGGAGACTCCCACGCACTCGGTCAGCTCCTTGAGCAGCTGGAGCTCTGATTGTGTCAGGTCAGAGGAGAGAGCCGGCAGATCAATCATCGTAAGGCTCAAAGAGGTCGCGTTCTCCCAGCTGTCGAACGACCGCGCGCAACAGCTGAGCGGCCTGCTCAACGTCACCGAGATCAACGATCTCCACCGGCGTGTGCATGTTGAGAATCGGGATGCTGATCAAGGCGGTTGGCACGCCTTCCAGGGACCGCTGGATGTGATCGGCGTCGGTTTGGGTCAACTCAGGCAGCAATTCCGTCGTCAGGGGGATCCCGGCCTGTTGGGCGGCGTGCTCGATCCGGCGATACAGCGCCGGATGGATCGCCGGACCCCAGGCATTGGTCACGCCTGCGCCCAGGGGGAAAGTGGCATGCGCTGGCAGATCGGGCGTCCGGCCGAAGGTCGTGTCCAGCACAACCGCGGCGGCGGGCGCCAGAGCATTGGCCGAGGTCAGGCTGCCGGCATCATCCATTTCCTCGCGCACCACGGCGGCGGCGGCGAAGTCGCAGTTGGGCCGCTCGCTGGCCAGTGCTTCCATGCACAGCGTCAGAGCGGCCAGCGAGACGCGATTGTCCAGCCGAGGTGAGACCCACCACGACTCACCCAGGCGGAACGGGCGCTGGGCCAGGCACACTGCGTCTCCCACGCGCACCAGATCCTGCAGGTCGCTCGCGCGCAGCCCGCAGTCGACCAGCAGTTCGGTCACTGGGACGGCTGCCTTGGGAGGCTCGGCTGCAGATGGCGGGAGCAGGGTGCCCCCGATATCTCGGCGGCCGCGAACGCGGACGGGCTGCCCCGGGAGGAGGCGCGCATCGAAATCGCCGGCCGATGCAAGGCGCAGGAAGCCGCCCGAGAAACCGGTGACGACAAAGCCGATCGAGTCCATGTGAGCGCTGACCATCAACGTTGGCCGCTGCCCGGCGGCATTCCCATGCAGTCGGGCATGGACACTTCCCAGTGGGGATAGGCTGATTTCGTCGGCCAGCGGCGCCCAGAGCGCCTGGACCACGTCGGCGACGTCGCTCTCGCAGCCTGACACGCCCGCAGGAGCAAGCAAGGCCTGAAGCAATTCCAGGGTCCGAGGTGTGCTCACTGCAGGTCTGCCGGCAGCCTCATGGAGTCGGGATCGCCGTCTCCGTGGCGGTAGGGAGAGGCGCCGGCGTGTCGCTGGGTGGGAGCGTAGCAGTCGGCGTCGGGCTGGGCGGCGGCGTGGGGGTCTGGGTCTGAGTGGGAAACGGCGTGAAGGTGGCCGTCGCAGTCGGCGGAACGAACGGCGTGGGGCTGATGGTTGGCGTCGGAGTGATCGTGCTCGTCACCGTCGGCGTTTCAGTGAGCGGCGTCGGCGTCGAAGCCGGGGTTTCGGTGACGGTTGGCGTTGGCGTGGCTCCATCCGGGGCGCCGCGGATGGCGAGGATTCCGGCGCAGTAGCAGGGCAGCGTTGCCACAACGACCAGAATCAGGAAGAAGTGCAGGCTGCGGAGTCGTGGGCGGGAAGTGGGCTGTTTCATTCCGAAACCGCCGCCATGATAGCAGTATCAAACCCAGCCAGCAAGGATGCGGGCGGGATCAGGAACCGCTGCCTGGCCGCAGTCGCCTACGTCGAGCGCCGGCTGCATTCCACCTTCCGGCGCCCGCTCCGCGCTCGGATGATAGAATGAATTCAGGCAGCCTCGGGTCGGATGCCGTCACAGGATGAGTGCGGCTGGACCCGCATGGAGTTGCCTGCATATCGCCCCGATGACCACGCAGGCGATGGTCCCCCCCGTGCAAGTGACCCCCTCCACGCCGGAGGCCAGGCTCCCTGCCTGGCGTCAGGATGGCTTCGACTGGGCCGCCTTCTTCCTGTTGCTTCTTCTGATGCGGATCTCGACCTGGTCGCTGATCGCCGCCGACTGGACCGACCATGTGGCGCTGGTTGGCACGGTCGCCAGCCTGGGCGTGATCTTCGG
>JBFYRF010000323.1:0-2730 GCA_041302385.1 Anaerolineales bacterium | reverse complement strand
CTCGGTGATCACCAGCGCTGCCAACTCGTCGGGGCGAACCGAGGCCAGCGCGCCGCCATGGGCGCCAACCGGGGTGCGGACAGCGGACACAATCACGGCTTCAGGCATGGCGCCCTCCTGTCAGCACGGATTCTAGCATCGCCGTGGCGGGCAGGGGGCCCGCAAGTCTGGCCGCGAGTCCCGGGAATGGGCGCCTGCCAGGTCACCGAGGTACTTGCCGCGCAGACTGCCCGGGTTGTAGGCCTTGATCAGAGCCCATTGGTTGGCGCTCTCTCGCCGGTCACCGGGCCACCCGAGTGGCGCGCGGGACGGCAACCGCTCCGGTAGGTGGGGTCAGCTACTCTGGTTCAGGCAAGGCGCAATTGCTCCACCAATCTGTCCAGCAGGTGGCCGTAGCGGGGATCGTCCACCGAACCGTCGACGCGGATCACCCGGCAGGCTTGCGGGCGGGTGATCCAGTCATCGAGCAACGACTGGAGCACAGGCAGGTCCTGGCGTCGGGTAACCTCGGCTTGGCGCCCCCTGCGATCGAAGCGCTCCAGGATCAGCGGCATGGGAGCGGTCAGGTAGATGAAGACTTGTGGGGATGGTTGAAGACGACGTAGGTGCAAGTACAGCCGCTGCAAGACCTCCAGGTCTGCATCGCTCAGGTAGCCATTGTGGTGAAATAGCCGAGTGAAGCCAAAGTAGTCCAGGTCCAGGCCGCCGTCGATCACTCCGTGGTTGCAGCGGTCCCGCAGGTCCGCCTCCTGCTCGGCGCGGAAGAGCAGGTAGTCGACCTGGTTGGGGAAGGCATAGCGCTGGGGGTGTTGCGCGCACAACTGCTGGAAGGGACGCTCGGTGTGTTGCTCGGCGGCCAGCGGCAGGCCCAGGCGATCCGCCAGCAGAGCCGCCAGTGTGGTCTTGCCAACTCCACTGTTGCCGACAATGGAAATCAACGCACTGCCCTTCCCCGTGTCCCGCCAGAGCGCACCTGCAACGACCGCCGGCGCCGGGCTGCCGGGTGCGCGCTGAAGGGGCAGCTTGATGATACGCCAGTGGCTGGGCGCAGGGAAGGCGGGGCTGGGTCGGGACGAGGTGGAGGGATCTGACAGCGGCAAGATAGATGCTGAGAGCCCAGAGGCCCGAAGGTAGTGCCAGGCCCGGGAGGGGCCCTCGATGAAGCGAAGTCCGAATGTTCTGTTCGCGGCTCTGGCCGTGCTGGGGGTGATGCTGACCTGCGCTGTTGCAGGCTGGCGGCTGATCGGCGAGAGGCTGATGACAACGGGTTTCGATGCGCTGTTTGGGCAGGTCTACCTCACCCGCGCGTCGGCGCCGATCTCCGCCCGCGAGCATGTCAGCAACGAGGTGCTGCTGGGTGGACTGGCTTCCTCAGATGACGTGGGCGCCCGGCTGGTCGTGCCGCCACAGGAGGTCTACTTCTGGGGCCCAGCCTATGCCGGCTTCGCGCAGGTGGCACTGACGGCCGATGAGGCGTATGACCTGATCACCGCGATGACGGCCGGGCCGTTGTTCATCAATCCGTATACCGGGCAGATCCTGTGCGTCGAGGGGTCGGGGGTGGGCCAGCCCGTCTCGGCGCCGTGCGCGGTTGGCGCTGAGCGGCAGCAGATCCACGACGAGACCCGCATGTCGGCGTCGATGGCGCCGGGGATGGCGGTTCTGCAGCTGCGCTACCCAGACGGGAGGCTTGCGGAGTATGAGCTGTACCTGGCCGGCGGTGTGCTGGCCTACTCAACCGTGGAGCTCAACGAGCCGGCGGTCCATGGCTATCTCACCTCCGGGGGCGATCTGCTGGGTCCGCTGCTCGCGCGGGCGAACATTCCGCCAGCGGCGGTGCTGTGGCCGGAGCAGACGGCAGAGGGAGCGAACGCGCGAGCGGTGCGTCGACTTGGCAGGCGCTACCGGGAGGCTGTGGAATTCGTGAGCAGCATCGAGACGCTGCGCCACGTGGTGGGTGAGGTGCAGGAGATCCGTCCCGTTGCGGGCGAGGGTGGCAACTGGTCCTCCACCTGGATGGATAGCAGCTCGCTGCACCTCCTGCTGCGCGTGATGGGTGACCAGGGGGAGGGGGTCGTGCGGATGAGTGGCTGGGAGTGTTGGGAGGCCGAGATGATGACCGCGGGAAGGCTTGTTGATCTGACCTCGGGCATGTCCTGCCCGGAAGCGTAAGGCTGCGCCCAGATCGAATTCTAGCCGGGCGCGGAGACCGGCTACCCGGAACAGCGGTCCCAGACGAACAACCCGGCTGACCACTCGCCAGGGATGCTCCCCTCGGCGGCCAGGCGGCATCCGTCAGGTGAGATCAGCGCCGGACGGGCAGCGTAGGGACTCACATCCCATCGCCCGAGCGCCTCACCAGCCGGAAACGTCTGCCAATGCACCTGTGACCCGCGCTGCCAGGCGTAGCTGTTCATGTCGGCTGACCACAGGTCGTTGTCGAGCCGGTCGGCGAACACAACCCAATCGGCAGTGCGGGCGTCCGTCGGGCGAATCCACACCTGGTGAGCCTCATAACCCTCATCGTCTGGACGGGCGTCCATCAATACCCATCGGCCATCAGGAGTGAAGCCGTCGCGCCAGGGATGTTGATAAGGCAGAGTCTCGTAGCTGCCGTCCTTCGAGTGATACAGCACAGCCATTGGGAAGCGGACTTCTTCGCCGACGCCGCTCAGCAACAGGTGGAAGCTCGGTCCAGCCGGGTCAATTGCCGGCCGGGCGACCCAAGCG
>JBFYRF010000270.1:0-25834 GCA_041302385.1 Anaerolineales bacterium | reverse complement strand
GGGGACGCCACGACCGTGTGCGCACCCTTGAGCACCACAATCTGCCCCCAACGCTCAGCCCAGGCGCGAGCCGTCCCGATGCGATCACGTTGGATATCCTCCTTCGCCACGCCAGTCAGGGCCGCCATCTCGCCCGGGTGCGGTGTCAGCACCGCGGCGCGCGGCAGGCGGCTTGGCCAGTCGTCCAGGCTGGAAAGCAGCCGCAGCCCATCGGCGTCGATCACGAGCGGCGGAAGCGGCTGGTTCCCCCGGCTCTCGTCTCCTTCGGAAGTACGAAATCCGATCCCCGGCCTGCCCCGTTGGCCCAGCAGCCGGGCCAGGAACTCGCGCGTCGTTTCCTCGTGCCCCAATCCCGGTCCAATCAACATGGCTTGACAGCTCGGCGTCTCGCGCATCACGACCGGGGCGGCATCGCCAGCGATCACGCCGGTGTCATGTGGCAACAGCAGCCAGGTTGCCTCCGGCAGCAGCGGCACAATTCCCGACTGAATCGGGGAGGGCACCGCCAGCGTAACCAGTCCGGCGCCGACCCGGTAGGCACCCAGGCCGGCCAGCGCGGCCGCGCCGGGGAAATTGGAGCACCCCGCGACGATGAGCGCTCGCCCAAAGGTGCCTTTGTGAGCGTCTGCCGGTCGCGGCGGCAGCCATTGCGCCACGTCCTGCGCCTCGACCAGGAACGACTTGACCGCTCCCAGCTCGGGCATGCCGGGCTCCAGCCCAATGTCGCCGATGACCACCTCGCCGGTGAGCGCCGCCGCCGGAAATTGGATCAGCCCCTGCTTGACAGCCGCCAGCGTCAGCGTGACGTCCGCGGCCAGCGTCTCGGCAGCATGCTCGCCACTGTCTGCGTCCACGCCGGATGGACAATCGACTGCAACCACGAGGGGGCGCTCCGTTCGGGCGCCCAGCTCGCGCCTGGCGATGGCCAGCAGCTGCTGAGCTTCGCCTTGCAGGGGCAGTCGGAAACCGGTGCCTAGAACCGCATCCACCACGACCTCGGCTGATGCCAGCAGGTTCTTCAACACCCTTGCGCGCTGATCCTCGCCCGCCTCAGCAATCAGCAACTGCCGGTCACGAACGGCCGCCAGATTCGCATCCGCCTCCGCCCTGGGCTTCGCCAAATAGAATCCCACCTGCGCACCGCGCTCGGCCAGGATGCGCCCCGCCACCAGGCCATCCCCGCCGTTGTTGCCAGGGCCAACCAGAACGCAGACGCGCTTGCCCTTGAGCGACGCCAGGCGCCCGGCGATCAGCTCGGCGACCGCCTCGCCGGCGAGATCCATCATCCGGGCATAGGTGTGGCCGCTTGCATCCGCTGCCCGCTCGATTGCCCGCATCTGCTCACAAGTGACAATCAGCCTCACGCGATCCCTCCACCAGCGGCCAGTTCGGGCATCCCTCCGACCCATTCGCCCAGCCCCAGCCGAGACAAGGTTGCCGGTTCCGGCAGGCCGGTTCGCGGGTTCCAGCCCCGGGCAGCATAGTAGGCGACAAGCATGGCGCTCAGTGGGGGCACGTGCCCACCCGTGCCGCCCTCTGTCAATGGCCGCATCACAATTGGCGGGAGGATGTCCGCCTCTGCCGCCGCCCCCAATCCGAGGCGAGCATTGATCACCCGCTTCAGGTTGAAACTGCGCTCGCCCACCATCGCCAGGTGAGGGAGGTCGAACTCGAATCCGGTAGCCAGATTGACCAGGTCACACACGTCCTGGGCGGGCACATTCGAGAAGATGCACATCACCAGCGCGTTCCCCAGCGAGCGCCAGTCTTGGTGTCGGGCGACATTGGCGGCCTTTTCCGCCCCGGCGAACCGGTCGTACCTGTTCACGCCGACCTCTTCGCAAGTATGTCCCAGACCATCCACCATGAAGTAGTCGCTCTGGTTGTGGCAGGCGCCGCGCGGCGAAGTGGCGTAGACCAACGCCATGCCCGATGACCCGCGTGGATCGTGGTAAGGCATCTCAAGCCCGTTGACCTGCGCCGCCAGTTCCGGGTGTCCAAACTCCGCGGCCAGAGCCCGAGCGCCCCGGGCGAGCCTTGCACCAAAGCCCTGGCGCAACGCCGTCCGGTGCACCAGGGTTTCGATCGCAGGCATGTCCCCCCAGCGCAGTTCGAGACCTTCGGTGTCTGCAGTCGTGAGGTGGCCTTGCTCGAAGAGCAGAAATGCCAGCCCGATGACATTCGACACCGAAATCGTGTCCATGCCGTAACGATCGCACAGCCCGCCCATTCGTGTGATGAACGCCGCCTCGCTCACGCCCACCAGCGGGCCAAAGCCCACTGTCGTCTCGTACTCCGCCCCCTTCTCCTCCGCCGCATCGCCGAAGCGCACGACCCGACCGCAGGCGATCACACACCCGTGGCAGGTACTTGGGCGAACCAGCGCCGTCTCGGCGATGGTAGTCCCCGAGATCCGTTCCACCTCAGCGAACGAGCCGGCGGTGAAGTAGCGCTTGGGCATGGTGCCGAGATACTCCCAGTACTCGGCGCTCCCGGCAGTCCCTGTCTGGCGCAGTGTACGTGACAGGTTGTCCTCGCGCAGCGCCAGGTTCACTTGCCGACGCAGCTCGGCAAATCGCTCCGGCGCAGCCAGCGGCAGCGGCTCCGAGCCACGGCAGACCACGGCCTTCAGATGCTTGGAGCCCATCACTGCACCGAGTCCGGTCCGGCCCGCTACGCGGCCATGATCGCACAACACCAGGCCAAAGGGATGCATCGCCTCGCCCGCCGCGCCGATACACGCGACGCGGGCCAGCTTGTCCCCCAGCTCCTGGCGCAACGCCTGCTGGGTCTCGTAGGTGTCCGTGCGCCCCCACAGGTGCTCAGCGCTGCGAATCTCCACCCTGCCATCATGCAGCCACAGAAACACCGGATGCGCAGCCCGCCCCCGGATCACCAGACCATCGAACCCTGCCCTGCGCATCTCCGCGCCGATATGCCCACCGATATTCGACTCACCCCACAGGCCGGTCGCCGGCGAGCGGGCACACAGCACCATTCTGCCAACTGCCGGGCCGGCAGTGCCGGTGAGCGGACCGGTTAGCCAGTACAGCCGCGCCTCCGGTCCCAGTGGATCGTGAGCCTGTTCCAGGTCTTCCAGGAGCAGGTGCGCGCCAAGGGCTGCGCCGCCGAGAAGCGACTGGAACGCCTCAGCGGGGATCGGCCGCCATGTCTGACTGCCGGTTGAGAGATCGACTTCCAGGACGCGGGGTTGGAACTGGCCCGTCACGGTGCGGCCTCGGCGGTCCGCAGATCTCCGCCGGGCCACACCTCCTGCCTTTCCCCCTTCGGCGGGACCGCTTGCATGGCGTACTCCGCCAGGGCGGTGATGGTCAAGCTCGGATTTACCCCGGGATTGCCCGGCATCACCGAGCCATCGACAACATACAGCCCCGGGTAGCCGAAGACGCGAAAATGGTCATCGACCGCCCCGTCCTCCTGCGATCGTCCGATCGGCACCCCGCCCATGATGTGGGCCGTCGTGGGCGTGTTGAGCAGGCTTTCAGAGAGGCTCCCCTGGGGAATCCCATTCAGCCGGGCTGCGAACTGATGCACGACATCGTGGGCGATCGGCAGTTCCCCGGTCAGCGGGCGATCGGGGTCCCTTACGGACACCAGCCCCTTGCGGAAGAGCGTCAGCCAGCTCCGCCCCCGCCTGAGTCGCAACCGGGTATCCGTTGTCTGCATCACCAAGACGATCGTTGAGCGGCGAGCCCATCCCGGGAGCACCTTCGATCTCAGCAGGTCGATCGGGTGGAGCACAGAGGCTCGCAGCACGAGCCAGGCTCGGCGCCCGCGTCGATTGCCCGCCTCGACCAGCGGCGCGGCCAGCATGCGCATCAAGGAGAAGCCGTCCGGGTAGCGCACAGGCTCTACATGAGTCACCGGGTCTGCCTGGAAAATCGAGGTGATGGCCACGCCCTTGGAGTAGTCAGCGTGATCATCCCGCGCCGTCACCCCCAGCAAGGCCTCGCTGTTGGTGCGAACATCGCTTCCCAAATGCTGGGAGAGGTGGGGCAGCGATCGCGTCTCATCCCGGCAGCGCAGCAGCAGGGACAGCGTCCCGAGTGCACCTGCCGAGAACACCACCTCGCGGGTGCGCACGCGCCGAAGCCGTCCCGACGGAAGCGGCGTGGGCCCGCGAAAGGCGACCTCGTAGCCGCCTTCGCCTATCCCATTGGCGGCTACGATGGGCCGGACATCCACGACCTGGCTGCATGGCCGGATCTCCACCCCGCTTTGCTCTGCCAGGTACAGGTAATTCTTGACCAGGGTGTTCTTGGCGTTCTCCCGGCAGCCCACCATGCAAGCGCCGCAGTACGTGCATCCCGAGCGCGGCGGGCCGCGCCCTTCAAAATACGGATCGGGCGCCTCCTGTCCGGGCTCGCCGAAGAAGACGCCCACTTCCGTGAGGCGAAATGTCTCCGCGGCGGATAGCTCTTGCGCGATCTGATGCAGCACTTCATCGGCGGGGGTGCGGCGCGGATTGGGGGCCACGCCGAGCATGCGCTGCGCCGTCGCATAATGTGGCTCGAGGCGGGATGCCCAAGCGCCGCTGCGCTTCCAGGCCGGCGCGTCGAAGACTTCCCGCTCCGGTTCCACCAGCACATTGGCGTAGCCCAGGCTACCGCCGCCTACCCCGCTGCCGTGCAACACCAACAGCCCGGCAAACCAGCTCATCTCCAGGATGCCATAGCAGCCGAGCGCCGGCAGCCACAGGTAGCGGGACACATCCCGGTTTCTGCGAGCGAAATCCCGATCCTCGTAGCGCTTGCCGCGCTCCAGCACGAGCACGCGGTAGCCCTTCTCGGCCAGACGCAGCGCAGACACGCTCCCGCCAAAGCCAGATCCGATCACGACGAAGTCGAAGGGCGCCTCATGCTCGACAGTCATACGCGGCCTCGCGCGGATCGCACACGGCTACTCGTCCAGCCAGGTGGCGTCCATGCGCACAATCTCCTGAATCGACTCGAAGGGCGCCATGTCCAGCTCGCGCTGGGTGAAACAGCGCCGGATGTCGTCCTCCGACTCGGCCTCCCATTCACAGTACAGCTTGCCCTGGATCGCTGCGTAGTAGGAGGTCAGCCAGACGGGGCAGCCCGGCGTCTGGCGGCTTCTGTGACGCAGTCCGCGCCAGTCTTCCACCCATTCATCCTGAGTCAGGTACACATTCCGCACAGTATGGATCGCCAGAAACCGCTTCATCAGGTCCCCTCCTGGTGCTAGAAGGCGAGTTTCGGCTCGATTTCTACCGCCCGGCAGCAGCGGACGAAGTCCAGAACTGTGGGAACATTGCGCAGCATGTACGCCATGTTCCCCTCCACCTTCAGCCTGCGAGTCATCATTGCCTGCATCGGATCGAGCTCGCCCGAAATGACCTTGTAGAAGTTGGGCAGCGGCGCGCGCAAGGTGAACTTGGCGGCCGGCAGCTCCTCCGTTCCCGGAGCATATGCCTTGACCCCTCGGCAGGCCCCGTGCCACAGGTCCAGATAGAAGGCTGCCAGCCAGCCCGGGCCGTCCGCCGCCTCGATCAGGCACAGGATATCTCCCTCCCAGCCGCGGGCCACTTGCGCATACTGCTGATCGCGGTTGAGGGTCTGATGCAGTGCGAGCAACCACGCTTCACTGGGGAATGGGTATCCCATGCCTGCCTCCTCGCAGAGGATTATCGGCCATCGGGCGCGGGCTGTCAACGAAGGCGGTTTGACAGTCTGCCCGGGGATCAGATACACTGCCTGCAGGTGAGACCATGCAGACCCGAGCCATGCTCGAACAGAATGAGCATCGGACGCTCGCGCCCTACGCGCTGCGAAGTCGGGATTCGCGCGGACGGGCCTACCCCGATCCCGAGCACCCATACCGCACCTGCTACCAGCGGGACCGCGATCGCGTGCTCCACACCACCGCTTTCCGCCGGCTGGAGTACAAGACCCAGGTCTTCATCACCACCGAAAGCGACTACTACCGAACCCGGCTGACGCACACCCTCGAGGTCGCCCAGATCGGGCGCACGACCGCCCGCGCCCTGGGCGCCAATGAGGACCTGGTCGAAGCGATTTGCCTTGCCCACGATCTTGGCCATCCTCCCTTCGGACACGCCGGCGAAGCGGCCCTGGCCGAGTTGATGGCCGGTCACGGAGGCTTCAACCACAATCGGCATTCCCTCCGGATTGTCACCCACCTCGAGCGACGGTTCCCCGAGTTTCCCGGCCTGAACCTGACCTGGGAAGTCCGCGAGGGAATGGTCAAACACGAGACCGAATACGATGTGGCCGACGCCAGCGATTATGAACCCGAGACGCGCGCCAGCCTGGAGGCGCAAATCTGCAACGCAGCCGACGAGTTGGCTTACTCGGCGCATGACCTGGACGACGGGCTTCGTTCCGGCCTGATCGTGCCGTCCCAGCTTGCCGGGCTCGAAATCTGGGATGACCTGGTCCGCGATCTGGGGATCCCGGTCCAGCCACTGGAAGAACTGGCCCGGCATCGCCTGATCCGCCGCCTGATCAACCTCCAGGTGACCGACCTACTCGAGTCGACCTCGCAGGCCATTGCCGCCTCGGGCGCCTCCAGCCCCGATGAGATCCAGCGCCTCAATCACAATCTGGTGGGGGTCAGTTCCGCCCTGGCCGAGCGCAACCGTCAGCTAAAGACCTTCCTGTTCCACAACCTGTACCAGCACTACCGGGTGTATCGAATGCAGGTGAAGGCCGAGCGGACCGTCGCCGACCTGTTCGGCGCCTATGCCGCCAAGCCGGAAGTACTGCCCGCCGAAGTACGCGCCCGCATCGACCAGGAAGGCCTCCAGCGCACGATCAGCGACTACATCGCCGGCATGACGGATCGCTTTGCCCTGCAAGAACACAGCCGGCTGTTCGATCCTCAGACGCTTCCCTGACAACCTTCGGTCGATGCCTGCCGGACTTGGTGGTAGAGTCGGTGCTCTGTAGCGGGCTTGCCCGCCCGCTCTGGCCCACACCGACCGCGACCGAGTCTACCCCCCGCCCCCGGTCTCCGGTCTCGACGGGCGCTGGCGGATCCGTGACGCTGCAGCGCACGCAGCCGGCCGCAAGGCGTACATGAGGAGGCGTCACCGCCGATGGACAAGCGTGAGATCTACCTGACGCCCGAGGGAGAACAGCGCCTGCGGGCGGAACTTGACCAGCTGCGCGGACCCCGGCGGCAGGAGTTGGCGGCGCGCTTGCGGCACGCCGTCCAGCAGGGCGACTTGAGTGAAAACGCCGACTACATATCCGCCAAGGAAGATCAGGCCTTCCTTGAGGGCAGGATCCAGGAATTGGAGAGCGTTCTCAAACAGGCGATCATCGCCGACGGGCCGCGCGAGGAAGGCGTGGTCCACGTGGGCAGTACAGTGGTTGTGGCCGAGGCGGACAACCCGCCGGAGACCTACCAGGTCGTGGGCGTGAAAGAAGCGGACCCATCCTCGGGCAGGATTTCCCACGAGTCACCATTCGGCTCGGCGCTGATGGGGCGCCGAGCCGGTGAGAGCGTGCGAGCCATGACTCCCGGAGGCGAGGTCCTGCTGCGGATCCTCGAAGTTCGCTGAGCCGCGGCCAGGAGCGAAGGACCTGCGCCTAGCCGCCCTTGCGCGAAGCTCGCAATTCGATCGTCACCCGTTCGAAGAAGCTTTCTGACGGGAGGGCGGACTCGCCGTACACCAGGTCGACGATTCTGGCCTCCACCAACAGGGAAGCAGTCTCCAGCGTGACGACACTTCCGCTGGCGGCAGGCACCGGATCGCCCTTGGCGGCCAGCCGTGCCCGCGTTTCTGGATCGTTGAAGGCAAAGCGGCTAAGCAACACCTTGGTCACGGTCTGGATATCGTTCTTGTCGAACAACCAGAGCTCGAGCGCGGTGACCTTCTTCGGCTCGCCAACACCGATCACATCGCCCAGCCCCACCCCGCACTCGCCAAGGAAATCCCCCGCCGGGCTCTCAATGCTGAAGGAGTCGTCGTACAAGTCGTCGCCGATCGTGTAGATCGTGCGGAACATCGCCAAAGGAGCTTCGGCAGACGCTCCGCTGGCCGCTCCAGCGGCCACCGCCGAAGGCGCAGCCACCTGATCCGCTTCGGCCCGGTAGACCTCGCCGACGTACGCCTCGTCAGGAAGTCCCGCATACAGATCCGGTGTATCTGCCGGTCGGCCGCGCCCTCGGTCTCGCCGCGCAGCCCGCGACCGCCAGGCCACGGCGCCGCCCAGCATCAACCCCAGCAGAGCGGTCAGTCCACAAACCGGGAGCAGATAGCCTGCAGCCGCGCCGCCGCTTCCCGTCGACGGGGTTGGCGTGCCCCCCGAAGCCTCGGGCTGGTAGATCTCGATCAGCGCGTAGAAGTTCTGAATGGAGGTGTCACTCACATCGCCCGGATTTGCCGCCACTTCGGCCAGCGCCACCGGCCCCGCCGCGCCCAGGCTCTCATAGCGCTGCATCGCCAGGTCGGCATTGCGGTTCACTGAGTACGAGTCGATCACCATCCGCATGTAGTCGACCTGTACGTCGGCGCGCAACATCGACGGGGTGGCGTCGGTCCACTCGACCGGGAAGACCAGCCAACCCAGGAACAATCCCACGGCGATGCCGGCCACAACCGCCAGGCCGATCATCACGGGAGGTCTCACCGCCCAAGCCTTTGCCTGTTGCATGCTTCCCTCGCTCTGACCGGCCCTACCCCGGCCGACGCTCGGATTCTAGACCCCGGGCACACGCCCGGCAAGCGGCGCTGGTGCAGGTTCTATGCCGGTTCATCGGCAGGTGCCACGCTCGACCGTTCAAAGCGGCTGCCGCAGGCCGTGCAGACGGCGTGGGTCCGATTGTCGACCACCAGCAGGCTCCCGCAATTGCCGCAGGGTACAGGCAGCGGTCGCTTCCAGCTGGTGAATTCGCACTCGGGATAGTTTGCGCAGCCGTAGAAGACGCGGCCCTTGCGTGTGCGTCGCTCGATCAGCTCGCCACCGTCGCGTGGGCAGCACACGCCGATCTTCTCCAACCAGGGCTCGGTATGGCGGCAGGTCGGGAAGTCCGAACAACCAATGAACTTGCCGTAGCGCCCGTGGCGCACCAGCAGGGGCTTACCGCACTCCGGGCACGCGCGATCGAGTACCTCCGGCTCCGCCTTGACCTCCGGCATCTCGATCAGCGCCAGCTTCACCTTCTCGGCGAATGGCGTGTAGAACTCGCGCACCACCTCCGTCCATTCCCGCGAACCTGAGGCGACATCGTCCAGCTCGCCTTCCATCTTGGCCGTGAACCCAAGGTCAACGATCTCCGGGAAGTGTTCGACCAGCAGGTCATTGACCGTCATGCCAATTTCCGTCGGGTACAGCCGCTTCGTCTCGCGGCGAACATACCCTCGGCTCTGCAAGGTGGAAAGGATCGGAGCATACGTGGAGGGCCTTCCGATCCCGTTCTCCTCCAGCGCCTTCACCAGGCTGGCCTCCGAGAAACGCGGCGGGGCCTGGGTGAAGTGCTGATCCGGCTTGAGGTCCAGCAGCTCGAGCCGATCGCCGCGCTCTACGTCCGGAAGCTGTGCCAGCAGCGCTTCCTCCGGTTCCTGTTTGCCGCCCTCTCCGTTCTCGCTCGGCCGGTCCTCATATACGTCCAGGAAACCAGCGAAGCGCAGTGCCGAGGCGGAGGCCTTGAGGTCGTAGAGGTGGTGGGGACCCTTGGCCTTGACCTCGACCAGGCGGGTGTCGTACTCGGCGGCCGCCATCTGCGAGGCCAGGAATCGCTTCCAGACCAAGGAGTACAGCTTGTGCTGCTCGGCGGTCAGATACTGGCGAACCGCATCCGGGTCGCGGGCCGGGTCGGTCGGGCGCACGGCCTCGTGGGCCTCTTGGGCGCCGCGCGAACGCGTGCGGTAAATGGGAGCCAACGCTGGAAGGTACGCCTCGCCAAAGCGAGCGGCGATCGCTTTGCGGGCCTGTGCCTGCGCCTCAACCGCAACGTGGACCGAGTCGGTTCGCATATAGGTGATCAGCCCGACCGAGCCCTCATCCCCCAGATCGATGCCCTCATACAACTGCTGGGCCAGCGCCATCGTCCGCCGGGCGGTGTAGCCCAGGCGGCGCGAGGCATCCTGCTGCAGGGTGCTGGTGGTGAAGGGCGGGGCTGGGTGCCGTGTGCGCGAGCCGGAGGTTGCCCTGCCGACGCTGAACTCGGCCTGGCGCAGGCTCTCCAGCGTCTCTTCGGCCCCCCCCCGATCCGCCAGCACAGGCTCCTGGCCATCGACGCGCACAAGGCGCACCCAGAACGCCGGAGGCTTCGCTGGATGCCGCACGTTGGCGTCGATCGTCCAGTACTCCTGGGGCACGAAGCCTTCGATCGCTCGCTCGCGCTCGACGACCAGCCGCAGGGCCACCGATTGCACCCGCCCCGCCGAGAGCCGGCTGCGAACCTTCGACCACAGGAGTGGGCTGAGGTTGTAGCCAACCAGACGGTCCATGATCCGGCGTGCCTGCTGCGCGTCCACCAGGTGCTGGTCGATCTTGCGCGGATGGGCGAAGGCCTGTTCGATCGCCGGGCGGGTGATCTCATGGAAGACCACGCGCTTCACTCGACTGGGGTCGATTTCCATGGCGTGCAGCAGATGCCAGGCGATCGCCTCGCCCTCGCGGTCCAGGTCGGTGGCCAGGAACAGCTCCTCGGCCCGCTCGGCCTCGGCCTTCAACCCCTTGACGACCTGGCGCTTTTCGTTGGGAACCCGGTACTTCGGCTCGAAGTCGTTCTCCACGTCGACCGAGAGCTGCGACCGCAGCAAGTCCCGCACATGACCCACGGAGGCGCGCACAACGTAGTCCTTGCCCAGGAACCGGCCGACGGTCTTGGCCTTCGTTGGCGACTCGACAACCACCAGCCGCCCCTGGCGCTTGTGCTTGCGCGGCTGCCGGACGGGTTTCTCAGTGCGCGGGGGAGGCTGCAGTCCTTCATGGGCTGGCGTCCGGCCCATGCGGTACACCTTGGTCCCGCACACAAGGCATACGCCACGCGTGGCGGCCGTTCCGCCGGCGGTGAATACCGCCTCTGGCGTTCCGAGCTCCCGCTTCTGCTTGCACTTAACGCAATAGGCTTCCACACAACGCTCCCACTACAGGTACTGGCCCGCTCCGCGCGACTCCAGCTCGCGCACAAGCTCGCGCACTCTCTCACTCATCGCCGCCGGGATAACCAGCAGTACGTCGGGCGTGTCGACGATCACCAGATCGCGCACGCCCAGCACCGCAATCAGCCGGCCAGACTCGCCCGCCTGGTAGATCAGCGAATTCTTGCAGTCCAACAGCAGCGCCTCGTTCGCCAGCTCCAGGTTCCCGTGCGCGTCCGTGGGAAGCACTTCATGCAATCGATCCCAACTTCCGATATCCTTCCACCCCAGTCCGGGCGCAGGCACAACCGCCACCTGGTCTGCGTGCTCCATGATGCCGTAGTCGACCGTCTCCGACTTGAGGGCCGACCACAGCGCGGCGACCTCGCTCGCCTTCCACTGACCCGGGAGGGAGAGAATCCGACGCAGGCAAATGTGCAGCGCCGGCATCTGGCGCTCGATCTCGGCAAGGATTCGCTCCGACTTCCACACGAACATGCCGGAGTTCCAGTAGTGCTCGCCGCTGTCCAGATAGCCTTCGGCCACCTTGGCAGCGGGCTTCTCGCGGAAGGCTTGTACGCGGAACGCACCCGTGGCGCCGATCGCTTCGCCTCGATGGATGTAGCCGTAGCCTGTGGCGGCATATTCCGGCGGAATGCCGAACGTGACCAGTTCATCTCCGGCCGCCAATTCCGCCGCCCGCCCCAGCAACGAGCGAAATCGCTCATTGTCGGCAATGAAGTGGTCGGACGGAAGGCAGGCCATCACGCTCGCCGAATGGCGAGCCTGGCAGGCCAACGCCGCCAGTCCAATGGCCGAGGCCGTACCCCGCCCCTCCGGCTCGATCACAAAGGCCTCTTCCGGCAACTCCGGCACCTGCTCCCGCAAGGTCGCCACCTGCGACTGCGCGCTGACGACCAGAATCCGGTTGGGTGGCAACATCGGCCGCAGCCGGTCGACGGTCATCTCGAACAAGGTACGCTCCCCCAGCAACCGCAGCGCCTGCTTCGGGCTCTCACGGCGGGAGACCGGCCACAGCCGAGTCCCTCCGCCGCCGGCCAGGATGACTGCAAACAGTTCGTCTGCCATCATTCCACCTGGTATCCCACCTTCGCTTCGCGGGCGAGGACATAACGCATCCCGCCAACAGAGCGCACCCTTCCCCGCAGCTCCAGCAGCGTCAGGCACGAGGCCACGACATTTGCCGGCAGGTCACAGCTCCGGCTGATCTGGTCAACATGAACCGGTTCGGTCGACAGCGCCCCCAGCACGCGGCGTTCCCCCTCCGTCGCCGGGCCCGCCTCGCTGCTCGCCTGGCGGATCGTCATCTCCAGATTGAGCGCCTCGAGCACATCGGCCGGCGACAGCAGCGGCCGGGCGCCATTGGCGATGAGCTGGTTCGTGCCTCCGCAGGTTCGGCTGTAGATCCCGCCCGGCACGGCAAATACCTCTCGGCCCTGATCAGCGGCAAAATCCGCCGTGATAAGCGCCCCACTGGTGCTGCCCGCCTCGACGACCACCACGGCCAGGCTCATGCCCGAGATCACTCGATTCCTTGCCGGGAAGTTCCCCGGCTCCGGCTTTCGCCCCAGCGGGTATTCCGTCAGCAGCGCACCCGACTCGCAGACGGACCGTGCCAGATTGCGATGCTCGGGTGGATATATGGAGTCCATACCTGATCCAAGCACGGCGATCGTCCGCCCTCCGCATTGCAGCGCAGTCTGATGCGCGATTCCATCCACGCCTCGCGCCAGCCCCGAGATCACTGTCACGCCGCCCGAGGCCAGCGCCGCGACCACATCCCGGGCGACTTGCTGACCGTAGGCGCTCGGCCGGCGTGTGCCGACCACCGCCACGGCCAGATCGTCCTCGGGACGAAGTTCGCCCCGTGCATACAGCAGCGCAGGCGGCGCGTCGATCTCGCTCAGGCGTCGCGGGTACGCCGGATCCTCCCAGCTAAGCACCCGCACGCCACGCGCCTCCAGGCGCGCCATCTCCTCGTCAAGGTCGATCCGATTCCGCGCCTCAACAATCGACTGAACGAGCGAAGGACCGAGCCCCGCCATCGCCAAGGCGCTCTCGCTGGCCACCCAGGCGGATTGGAGATCCCCGAAGGCTGCCAACAACTTTCGCAGCCGCACTGTGCCGATCCCCCGCGCATGGCTGAAGCCAATGTAGTAACGTGCATCCCCCATATGCCACCTGCTGCGAGGCAACCTGGAGACAATACCATGTGCGTTGTTGCCGTGTCAAGCCGGCGCACGACCCGAAGCCACGCCAGATCGTTGCGATTGCCGCCCGGCCGCGTCAACGGATTTGCCGCCCGGGCACGTCATCGGACCGCGCCCTGTGACGCGCCTCCTCTGCTCATTGCGCTGAACAGCTGAATCGGCGCGGCAGGCAAGTGCGATCTGGCGCCAGCCCTGCAACGCGCCCGTCGACTCCACGCCTCTCTGAGATCACCCTTCCTGCCGTCACCGGGGATTCTCTGCTGCACATCCTGCGCAGAGCAAAGAGATCGCTTCGCGGCTGCATCCCCTCCACCGGATTGTGAAGTCCTGCCGCCTGGCGTAGCGGGCGTGCTTGACTGCGGAGAGTGCGCCCATGCGCAGTGGCAGCAAGACAGCCTCATACCCCTCGCCTGCCTGGCGTGGCCAGTTCATCTCCGGCGGGGCAGCCGCACCGCCCCTGAAAGGGACACCGTCTCGAGCTTCCTGGGCCCGCGCCTGACCGGAAAGGATCAATCCTTCGGATCCAGCAGAGCGTCCCCTGCGCTGAGCAGGAAGCGGGCGATCGCCTCCACCGGGAACGGCCAGGCATAGTCGACAGCGACATCTGGGTGGCGTTGGCGCACGCGGTCGAGGGTGCGCGGGATATCGATTTCGGCGTGGTCACCGCCGCGAGTAAGCATGGGCGTGATGACAATCACTCGAGCCGCCCCTCCGGCGATCGCGCGTTCGACCGCTGCCTCAACGTCCGGATCGCAGAACTCGTTGAAACCCACTTGCACCTGACGGCCTGATTCTTCTTGGATCGCAGCCGCCAGCTCATACGAGGCTGCATGGAACGGGTCGTTCGTCGGATTGCGCGGCCAGGCGCGCATGCGCACGCCCAGCTCTTGCATGCGGTCCTTCGCGGGCGCCGGTAGCGCCGCCTGGCCGACTTCAGCCATCGCGTGCAACTGAAAGTACTCGCGCATCTCCTGTGAAGGGAAATCGCGAGGCGGTGCGCCATGCATGGCCAGCACATAGGCGGTCGCATCCTGCTCGATCATCGCCTCTCCTTCGCGCCGGTCCGCACCAGCGCCCACGTCCTGCGCTGGCCCATCGGCTGGCGTTCGACGAACGGGACAAACAAAGAGCGTCCGGCGGCGCCGGACGCTGTGGCGGGGATGACGGGATTCGAACCCGCGGTCTCTGCCTTGACAGGGCAGCGTGTTTGGCCGCTACACCACACCCCCAACGGGCCGCATCTTACCATGTCCCAAGAGTCAGCGTCAAGCCGCAGTGCAAGACCCGAGCGAATCTCACCCAGGGTACATGCGCTGTACAGGCGGCGACCGTCTCGCCTGTGGCAGGACGCGCCCATGGCTTTCCCTGCAACATTGCGCCCGGCCTGCAGGAGGTCCCCCTGCGCGAGGAAGGCCCGCTCCGAACTGGCGCCAGAAGGGCGCGCGCAGAACCTCTCCGCACATCCGCCTTATTCGGCAGCCGCTGCTGTCCACAAGCTCACCAGCCTCGCCGCAGGGGGCGCACCAATCCGCCAGGCCATCTCGCCGCCTGGGCGCGACTCCCAGCCGATCCAATCCGCGGGCGGGCGCGCCCTTCCCAGGTCGAATCCCGCGCTGGACTTAGCTGTTGCGGCCGACGGCATGAACCCAACGCGGTGTGCTTCGAAGCCCTGGCGCACCGCGCGTCGGCCGAGACCGGCACCGCAGGGGGGATGGGCTGGTGCGCCGCCGGCGACGCAGGCAGAAGCTTGGTGCGCCGCTCTGGCAAGAGTCGGCTTTGACAGGCCTAGGTGCTGCCGTTCAGGGCGCGGGCGAAGGCCGTCAACACCGCCTCCAGGGCTCGATCGTCGATCCAGTAGTGCAAGACCAACCGCACACGCCGCGGACCCACCTCATGGATCAGCACACGTTCGGCGCGCAGGCGCTCGCGCAGCCCGGCGGCATCCAACGGAGCCGACGGCGCCAGCCTGAAGTACACCATGTTCGAGGCGGGCTCGGGCGTCTCGATCTCCAACCCGCGCAGCGCGCCCAGTCCCTGCGCCAGCACCCGCGCTCGGCGGTGGTCGTCCGCCAGCCGGTCCGGCATCGTCTCCAGCGCCACGATCCCAGCCGCTGCCAGGATTCCGGCCTGGCGCATGCCGCCGCCGACTTGCTTGCGGATCCGACGCGCCCCCGCAATGAACTCCGTGCTGCCGCACAGCAAGGATCCAACCGGCGCACACAAGGCCTTCGACAGACAGAAGGCGATGCTGTCAGCGGGCGCCGCCAACACGTGCGCCGGCACCTCCAGCGCGCAGGCGGCGTTGAAGATGCGGGCGCCATCGATGTGGAGCTTCAGCCCCTTGCGCCGGACCAGCTCCCCCACCTGCCCGAGGTACTCGGAGGCCAGCACGGCGCCTCCGCAACGGTTATGCGTGTTCTCGAGACACACCAAACGCGTGATGGGAAAGTGCACGTCGTCCGGGCGGATCGCGTCTTCGATCGCCTGGAGATCGAGAGTGCCATCGGCAGCCGTGGCAAGCGGCCGGGGATGGATCCCGCCGAGTGCCGCCGCGCCTCCGGCTTCGTACAGGAAGGTGTGCGACAGATCGCCCAGGATCATCTCGTCGCCCCGGCGGCAATGGGTCAGCAGCGCAACCAGGTTGGCCATGGTCCCTGACGGCACAAAGATGGCGGCCTGCTTCCCCATCCGTTCCGCCGCCATCGCCTCCAGGCGGTTGATGGTCGGATCCTCGCCGAACACGTCGTCGCCCACTTCGGCTTCGGCCATCGCCCGACGCATCTCCGGAGTCGGCTGGGTGACCGTGTCCGACCTCAAGTCGATCAACATCTTGCCCTCCCGATTGCGGCGATTGCAGCCTGGGCTTCCCTGCCGCCGCCGGATCGGTTGAGGACTTCCCGGAAGTCCTGCGGCAGCGGCGCCTCGAACACCTGCAGGTCCTTCCCGCTCGGCAGGTGAATCCCCAAACGCCAGGCGTGGAGCATCTGGCGCGACAGCCAATCCGGCTGATGGCGGGAACCGTATACACGGTCACCGGCCACCGGGACCCCAAGGTAAGCGAGATGGACCCGGATTTGATGCGTGCGACCGGTCTCGGGTTCTACGGCCAGCAGAGCGTAGTCGCCCAGCTTGTGCAGAAGGTGGAAGCGCGTGCGCGCGGCGCGTCCCCGGGTTTCCGCCACAACAGCCATCCGTTTGCGCTCGCGCGGGTCCCTGCCGACGGCGGCATCGATCAGGCCCTCATCCGTCGGCGGAAATCCATGGACGACGGCAAGGTAGGTCTTGTGGACAAGGCGCGCCTTGAACTGGCGCTGCAGTTCCCCCATGGCCCGGTCGTTCTTGGCGAACACGACCAAGCCCGATGTGTCCTTGTCCAGCCGGTGCACGACCCCGGGTCGGCGCTCTCCTCCGACGCCGGGCAGATCGGGTACATGCTGCAACACGGCCTGGACCAGTGTCTCCACCTGATGGCCTGCGGAAGGATGCACAACCACCCCCGCCGGCTTGTCGACGACGAGCAGGTCGGCGTCTTCGAAGATGATCTGCAGCGCAAGGTCGCACGGCGTCAGCTCGGACGGACGGACCGGGGGCAGGCGTGCGGCCACGGGCTCTCCGCCCGCCAGCCGCATCCCGGGTCTGTTGACTACCCGGCCATCCACGCTCACCCAGCCTTCGCGAATCAGCGCCTGCCAGCGAGAGCGTGAGACCTCCGGCCACTGGCGGCTCAGCCAGGTGTCCAGCCGCCCAGCGGTCGCCACGGCCAGGCGCGCCTGTGACGCCTCATCCCGCTCGGTCATCTTCGGCGAGCGGCGGAGAAGCCACCGCAGCCGCCTCCTGCGCAAGGGTGCGGTGCCTGCGCTCCTCCACCCACAACGCTGCCACGAGCAATGCCACACCCACGCTGATGCAGGAGTCGGCGACGTTGAATACCGGGAAGGAGCCCACCGAGATGAAATCCGTCACCGGGCCGTAGGCGGCTCGATCCACCAGATTGCCGATCGCGCCCCCAAACTGAAGCACAAGCGCCAGGCGGACCAGCCATTGCTCCGATGGAACCTGTGGAAAGTAGTACAGGATCGCCACGACCACGAGCACCGAGATTATCGCGATCAGGCCGCCGGCCGCTGGGAACATGCCAAAGGCCGCACCGGTGTTGTTCCAATGGACGACGCGCATGTAGGGCGCCAGCCATTCCCACGGCACCCAGACTTCGCCGTAGGCCAGGGACGATCGCACCAGATACTTTGACCATTGATCCAGGGCGACGATCAGTCCCCCGCACCCCAGCAGGATCAAATAGCTCTTCAGCCGAGACAAACGTGCCCTCCCTCAATCCGCATGCGCTCCATTTTACCCTCGACCAACGGCAGGCCGGGGCGCCGCCTTGCGGGTGATGCCTAGCCGGAGGGTCTCGCCATCGAAGCCGAACGTCTCGAGGCGCTCTCCGGTTGGAGCGTCTGCCGCCCGAATCGAATCAGACAAGATCTCATCGGCCAACATCGCCGCATATTCCAGAATGGCTCTGGCCAAGCGCGGGCTGGCAGCGTACTGGAGGTCGATCCGGTCATCTACCCGGAAGTCCGCCTGTTTGCGCATTTCCTGAACCCGGCGCACAACTTCGCGCGCCAAACCCTCCGCAAGCAGCGCCTCGCTCAGCTCGGTATCGAGCGCGGCGACATACGGCCCGTCGCCGGCAGCGGCGAAGCCGGCATGCGCCTCCAGCCGCACCTCGACCTCGTCAGGCGTGACAGTGACTTCCTCCCCCGCAACCTTCAGCCTAAGGCTTTCGCCGGAAAGCAGTTGCGCTGCGGCGGCCGCAGGCGGCAGGCTGAGCAGCGCCTGGCGGATTGCCGGATAGCGGCTGGCATGCTTCTGCCCCAACTGCTTCGGCAGTGGATTGAGCTTGAAGTCGACCACCTCGCCGGCCGCATCCAACAGACGCACGCGCTTGACATTGAGCTCGTCGGCGATGACCTGCGTGTGCCGGGCGACCACCTCCCTTTCAGCCGCGGTCCCCAAGGCAAACGCGACCTCCGCCAGCGGCTGGCGCAGTTTGATGTTGGCCTTGTTGCGGGCGGCATGGCCGAGCGACACCAGGCGCTGGATCAGGCGCATCTCCCCAGTCAGTTCCGGGGCGCGATGCGCATCGTTGGCCACGGGGTATAAGCAATGGTGAACACTCTCCGGCGCCTGGGGATCAATCGCTCGCACCAGGTTCTGGTACATGACTTCGGTGACAAACGGGACGAACGGCGCCAACAACCGCACCAGGGTCACCAATACCGCGTACAGCGTGGCGTAGGCGGCCTCCTTGTCGGCATCCGTGACAGCGCTTGCACCTTGTCGCGCCCAGAACCGCCGGCGGCTGCGGCGCACGTACCAGTTGCTCAGATCGTTGAGCAGGCCATCCACGCATTCCGTGGCCAGGTTCGGCTCGTACGCCTCCAGGCTGGCGGTCACGTTGCGCACGGTCTCATCCAGGCGAGCCAGGATCCAGGCGTCCATCCGGCTGCGCTGCGCGCGGCGCCCCCTGCCCGGAGTCCAACCGTCGATGCGGGCGTAGGTCACGAAGAAGCTGTAGACATTCCACAGCGGGATCAGGAATTGGCGCCGCACTTCGTCTGCCCGGTGGTAGCCGAAGAGCAGGTCCTTCTCGGGCTTGTGGTCGCAATACAGCCAACGCATTACATCTACGCCCATGCGGTCGGCGGCCTCGTTGAACTCGATCGAGTTCCCCCACGACTTGTGCATCGGCCGCCCGTCTTCCGCCATCAGCGTGGCGTAGGTGAACACATGGCGGAAGGGCGTCTCACGCTCGAGAATCGTGCTCATGGCGATCAGGCTGTAGAACCAGTTGCGGAACTGCCCGGGGAAGGACTCGCTGATCAAGTCGGCCGGGAACCAGCGGCGCCAGTAGGCGCGATCCTGCCGGTATTGCAGCGTGCTCATCCCGACCACGCCGGCATCCAGCCACGGATTGCCGACATCGGGAATCCGGCGCAGGTGGGCACCGCAGCCGCGACAGGCGATCTGCACTGCGTCGATGTACGGCCGGTGGGGGCTGTGGCCCTTGAACTCCTCCCAGCCGGCGACGGCGCGCTGCTCGAGCTCCTCCCGGCTGCCGATGACCTCGAAGCTTCCGCAGGCATGGCACTCATAGATCGGCAGCGCCAGTCCCCAGTAGCGCTTCTTGGAGATCATCCAATCGTGCATGTTGCGCAGCCAATCCATCTCCCGATCAAAGCCAAACGAGGGATGCCAGGAGGTTCCTTGCTCAACAACCTCCATCATCTGGTAGCGCAAATTGCGCTTGCGTTCCTCCTCGGTCACCTGATCCAGCGGCTTTTCCAGCTGGCTTCCCATTGAAATGAACCACTCATCCACCAGACGGAAGACCAGCTGCTCCTGGCAGCGCCAGCAGACGGGATAGCGATGCCGGTAGTTGGCAATGCGATAGGACAATCGCTTCCGGCTCAGATCCTCGAAGATCGGTTCGGCCACCTTCGCCACCGGCATGCCGGACAGCCAGCCGAATCCCTCCACGAAAACACCCGCTTCGTCGAGCGGCGCGACAACCGGCAAACCGTATTCTCTGCCCAGCTGGAAGTCCTCAGCGCCGCAGCCCGGAGCGATGTGCACGATCCCCGTGCCTTCCTCCTCACCGACTTCATCCCACAAGATCACGCGGTGCGCACCGGGAGCGTTTGCCGCCTGCTGGGCCTCAAGCTCATCGAACGGGCCGTCGTAGGTCCAGCCTTCCAGCTCGCGACCCGAGAGCTCACCCAAGACCTGATAGTCCCCCTGCAGGATGTGCAGCGTGCCGCGACTGAGGTAGAAGATCTCATCGCCCTGCTGGGCTCTCACGTAGGTCAGCTCGGGGCCCACGGCGGCCGCCACGTTGCTGGTCAGCGTCCAGGGCGTGGTCGTCCACACCAGCAGGCTCTCTCCAGGCCGGCCCCGCAGCGGGAGGCGCAGCGTGAGGCTGGCATGTTCGACTTCCTGATAGCCCTCGGTGACGATCTCATGCTGGCTCAGCCCGGTGCCGCAGCGTGCGCACCATGGCATCACATCGGTGCCCTTGTAGATCCACCCCCGCTCATAGCAGGACTTGAGCGCAGCCCAAATGGTGTAGTTGTTCTCGTCCGAGAACGTGAAGTAGGAGCCACCCAACTCAGGCAGCCCCAGACGCCCCACCAGCCCTTCCACGCTGTCCGACAGCGCACCCTGCCTTGCCTGCAGCGTGAGAACCTGCAGCGGATCCTGTCGAAGCTGCTCGGCCAACAATTCCAGCAGGAGCGGGTCGTTCCAGTCCATCCAGTACCCGAGACGGATGCTCTGCTGAGTTTGAACGGCAGCATAGCGCAGCACCCGCTGCTTGCACAGCAAGACGAACTCGGCGAGACCAAACGCTTCGATATCGCGTTTGGTCTTGAAGCCCATGTCCCGTTCGACATTGACTTCGACCCACAGCCCCTGGCAGTCAAACCCGTTCTGGTAACGGGTTTGATAACCCTGCATTGCCTTGAACCGCTGAAACAGGTCTTTGTAGGTCCGCCCCCAGCCGTGATGTACACCCATCGGGTTGTTGGCCGTGATCGGGCCATCGATGAACGACCAGGTCGGCGCAGAGCTCCGCAAATTGCGCAGCTTGTCGAAGGCGCCCGTCTCCTGCCAGAAGCGAAGTACCGCATGTTCCTGCGCCACGAAGTCAATGCTTGCCGGGACAGGCCTAAACATCTGCAACCTCCGGCTCGAGGCTGACCACCAGGCGCTTATTGATGGCGCCCTTGCTTTTGTAGTCTGTGATCTTGAGCGGGCCGACTTCGCGAGTGTTCCCCACATGTGTCCCGCCGTCGGCCTGCAGATCCAGCCCCACAATCTCGACCACCCGCACTTCGGCGATGTCCGGCGGGAGCAGGTTGATCTTGGTGCGGATCAGATCAGGGATCTGAAACGCCTCCGTCCGCGGCAGAACAGCCGTGGTGACGGGCCGCGCCTTGGCCACCTCGACATTGATCAGCGCCTCAATCTCACGCACGAACTCCTGCCGCATGCTCTCAAACTCGAAGTCCATCCGTCCTTTCAGCGGCTCCATATTGCCCCCGGTCACGCTGGCGCCGTATTGCTTCCAGATCACGCCGCACAGGATATGCATGGCAGTGTGTGTGCGCATCAGTGCATAGCGCCGGGGCCAATCGATCTCACCGACGACCCGAGCTCCGACCGGAACGCTGCCTCCCTGCACAGCGTGCCGGATCCCACCGCCGTCCTTCGCCACGCCGGACACAGACAGACGCTTCCCGTCGCCGAGGCGCAGAAGCCCGTGATCGCAAGGCTGGCCGCCGCCGCCGGGATAGAAAGCTGTGGCATCGAGCACTACGGAGTCCGGCGCGGCCTCCACCACCTCGGCTTCGAAGCTGCGCAGATAGGCGTCTTCCAGATACAGCCGTCTTGTCGCCATGCTCGACCTCCAACGAAAAGCCTCTCGCCCATTCAGGGACGAGAGGCACTACGCTCCCGCGGTACCACCCTGATACCTGCGTGTGCAGGCAACTCTATCGGATACGCCCCTTAGCGGTTGATACCCGTGTCCGGATAACGGTGGACAGGCCCGGCTCCCCTAGTGCTGCGGCTGCAGGTTCAGGTCGCGGCTCCGGAGGGATTTTGGCCCGCATAGCTGCCCCGGCTTTCACCGACCCGGGTTCGCTGCCAGCGCCGGCGGGCTACTCGTCTCCATCATCGCCGGTCGGAATCGCAGGTCGATTATGCCATGCGCTGCGCGCGCCGTCAATGACCGAGGACCCTGACCACGCGCCAACGCGGCACGCGCTGGAATGCGACCGCCTCGTACCCGGCGAGCAGGTCATGAGCACGCGCCCAGTACTCCTGCAGACGCGGGTTGCGTACACGCCAATCGCCGGCAAGCTGCGCCAGCACCAGTTGGCTGTCCCCACGCACCTCCAGGCGCACCTGTTGTGCCGGAATGCGCGCCTGCTTGAGCGCCTCGGCCAGGTCTTCCAGGCCGGCGATCAGGGAAGCGTATTCTGCCTCGTTGTTGGTCATGCGGCCGAACGTGCGCCGACCCAGCCTGGGCGTCACCGCGCCGGGCAGCTTCAGGCGATAGGAACCGTACGCCGGGCCGGGATTGCCCCGGCTGCCGCCGTCGAAGAGCAACTCCGCTTCTGCCGGCGGCAGTGCAGGCCTGCCCCGGGTCAGGACCCCTGCTCCAGGAGCGTCTGCACATTCTGCCGGTGCAGCTCGGGGGCAATCCCCCCCAGCAGGATGCGGCTCTTGCCGCATTCCTCGATCGAGATCTCGTCGATCAAGTCCTGCGGATTCCTGCGCCGGCGCAAGCGCGAGACGCCACGTTCCACCGCCGCCAGGTAGTTGAGGTTTGAGCGCAGGGCATTTGGGATCTCTCCCCGCAGGATGATCTCGCCGTGGCCCTGCACCAAGTTCTCGAGCTTGAGCTTCGGGATGCGTCGCAGGCTGGAGCCAAGCTCCTCGCTGTTCCCGTCAACCAGGTACGGCAGCGGCATCATGGCATCCCCGGCAAACAGCACGTGGTCCTCGGGGATCAGCACGCCAATGCCGTCCGGGCTGTGCCCCGCCAACGGAATGAGCTCGAGGGTTCTCCGCCCAACGCGCAGCGTCAAGCCATCGCCGGCGAACACGATATTGGGCAGCACCAGCTCAACACTCTGCAGCTCGCGACTCTGCGGCCGCGCAGCCTCAAGCCGGGCACGCGTGCGTGTGTCCATCAGCTCCCGGCACAGCGCATGCCCGATCACTGCGGCCTGCGGAAAGAAGCAGTTCCCCAGAACATGATCCGGGTGATGATGCGTGTTGACGATGTAGCGAACCGGACTGCCCAGCCGGCCCTCCACCAACTCCCGGATCTCGAGCGTCTCCTCGGGGTACGGCAGCGTATCGATCAGAATCGACCAGTCGGGCCCCACTACCGCCCCAGCATTGACCTGGGCGTACAGCTCACTGGTGAAGACGTAGATGTTGTCCGCCACGCGCTCTCGCAGCATGCGGCCTCCCGACCGACGCAGGGCGCAAGACTAGCACGCCCGGCTGGCGCTTGTCAACAGCTCTTGACATAAGATAGCTAACCGAGGAGGCGCAGGATCTCGGAGCTAACGGCCTCAAGCGGGACCACCCTCGGCCCGCCTGCGACCCGGGGGGTGACTTCAGCCCCGCCTGCGGCAATGGACTTCTGGCTCACGACTACACGCACCGGAAGCCCAATCAAGTCCGCGTCCTTGAGCTTGACCCCGGCAGACGCCTCCCGGTCATCGAGCAAGACCTCGATCCCTCGCTGAAGGAGCGTCTCGTGCAGATCGAGTGCCTGAGCTTCGCAGGAGGGCATGGCGATCAGCTGGGCCGGGAATGGTGCAACCATCGGCCGCCAGGCCAGCCCGCGGTCGTCCGCCTGCCGGTCTGCCAACGCTCCAACGACCGTCGTCAAATCGACCTCGAGACTCACGCCGGCCAGCGGGGCTGCCCCGCCGCTGCGGTCGGCAAAGGTGCCCAGGTGGTCCCCCAACTCCGGCAATAGCGGCGAGCAGACACCCAGCAAGCAGCCCATCTCACGGTGCAGTTCCGCGCCACAGCGAGGACAGGCATCGCCAGCCATGGCGGCGGCAATATCAGCCACACGCCACGGCGCGTAGTCGCGCCCGCAGGTCGTGTTGAGCAGATGAAACCCAGTCTGGTTGGCCCCGGTCGCCAGGTTGCGGCTGTTGGCGACGGCCTGATCGATCAAGATCCACGGGTGCGCCAGCCCGACCGGGGAGGCAAACCCGGGAACGGCGCCGGTGGCCTCAACCTCCTCCGGGGTGGCACGCCGCAGTTTTCTCCATCCGCTTGCCCAGGAGATCTTATGCCAGCTGACATCCCGGTCCCCACGCACCAGGATCAGCAGGACTTGATCTCGCTTCTCTCCGGGCGGCTGGCCGGCAATCAGCATCGCCTTCGCCGTCCGCTCTGCTGGGAGGTCGAGAAGGCTGCACAGCGCGGGAATGCTGTCCGCGCCAGGCGTGGCCACGCGTTCAAGCGGCAACAAGGGCTCGGCATCGGGCGATGTTGCCGCGACGGAGATCGATCCGGCACGCGCCACGAACCCGCAGCCACTGCATCCGAGCATCTCGGATCCTGATCCGCCAGAGCCGATGCACAGCTCGATCGGGGCGGCCGGCTCCGGCGCCAGGTGCGCCAGGACAACGTCGAGTCCCAGCGGATGCAGTGCACTGCCCAGCGATGCTGCCAGCTCCTTCCCGATCGCGGGGACCTCCGGCCGGTCAGCGACTGCCCACGCTTCAAGCAGCAGCCGCACCGCCGACTGGAATGGGTCACCTGCCTGAGGCGCTTGATTTCGCCAAGCGAGCTGGAATGCCTTTAGCGGCAGCCGTTTGTACGACTCCGCCAGACTGATGAGCCCAGGCGGAGGAGACCGGCGTGTCGACTCTGGAGACCCGATCGCTGGCGCTCCCCCACCTGCGCCCCCCCCGGGTTCCGGCGCGATCCCGGGGACTGCAAGCACCCGCGCCCAACCCCGTGCTTCCAGCGCCTCGGTCAGGCGATCTCCGATGCGCGACACCAACCGCAATCCGAGCGGCAGCCAGATGACCCCGGTGGCAGCCGGCCGGAGGTACCCTGCCCGAATCAGCCTCCGGTAGCCCGCCGGCAAGCTTCCGGAAGGATCCTCACGCAGGGTTGCGGCCAGGAACGCAGTTAGACGCACAGCAAGCCCCAGCCGGGGATTCTCGCCGACCGGCGCAACATGCGCGCCGCCACTTGCGCACCCGCTGGGGCGCTGGGCGGCCTTTCCGGCAGTGTGGAGCGCATCACGGAGCGAAGGACGAGAGATCGAACGCCGGCGATGCGGGTGGGGTCTCACCCAGGAAACCTCGCCAGCCACGGAACGTCACCAGGCTCGTCATGCCTGGGTCGAGCATCAACTGCATCGAATGGCGTTTGCCGGCATAGTCGAAGCGGATCTCATACGGCCCGCCAGGCAGGTCACTGATCGCGAAATTCTCGTTGTACACATCGTCGGGATGGATGGTCTCGTTGGCGTAGGTATACACCTCACGCAGTGTGCCAGTCTCGAGTGATTCGATTTCGACGCGCACTTCAGCCAGGGGTCTCCCCCAGGAATCCATCATTCGCCCGGCCAGCACGCCCCAGCCCTCTGGCGGCACCATCCACAGCTCAGGATTCCTGGACTCGAAGTAGCGGTTCTTGGCAATGCGCACTTCGAAGTGAAGGTGATTCCCCGACGCCCGGCCCGTGCGGCCAACGGCGCCGATCACTTCCCCAGCGGCCACGCGCTGGCCGACCCAAACGTGGGCATCACTTAGATGTCCGTAGACTGTGTAGAGCGTTTCCCCGCCATAGCCAAAATCGTGTTGGATCGAGACCGCCAGGCCGTAGGGGTCGGTCAAATCTTCCACCCCGCGATAGATGCCATATCCGACCCACACGACCTCCCCGTCCG
>JBFYRF010000230.1:0-6243 GCA_041302385.1 Anaerolineales bacterium | reverse complement strand
CTGCCGGGATCGACAAAGCCACGACGAAGGATAACCTGTGGTTGGGAGGGGATGCGGTCTTCGCCCCTCTCCAGGTTCTTCAAGCGGACCAGTCGGCGGTGTTCCTCGACGAGCTTTCGCTGTACTCTGGCCTCGCTCATGGGACCACTGGACACGGCATCCTATTCCTGCCGATCCTCCCGGCCGAGCTGGGAGATCGAGCACAGGCGATCGACGAGGCTCGCCCGCGATACGCGCTTGGACTGTCGCCGGTTGCCCGGCTGCCGCGTCTGGAGCGAGGCGGAATCCCGCTATTCCCTGGCGATCCGCTCGAGGTGAGCGGCCCGCCCTCGTTGCCTGGGCTGCCTTGGGGCGCCATCCGCCTCGAAAACGTAGGGCAGGAGACGATGCTCGAAGTTCAATCTGTAGGAACCTCAGAACCCAAGTCTGAGCAGCTCCGCGTGCCAGCCGGCATTGCTGGCTGGCTGTCGTTGCCCGAATGGCTCGCCGGCCTCCCGGGATTCTCGTTGACGACTGCGGCGGGGGATTCGCGGCTGCGGGTCAAAGGGCTGCGAATTGAAGGTGAGACCGACCTGAACTGGCCGTGGGAGCGTGGCGTCGTGCTGCGCGCCGTCGATCCGGACCAGCCCGGCGAGCAGGTCGCTGTCGACTTAACGATCTCCGACTACGCCGCAAAGCTGGGGCTGCCGCTCGAGGTGATATCGGATGAGTATTCGATCCTCTTGGCACGTATCGGGCCCTAGGGGCATGCCGCGCGCCCGGGCTCAGATGTCTCGGCGTCCACCTTTGCATCGGGCGGCTGAGCTGTGAAACGAATCGCAGTCCTGACCAGCGGCGGAGACGCGCCGGGGATGAACAGCGTGATCCGGGCGGTTGTCCGGACGGGCGTCGACCGGGGGTTGGAGGTCTACGGCGTACGCCATGGCTACTCCGGACTCATCCAGGGGGACCTTCATCTGCTCGGCACGCGGGATGTCGGCGGCATTATGCAGCGCGGGGGAACGGTGCTGGGGAGCGCACGCTGCCCGGAATTCGAAACCGAGGCCGGCCGGCTCCAGGCGATGCGCGAGCTGAACCGCAAGGAGATCGAGGCGCTGATCGTGATCGGGGGAAACGGGTCACAGACCGGCGCGCTGGCCCTGCTGCGACAGGGGTTCCCGGCGGTAGGTGTGGCATCGACGATTGACAACGATCTATTCGGGAGTGAGATCACGCTCGGCGTGGACACCGCCCTCAACATCGCCCTCGAAGCGATCGATCGCCTGAAGACTACGGCTTCCTCACACCAGCGTGCGTTCTTGGTTGAAGTGATGGGGCGCAAGTGCGGCAGCCTGGCGCTGATGGCTGGGGTGGCCGGCGGGGCCGAGGTCATCCTGATCCCTGAGGTCGAGGTCTCGCCCGAGGCGGTCGCCCGCGAGCTTCGCCATTCGTATGAGCGCGGCAAACCGCATGCCATTGCCGTGGTTGCCGAAGGCGCGTCCTTCAATGCCTCGGCGCTGCAGGCGTACTTCGCCGAGCGCGAGGCGCAGACCGGCTTCCAGCTGCGGACGACCATCCTGGGCCACGTCCAGCGCGGCGGCATCCCCTCGGCCTATGACCGTTTGCTGGGGGCGCGATTCGGTGCTGCAGCCGTCGAGGCGGTTCAGACGGGGAAGCTCGGCGTTCTGGTGGGCATCAATCACAACCAGATCACGACGACCCCGTTGGAGGATGTCGTCGGCGTGCCCAAGCCGCTCGATCCGGAGCTGTTGGAGTTGGCGCGGGTGCTGTAGCCTTCCGGGCAAACCGCCTGACGCCTGCGCTGTCCGCTGGGTCGAACGCCTCCCCGCGCCCGACGTCAACGCGCTGGTCACATGTGCACGCCAGGTGAGCGGGACGTGCGGTCTGGACCTCCGCAGGCGCCTGTGACCATCGCTCCCTGCGATCGCTGGCCCCTGAACCATCGAGTCAATTGCCGATGGCGGTTCAGGTGATGCGCCGCTCGCCAGAGAGCGCATTGCCCCTGCTTGGACACGCAGCACCCGGACATCTTGTCCGGGCGGGAACGAGTCCCAGGGGACAGAGGGGCAGGGCAAGAAGGATCGCCAGGAGCAGGCGCCCGAGCTGTCGCCTGTAGACACGCTGGCCGGGCGACCGGCACCATCACCGCCGGGCGACCGTCGGAGCATGGCCAGCCTGGGATATGTTCCCATTCAACAAGCCAGCCAGGCAGGGGAGGGGGCGGATTTCGCGAAGCAGGCGGGCAGCGACGAGGCGCGGCGTCAGCCCGGCTGCCCTCTTGCCAGCCAGGCATGCCGCCCTGGCGAACCTTGCGCTGCACTTCGCCAGGGCTGGCTGCGGTCAGAGCGCGATCCGAGCTGTGCTCTGGGGTAACTCCATGGTATTGGGGTTTGCTCGGGGGCGGCGGCAGGGAGTCAGACGTGGCGCGGGATGGGAGTCCTGTTGTACCCTGCTAGAATCAAGGCGCGCGCCGGCTCACAATGGCGGCAGCTCTTCTTGGCTCGGGGAGTGAAGCGGATGACGATCCTACTGGACGGCAGCGGGCTGACGATCGACAAGGTGGTGCGGATCGCGCGCCATGGGGAGCAGGTCGAGATTGCCCCCGAGGCACTTGAGCGCATACGCCTGTGCCGGGCGATGCTTGAAGAGAAGGTTCAGGCGCACGAGATCCTGTACGGAGTCAACACTGGCATTGGGGAGTTCTCCGAGGTTGTCCTGACCGATGACCAGGTGCGTCAGTTCCAGCGCTACCTGATCTACAACCATGCCGCCGGCATCGGCGAGCCTGCCCCGATCGAGCATGTGCGGGCGGCGATGGCCGGCCGCATCAACGTGCATGCCCATGGCAATTCGGGCTGCCGGCCGGAGATCACCCAGACCCTGGCTTCGATGCTCAACCGGAGTGTCACGCCGGTGGTCTGCCAGAAAGGGTCGGTTGGCGCCTCCGGCGACCTGGCGCCGATGTCACAGATCGCCTTGTTGCTGATGGGGGAGGGGGAGGCCTATTACCAGGGGGAGCGTATGACCGGAGCGCAGGCGATGAAACGCGCCGGGATTCCGATCCCCGATCTGCAGGCGCGCGACGGGCTGGCAACGATCAATGGCGCCAACCTGCTGACCGGGATGAGTGCCCTGCATCTCTACGACATGCAGCGCTGGCTGAAACAGGCTGAGATCGCCTGCGCGATGTCGCTGGAAGCCCTGCTGGCGAACCTCAAGCCCTACGATGTGCGCCTGCATCAGGCGCGCGGATTTTCCGGCGCCGTGCGCTCGGCAACGGCGATCATGAAGTGTATCGAGGGCTCGGATCTGCAAACCGGCAAGCTGAAGAGCAAGGTGCAGGATGCCTACTCGATGCGCTCGTCGCCACAGGTCATCGGCGCGGCGCATGACATGCTGAGCTTCGCCTGCGCCCAGGTGGAGACGGAGTTGAATGGCGTGGGCGACAATCCGATCTTCCTCCCGGAAGCGCGGCTGACGCTCACCGGCGCCAACTTCCAGGGCACGCCGGTCTCGCTGCCTATGGATAGCGCCGGGATGGCTATCACCATGGTCTGCGTTCTCTCCGAGCGCCGCCTCAACCGCCTGACCAATCCGGCGCTGAGCGTTGGCCTGCCGGCATTTCTCACCAAGGGCGCTGGCATGTTCTCCGGGATGATGCTCTCGCAGTACACCGCCGACATGCTGATCGTCGAACAGCGCATCCTTTCGGCGCCGGCCTCGGTCGGTTCGATTCCCGCCGCTGCCGATCAGGAGGACTTCGTCTCGATGGGGATGAACACCGCCCTGAAGAACGGCCAGATTCTGGACAACGCCTACGGCGTGCTCGGGATCGAGCTGATGGCCGCGGCGCAGGCGCTGGACTTCCGTGATTTCGTCAAGGGGCGCGGCGTGCAGGCCGCGCACGAGGTGATCCGCCGCCGCGTGGCGCACCTGGAGGAAGACCGGCCGCTGTACCCGGACCACACCGCAATGAAAGCCCTCGTCCAGTCGGGCGAGATCCTGGAGGCCGTCGAGGCGGCTGTCGGCAGCCTGGGATGAGACAGGGTCCAACCGCGGGGTCCAAGCCGGCAGCCCGGCGTGGCTGAAGCTGCGGGGAGGGCGCTTGCCTGAGTTGTGCGGGCGGACTTGCCGCGGGAGTCAACCGCAACTCGCGTCGGTTGGCACACCAGCCTGGGTGTGCGAATGGGTCCGCGCCCGGCAGGTTGGTCAGCCCCGCAAGCGGCGCAGTGCCTGCTGGGCTGCGTAAACGATCCCGCCGATCAGGATCAGATCAACCACGACGGCGACCAGTCCGAAGACGATCCGGCCGCCGACCGGATCCTCGCGCGTGGTTGTGAATCCCCCGATGAAGGCTGAAACCGTGGTCGAGGAGGTGTAGGTGACCTCGGGGGCAAAGGCGCTCCAGTTGCACACGATCGCCACCAGGCACAGCACCAGGAAGCCGAGCCCGGCTTTCAGCGCCGCCGGTGAACCTTGTGGGAGCAGGAAGAGGACAGCTCCGGCCAGCAGTCCAATCCACAGCGCCGTGATCACCGGCGGGGGAGCAAAGAAGGCATCTTCTTCTGCAGGAAGCATGCCGAATTGTGCCCCCGCGATCAATGCGGCCATCAGCAGGCACGCCATGCCGATCAGCAGCCGGCCCCGGTCGGATTGTCCGTGGTCATCCATGAGCAGTGTCCGATCGATTCTACCCGCTTCCTGCCTGCGCGCGGGTCGGCCACTGGCGCGCAGCAGGGAGGTGGGTGTGCCGCCGCCGCCAGGCATAAGCCTGGTGCACTGGGGACAGGCGGTTGTGAGTCCACGAGCTCGGGTCGCTTCTCCGGTCAGCAGTGCTGGGCTCGGCACGTCGGATCTTGTCCGCGTTGTCCGCCGCAGCGGCTCCTGCCCACCGTCGCGCCCGACCCGGGCTGCAGGACGGCGCTAGCAAGCCCCGGCTGTGGCGGGGTTCCTCCGCACCCCCAGCTCCCCAGGCCCGAAGCATCGCAACCATCTTGCCGGAGGCACACGGACCCGGCGATCTGGGGTAGGCTCAGCGGACTGAACGGACGCGGCGGCTTGGAACGCCCGGCATCCTGACGTATGATGGTCGGTGCCCTGCCGGTGCTTGGCAGTTTCTTGCGCACCCTGTCCGCACCCGCAGAATTCTGGGTCCTGGACTGACAACCATGTCGCATCAGAGCTACCGTTCACCGAGGCTGACTTCGATCATCGGCGGGATCGTCCTGGCTGTGCTGCTGCTCCTCACCCTCTGCATGCTGGGGAACGTGGTCAAGAGCGTTGGGGCGGCCTTCTACTTTGTGCCGGCGAAGCTGGGTATGCTCACCCAGGTGCGGGCGGCCGACGTGGCTACCCTCGACATGCAGCGATCACCTTCGATCCTGGCTTTCTCCCGTCCTGGCCCATACCACGCGTACACGGCGGACCTCCATCTCCTGGAAGTGGCCGGCCTGCTCGGCGACTCGAACGCGGAGCCGTGGCTGGTGATCCGCTCGGTGCGCACCGGCGAAAAGGTGCCCGTCGATTTCGTCACCCGTGGCGTGCGTCCATATGACACTCCCTACGCCCCGGGGCGGCCGATCCTGTCGTTCGCGATCCCAGCGCCGGGCGAATACACGCTGACGCATCCCTCCCGTCCTGCGACGCTGGCCGTTGTTCCGGACTACACGACCGGCCAGGAGACGGCGCTCACCCTGGCGGTGGTTGCCGAGGTGCTGCTGGTGGTGGGGGTGACCGTACTGGTGCTCCGGCGCCGAGCGGGGCGAAGGCCTCCCTCACCAAAACGGCCCACATGAGCCGGCCGGGCAGGGGTGTGACGACCTCTGGCACTGCGGCGGACCCGGCGATCGGCGGTGAGGAGCAGGGACCCGGCTGGCAGTGGAATCCGGCGCCCGGCGAGATCACCTTCGAGGCCTTCCGGGCAGCGGGACCGGGCGGGCAGAACGTCAACAAGGTGTCAACGGCCGTGCGCCTGCGGCTGGACGTAGACGGCTCGGCGACGATACCCAGCGCGATGAAGCAGCGCCTGAAGACCCTCGCCGGACGGCGCATGACGGACGATGGGGTCTTACGGATTGAGGCTCGGCGGGCCCGGACGCAGGAGGCGAACCGTGATGCGGCGCTGGAACGCTTGCGGGGCCTGATCGCGGAGGCTGCCCGGCCCGCGGCGGAGCGCACGCCGACGCGCGTGCCGCGCCGAGAACGGCTGGCGCGCCAGCAGTTGAAGCGGCGCAGGGCGGATGC
>JBFYRF010000218.1:0-3768 GCA_041302385.1 Anaerolineales bacterium | reverse complement strand
ATGGGCGTGCTGATCGAGCACTACGCCGGCGCCTTTCCGGTCTGGCTGGCGCCGGTGCAGGCGGTGGTGATCCCAATCGCCGACCGGCACAATGCCTACGCCGAGACGGTGGCGGCTCAACTGCGGGAGCATGGCCTGCGCGTCGAGGTCGATGGGCGCGGCGACCGCATGAACGCCAAGATCCGCGACGCCCAGCTGCGCAAGGTGCCCTACATGCTGGTCGTCGGCGACAAGGAAGCCGAGCAGGGAAACGTCGCCCTGCGGCTGCGCAACGGCGACAACCCGGGCCCGACTCCGCTGGCCGACTTCCTGACCCGCGCCCGCCAGGAGATCGCCAACAAAGCTGCCGGGTAGGATAGGATCGCTAGCTTAGTCAATCCTGAAATGCTGCGGCACCGGCCTCCTAGATGAGTGTTCGGTGAAAAACCAGGGCGACCCGCCTCTTGGGCCGCCCTGGACCGCGTATAATCTCGACTAACCATGAGGCAACCGATGTCCTCCCGCATCACCCTGGCGGCGCTCGCGCTGTCGCTGACGGCTGCAGCCCTTCCCGCAGGCTTGGCGCATGCTGCCAGGCCTGCCGGAGACTCGGTGCTGTGCTCGCCGCAGATGCAGCTGCGCCATCCGGAGTACTGCCTTCCCACCGGCCCGGGTGGACGCCTGGCCGAGATGGCCGAAGCCGGGACCGCTCCTCCCAGACCGCTGCACCTCGAGCGCCTCGATCCCAACCTGTCCTACCTGCCGTACGCCTATCGGCGGGTCTCCGACAAGGGAGCCAAGCTGTATGGCTCGGTGTCCGACGCGCTGAACGAGTCTGACGCGATCAACACCCTCGAACCCGGCTTCGTGTACGTCTCCTGGCTCGAGTGCTTTGAGGAGCAGGGCAAAGCGATCTACATGGTGGCGCCCGGCGTGTACATGCGCGGCGGCGACTCCTGCGGCCAGATTGGGTTGCCCGACTTCCGCGGGCTGGCCTTCCGGCGCACCCCGGATCGTCCCTTCGGCTGGATTGTCGGCACGGTGGAGCCCGCCCGATCCCCCGGGTACAACGAACCCAAGACCGGCAAGACACGCTACCGGCCGGAGCTGGTTCAGATCCACGAGAGTCAGGACGTCGAGGGGGCCACCTGGTATCGCATCGGACCGGACGAGTGGGTGCCGGACAATCTGTTGGCCATCGTCACACCTGACCCCAAGCGCCCGGAAGGTATTCCCGAGGACCGCTGGATCGACATCAACCTGTATGAGCAGACGCTGACCGCGTATGACCAGGGCGAGTTGATCTTCGCCACCATGGTCTCAACCGGGCTGCCGGAATGGTGGACGCAGCCGGGGGTCTTCCAGGTGTACGCCCGGTTGGAGAACGATGACATGAGCGGCGCCTTCGCCGCTGACCGCTCCGACTACTACCTGCTTGAGGACGTTCCGTGGGTGTTGTACTACGACAAGGCGCGCGCCATGCACGGCGCCTACTGGCACAACGGATACGGCCTGCCTCGGTCCCATGGCTGCGTCAACCTTTCGCCGACCGACGCCCACTGGCTGTTCGACTTCGCCCAGGAGGGCACCTGGGTGCACGTCTGGGATCCTTCAGGCAAGACACCCACCGACGCCGAGTTCTACGGTGACGGCGGCGCCTGACTTCGCTCGGGCCCTTCCCCCTGGGACTTAAGTACTGGTGGAGGCGTGTGTGGCGCTTCCTAGAATGGTGCTGAACCAGCTTCCGGTCGAGTTCCTTGCTGAGGTGCTGTCATGTATGCGGAGAATGAGTTGCTGTTTCCAGCCCAGGTCATCCCCCAGCTACGGCAGGCGCGAGGGGAGGAGTGGCAAGATCTGGTGGATCAGGTGACCCAGCTTCCGGAAGACCATCCGGAGAGCCTGGGGTTCGCCTTGATGATGGTGCTGCTGAACGGGTGTCTGTCATGTGAGACCGATTCCTACCGGGCGATGCGGGGGTGCCTGTCCTGCGCCCGCCAGGTGCTGCATCGGCACAAGGGGAATGACACCTCGCTGATCCAGCGTCATCAACGGGCCGTCGAGGAGGTCTCGGACTACCTCGAAGAGATGGCGTTGCCGCAGGTCGCCTCGCGCCTGTCGTCGGCGCGCGCAGCCTGAGACGACCATCGCATGCGAGCCATCGGCGGGGGTGCGCGGAGCACCCCCGCTTCTTTTCCGGCCGCCGGTGGGCGCGCCCAGCGTGATAAACTTGCCGCCGCGACCCTCCACTGCGGCCGCGGCGACGGCCATCGGCGGCTGATCGCCGGCATCGAGGCCAGGCCCAGAGCTAGGCGCCTGGTGCGCTGAAGGGTTGAACACCGGGCCGGGGTGTGCGCTGCCCGGCAGCGTTCTCCGCTGTGCCATCGGAGCTTTTCATTCGGTGCTGACTCCGCTCGAGAAGCTGGTCTTCCTGCTGCTGCTGGCCGCAAGCCTGATCCTGGCGGGCATCGGGGTGCGGCGGATCGTGGGCGTGATCCGTCGCGGGCGCGGCCAGCCGGACTGGCGGCTTGCGCTGCGCCGGGCACCGGCCGTGCTGGGCCAGACGCTCACCTTCTCCACCGTCTTCCGCACTCGGCTGGTGACCTCCTTTCTGCATGGGCTGGTCGCCTGGGGATTCATCTACTTCCTGCTGGTCAACCTGGCCGATGTGCTCTACGGGTTCCTGCCGGAGTATGTCTTCCTTGGGGAGGGCTTGCCCGGAGATCTCTTCCGCCTGGGCGCCGACGTGCTGACGGCAGGAATCCTGATCGGGATGCTGGCGCTGCTCGTGCGTCGGTTCCTGGTACAACCGGATTCGCTGCAGACGCGCGAGACCACGTTGCTGCATCCCCGGGCGAGGCGGGGCATTCGCCGAGATTCGGCCCTCGTCGGGGCCTTCATCCTGGTCCATGTCGGGGCGCGCTTCGTCGGCGAGTCGCTACGCGTGGCCTTGCACGGGGGAATGGATCCCTGGATGCCCTTCGCCTCAGCCCTGGCGAATGTCTGGCAGGGGCGGTCGCCGGTCATGCTGGCGGCCGCCGAACACGTGGCCTGGTGGCTGGCGCTCGGGACGATCGTGCTCTTCCTGCCGTACTTCCCGATCTCGAAACACATCCACCTGTTCTTTGCGCCGATCAACTACCTGCTCAAGCCGCAGCGGCGTTCAATCGGGGAGCTGGAGCGGTTGAACTTCGAGGACGAGGCGATCGAGCAGTTCGGCGTCGAGCGGTTGGAGCAGCTCTCCTGGACCGGGCTGGTGGACGCCTATGCCTGCATCATGTGCAACCGGTGCCAGGATGCCTGCCCGGCGTACGCTACCGGCAAGGTGCTTTCGCCAGCGGCGCTCGAGATCAACAAGCGCTACTTCCTGAATCAAGAAGGCGGGCGCCTGGCGCGCGGCGCGGCAAGCAGCCAGACACTGCTCGAGTTCGCCATCCCGCCGGAGGCGGTCTGGGCCTGCACGGCCTGCGGAGCGTGCGTCGACATCTGCCCGGTCGGCAACGAGCCGATGCGCGACATCCTGGAGATCCGCCAGAACCTGGTGCTGATGCAGAATCAGTTTCCCGAGCCGCTGCAGGCTGCTTTCCGCGGCATGGAGCGCAGCGCCAATCCCTGGAACCTGGGTCCGGAGCAGCGCCTGGCCTGGGCTGAGGGATTGCGTGTGGCGACGATTGCCGAGAACCCCACCCCCGATGTCCTGTGGTGGGTCGGTTGCGCCCCGGCGGTCGATGCCCGCGCTCAGAAGACGGCTCAGGCCTTCGCCCGGCTGCTGCTCGCCGCCGGCGTCGACTT
>JBFYRF010000210.1:0-3967 GCA_041302385.1 Anaerolineales bacterium | reverse complement strand
GGTCTGGCTGGCGGGCGTGGACAAGTCCGCTATAATCGGGAGCGTGATCCTGCCTCGCTCTCAGGATCGCATTGATACTCATCCATGTCCTTTGTGCACCTACACGTTCACTCGGAGTTCTCCCTGCTCGATGGGCTAAGCCGGATTCCGGCCCTCGTCCAGCGGGCGCGCGAACTCGAGATGCCCGCCCTCGCCCTCACCGATCACGGGGCGATGTTCGGCGTGGTTGACTTCTACCACGCCGCCCACAAGGTTGGCATCAAGCCGATCATCGGCATGGAAGCCTACCTGGCCCCCAACGGCATGCGCGACCGTGATCCGACGCGCGACGGACGCGCCTTCCACTTGCTGTTGCTGGCGGAGAACGATGCCGGTTACCGCAATTTGCTCGAGATCGCCACCGCCTCGCAATTGGAGGGCTTCTACTACCGGCCGCGCATCGATCACGAGTTCCTGGCGGCGCACGCCGATGGCCTGATCTGCACCAGCGGCTGTCTGTCGGGCGAGGTGCCCCGCGCCCTGCTCGAGGGACGCCTGCCGGCGGCACGCAGCTTGCTGGATTGGTACTTTGAGGTCTTTGGGCGCGAGCGCTTCTTCCTGGAGCTGCAGCACCACGACCTTCCGGAACTGCCCGAGGTCAATCGCCAGCTACTTGAGCTGGGCGCCGACTACGGCGCACAGTTCGTCGCCACCAACGACGTGCACTACATCCGCCCGGAAGACGCCGAGCTGCAGGACATCCTGCTTTGCATTCAGACCGGCTCGATCCGCTCGAATCCGGACCGGATGCGCATGACCGACCCCTCGTACTACCTGCGCTCGCCGCAGGAAATGCAGGCGCTGTTTGGCCATGTGCCCGGCGCCATCGCCAACACGCTGGCGATCGCCGAGCGCTGCAGCGTCGACCTGAGCTTCAAGGGTTACCGCCTGCCAGCGTTCCCGCTGCCGGAGGGCGAAACGGCGGCGGTCTTCCTGCGCCGGCTGTGTGCTGAGGGGGTGCAGCGTCGCTTCGGGGATCAGGCCTTCGCGCCGGCGATCACCGAACGCCTCGAGTATGAGCTGGGCGTGATCTCCCAGATGGGGTTCGAGACCTACTTCCTGATCGTGTGGGACCTGTGCCGCTTCGCCCGCGAACAGGGGATCTGGTACAACGCCCGCGGCTCGGCCGCCGGGTCGATGGTCGCCTACGCCCTCGAGATCACCCTGGTCGATCCGTTGCAGCACGGCCTGATCTTCGAGCGGTTCCTCAACCCAGGCCGAGTCTCGATGCCCGACATCGATCTGGATTTTCAAGACGACAAGCGCTACCTGGTGTTGGAGTATGCGGCCCACAAGTACGGCCGGGATCATGTTGCCCAGATCATCACCTTCGGCACGCTGGGCGCCCGCGCCGCCATCCGCGACGTCGGCCGGGTGATGGACATCCCGCTGCCCGAGGTCGACCGGGTCGCCAAGCTGGTGCCCAACATCCCCGGCAAGCCGGTGACCATCCCCGAGGCGCTGGAAAGCGTGAACGCCTTCCGCGAGGCCGCCGAGGCGGCGCCCTACCTCAAGGAGATGGTCGACATCGCCGCGCGCCTGGAAGGCGTGGCGCGCAACGCCGGCACGCACGCCGCCGGCGTGATCATCACCGACCGGCCGATCACCGAGTACATCCCGCTGCATCGCCCCACCAAGGGCAGCCAGGAAGACGGCGCCATCGGCGCCGTTACCCAATTCGAGATGCAGGTGCTGGACATGCTCGGCCTGCTCAAGGTCGACTTCCTCGGTCTATCCACGCTGACTGTGATGGAGCGTGCCTGCGACCTGATCCGGCAGCGCCATGGCGTGTCGCTCGACATCCACACCATCCCGCTTGACGACCCGGCGACCTTTGACCTGCTCGGCCGGGGAGACGTGTTGGGGGTGTTCCAGGTGGAAGGCGCCGGGATGCGCCGCTACCTGATGGAAATGAAGCCGCGCATGCTGGCGCACGTCACCGCCATGGTCGCCCTCTACCGCCCGGGGCCGATGGAGTTCATCCCCGCCTACATCCGGCGCATGCACGGGCAGGAAGCCGTCCACTACCGACATCCCGCCCTGCAGCCGATCCTGGAAGAGACCTACGGCATCACGGTCTACCAGGAGCAGATCATGTACACCGCCATGAATCTGGCCGGCTACAGTGCGGCCGAAGCCGACAACCTGCGCAAGTCAGTTGCTAAGAAGAAGGCGGAGGCGCTACACCAGGAGCGGGACAAGTTCGTGCAAGGCGCCGTCGGACAGGGCGTGCCGCCGGCCACGGCCAATGCCATCTTCGACGATTGGGAGGCCTTTGCTCGTTACGGTTTCCCCAAGGGCCACGCGGCAGACTACGCTGTCATCTGTGTGGAGACCGCCTACCTGAAGGCGCACTATGCCGTCGAGTACATGACGGCGCTCATGTCCGTCTTCCACGATGACACCGACAAGGTGGCGCTGTACATCGCCGATGCGCGGCGCTCGGGTTTCGATGTGCTCGGGCCGGACGTGAACGCCTCGCGCCTGGACTTCGTCATCGAAGAGCGAGAGGCGGGAAAACCCGCAATCCGCTATGGGTTGGGGGCGATCAAGAACGTCGGCGCGGGCGCGGCAGAGGCCATCCTACAGTCCCGACTCGAATCGGGAGTTTTCAACTCGGTCGAAGAGCTTGCGCGCAGGGTCGACCTGCGCCACGTGGGCAAGCGAGCGTTGGAGAGCCTGGTGCGCGTCGGCGCCTTCGACAGCCTGGGCGACCGGACGGCGATCCTCGAGTCGCTCGACCGGATCATGGCGGTTTCGGCGGCGCACTTCCGTGCCCGAGAGGTCGGGCAGCTGACCCTGTTTGGCGCGAGCACCGGTGTCGCCGAGCACATCCAACTGCCGCCGGCTTCGGCCGCGGTCACGCGGCGTGAGCAGCTGACCTGGGAGAAGGAACTGCTCGGCGTGTATGTGTCCGATCACCCGCTCACGCCGTATATGCATGAACTGCGTGAGTTGGTGTCTCACTACAGCGCCGAGCTGCGCGAGGCGGAGCAGGGCGCGGCGGTTGCGGTCGCCGGCGAGGTCAGCCGGATTCGCACCTTCCAGACGCGCAACGGGCGCGAGATGGCTTTCGTCACGCTGGAGGATCTGCAGGGGTTGTTCGAGGTCGTGGTGTTCGCCCGCACCTGGCAGAAAGTGTCCGAGTGGATCGAGCCGGGCGGCGTGGTGTTGGTGCGCGGGCGGATCGACAGCGAGCGCGGAGAGCCGAAGGTGCTGGCGGACGAGATCACCCGCGAGATCCGTCTGGTGCGCCCGGCCGGGTCAGCGCCGGCGGCAGACGCGACGTGGGCCTTCCCCGATGAGGCGCTGATCGAAGATCCGACGCCGATGCCGGCCGTCGCCGCGGCCCCGGCCCGCCAGCCGGCGAAAGAATTCGCGGCGCCAGCTGCCGTGGCGCCCGCCCTGACTCCGGCGGCCCCCGCCTCCCCGGCGCCAACCATCCCGCCCGAGCCTCCCCCAGCCGAGGAGGCGATCTTCACCGGAGGCGCGGCGCAGCGGCGGGAAGCCTCGGACCTGCACATGCTGACGCTGGTCATCCGCTCAACCGGCGATAAGGAACGCGATGCGCGGCGTCTGCGCCGAGTGCATGGCCTGCTGCTCTCTTATCCGGGACGGGACCGGTTTGCCTTCATGGTGTACGAAGCTGCCCGCCATTACAACCTGGAGTTTCCCAACGCCACAACCGGCTACTGCAAGGATCTGCATGCCCAGCTGATCGCGCTGCTCGGTGAGGGCAATCTGCGCGTCGAGCCGCTGCGCCTGCAATGAGAATTGCCTCGACCCGTTCCAGCCCGGGCGCCGGCACGATCGCCTCAGCCCCTCTCAGTCACCCGCGCAGGATGGCCGGCACGTTCTCGATCGTTGCCATGGATGCCGAGCGGCGGGAGTGGGGTGTGGCCGTGGCCTCGCGCGTGCTGGATGTCGG
>JBFYRF010000193.1:0-3826 GCA_041302385.1 Anaerolineales bacterium | reverse complement strand
CTGCTGGCGCGCACACTGGACGAGAACTTCGGCGCCCAGCCCGAACGGTATGTCGCGGTCAACATGCAGACGTTTGTCAAGCTGGTTGACGCCGTCGGCGGGATCGATATCTACCTCCCGGAGGCCGTTGATGGCCGGCCGGTGGATGACCACACCGAGGACATGGGCTACTTCCCGGCAGGTCAGCATCACTTCGATGGGAGCCAGGCGCTGCGCTTTTCGCGCATCCGCAAGGTGGACAATGCTTTCAAGCGCGACGAGCGCCAATCGCAGGTGCTGTGCGCGCTGAAGGCGCGGCTGCAAAGCCCCGAGATCATCCCGCGCATTCCGGCCATCCTGGCGGCCTTCTCCGGATCGATGCTGACGGATCTGAGCCTGGCCCAGATGACTCAGCTGGCCTGCGTGCTGCCCTACCTGGACAGTGAGGACATCATCTTCGAGAGTGTTCCCGAGTCCATCCTGGTCGGCGGTCGGAACGATCGCGGATCTTATGTGCTCACGGCGGATGAGCCAACGGTGCGCAAGCTGGTGACATCGTTCGTCGACGGCTCCTGGCCCACCGAACCTGACGAACCCACCTGTCCCTGAGCCCGCCGCCGGCGCATGGCGTTCAGCAGAGCGAGGGATGCGAGAACCGAATTGGCGCGACCTTCTGCGGCGGCACGGCATTCGGCCGAGCAAGCGCTTTGGGCAGCATTTCCTGCTCGACGGCCGCCGACTCGAGTCGATCGTCGCTGTGGCCGACCTGCCGCCTGGCAGCCGCGTGCTGGAGATCGGCGCCGGAGTTGGAACGCTCACCTGGCATCTGGCGATTGCCGGCCACGCGGTCGCAGCGGTCGAACTGGATGCGCGCCTTGCCCCGGCGTTGGAGGAGACGGTCGCCGGCCTGCCTGGCGTCCGCCTGGTGTACGGCGACATCCTGACCCTGCCTCTGGACCGCCTGCATGGCAGCCAGCCACACGCCGTCGTAGCCAACATCCCCTATGGGATCACTTCAGCCCTGCTGCGCAGGCTGATGGAAGCCGAAGTCCCCGCGTTCCGCGTCGTGCTCACGGTGCAGCAGGAGGTGGCCGAGCGCGTGGTCAGCGGCCCGGGGGACATGAATCTGCTTGCGCTCAGCGTCCAGGTGTATGGCCAGCCGACGATCGCCAGCGTGCTGCCGGCGTCTGCCTTCTACCCGCCGCCAGAGGTGGACTCGGCGGTGCTGCGCATCGACCGCTACCCGCAGCCCCGGGTCCCGCCGGAACGCGTTCCGCTGTTCTTTGAACTGGCGCGGGCCGGGTTCGCCCAGCGCCGCAAGAAGCTGCGCAACGCACTGGCCTCGAGGCTGCCGGCGACGACCGAGCGCGTTGAGGCCTGGCTGGCCGCGTCGGGCCTTCCCCCGGGCGCTCGAGCCCAGGAGCTGGCCATCGAGGATTGGCTTCGGCTGTGCGCGGCCGCAGCCGGGGAGTAGTGCCGGTGGGGGTCGGCTCGGTGCAGCCGCCGCGTCTCAAGCCGCAGGCGCGCCAAGGAGTGGGTCGGCGAAGGTGAGTCGATCCCGCCAGGGGAGTGAAGCTACGGGGCGACTCGCGTGAGCGGGCGGAGGTGGCGATGGGTCCTGGCCACCTGCCACACTCGCAAGGCGGCTTCGAGCTGAATGCGCAACGACATCTTCGAACGGCCGCGCCGCCGGTCCTCGAAGTAGATCGGCAACTCGACGGGCTTGAAGCCGAGGCGCTGGGCGACATACGCCATCTCGACCTGAAAGACGTAGCCGTTCGAACGGATCCGCTCGAGCGGCATCCCCGCCAGCGTCTCCCGGCGCCACACCCGGTATCCCCCGGTCGTGTCGTGCACATTCAGCCGCAGGATGGCGCGGGCATAAACGTTGCCGAAGCGCGAGAGCATCTGCCTTCCGGGACCCCAGCGCGGATCCAGCCGGCCGCCGGGGATGTAGCGCGAACCGAACGCCATGTCGTAGCTCTCCAGCGCCTCGAGGAAGCCGGGGAGGTACTCGGGCGCGTGGGAGAAGTCGGCATCCATCTGGCCGATCGCCTGTGCGCCCTCATCAAGCGCCCGTCGAAAGCCCTCGATGTAGGCGGTGCCCAGGCCGAGCTTCCCCGGGCGGCGGAGCACTGCGACTCTCCCGGCATGCGCTTCCCCGCAACGGGCAGCGGCTGCGGCAGTTCCGTCGGGCGAGTTGTCGTCCACCACAAGCAGCCGTAGATCGGGGAGTCCCAGCAAGAAGAGGGCGTCAATCAGCGAGGGAAGGTTCTCGACTTCGTTGTAGGTTGGGATGACGATCGTGAGTTGGCGCATCAGCGATGGCACGCCCGACGGCGAAGGACCACGGCCGCTGGGCAGGAAAGGGCGGGGGCTCTCAAGGCGGCTAGCCTGCCGGCGCCGGCTGGATAAGGAAGCGGCATTCCTCAGCGCCGGCCGCGCAACATGCCGTCTCCGTCACACTCCAGGCTAGCTCGCCGGCCACCAGGTTGCACAGCTCCTCGAGCGCGCCGAGCATGGCGTGGCAGATCGGCTCGCTTGCCTGGCGACCCCAGCAGTGCGGGCAGGGCCGCGTCGCCAATTCCACGTTGGCGGCGACGGGCTGCACCTGGCAGACCTGGTCGGAGACCTGTGAGATGGCCTTGGCGAAGGAGGCGACGGCGATGGCCATGCGCTCGGCTGGCGCTTGAGGCCGCTGGGCGAGTGCCCGCAGCGGATCCAGCGCTCCGATGTCCGCAAGCAGCCCCTGCAGCCCGGGCCAGCCCGAGCGGCGCGCCATGTTGCGGCCGGCGCGCACGCCATAAATCTCCTCCAGCGCAAGCTGCACGGCCGCAATCTCGGAGAAGTCGATCTGCCGGTCGAGATTGTCGGGGGGATAATGATCGATCCAGGCCTTCAAGCCCGAAAGATTGAGCACGGCGCTGACGCCATTCTTGCCCATCAGATCCTCGAGGGCAAGGAGCTGGCCGAGGACTGCCTTGTTCGGGTGCAGAAAGCCGCTTCGGGCGATGGGCGTCACGCGCGCACCTCGGAGATCACAGCAACGCTGCCAGCTCTTTGGTCGTGCGGCGCATCTCCAGGAACAGCAGGCCCAGCTGGGTCTCTGGCCGCGCCATGACCGTCAGCACCGCCTCCCGACCGACCGCCATCAAGATGACATAGCCCCCCTCGCCCCGGATGTACACCTGGTCGAGCTGGCCCCGTCCGAGTTCGTTGGCGATCCGCTCGCCGAGCGACAGCATGGCAGCCGACATTGCAGCGACGCGATCCTCTTCGACATTCTGCGGCAGGGCGGAGGCCATCGTCAGACCATCGACGCTGACGATCGCCGACGCCTCGACATCCGGTGAGGATGCGCTGAGGTTCTGCAGGCGCTCGACCATGGATTCGGTGCGAGTCTTTGTCACGTTGAGATCACCTGTGGCAGACGCCAAGCCAGATTGGGGCAGGTCGGCGCAACTCTAGCATTGCGCCAGAGGGCTGTCAAGCGAGCGAGCCGGCATCGGGTCCAAGGGGCGCCCTGGAATTGCAGGTTGGCGCCAGCGGAGCAGTGGAAGCCAGGGGGCGAGCCCAACCCATGGCACCTGGCGTTGCCGCACGCTGCCTCCGCTTGCTGTAGGCCGGTTGATTTCCTGAGCACCCAATGCGGCGCAGGCTTGGAGGCTTGCGCGCTTGCTCGTCTGGGGACTCTCTGCTTGAGGGTGTAGCTGCCAGCGGGCACGTGCATTCGGCCGCACAGATAGCCCTTTCCGTGCGCAGCGTGGTCCCGGCGTGCGCCTCACGCTGTTGAGGGATTGCCAAGTCTTGGTGTGCGATCGTCGCAAGGTGCAGCGCGATTCCATCC
>JBFYRF010000183.1:0-13226 GCA_041302385.1 Anaerolineales bacterium | reverse complement strand
CTCGTCTGTCTTCATGTTGGCCGCAGTATACTATGCGGTACACACTACTGTCAAGCCCCAATATTGGTTCAGTATCATGTGCGGGAAGGCCCCCGGGGTGCGCAATCCGGGGGCGCCAGGCAACCGCCAACCACAGGAAATCACAGGGCCCGGGGATTACCCCGGGCCCTGGCAAGGACCGATCAGGCTTCGCCGGCCAACTGGACGGGCAGGCCCCGGACGGCGGCGACTGCCGACGGCTCAGCCAAAGCGGCGGTCAAGCACCTCAAGCAGTTCCGGCACCCACCGGCCGAGCGGCGCAAACGTCGTCTGGGCGGGAACGTCCGGTCCAAGGCCAATCGACAGCAAGTGGTCCCCTTTGAGCAGCACGACGACCTGCTGGCGCTTCGCACCGGTGACGTTGACCACGCGCATCCGCCCGCCCTCCACCTCGTTCAGGGAACGCTGGCCTAGTTGAGCCAGGGCGGCGGTCATGGCAGCGATCGTGTCTGCCGGCACGGCAGGCACCGTCGGCACGCAGGACATCACCAGCCCATTGCTGTCTACCAGCGCGACCCAGTGCGGTTGGGGCAGCTCGTTCGCCACCTGCCCCAGAACCCGCAGCAGCTCCGATTGGCGCGTGATCATGCCTTGTTCCCTCCCCAGACCTGCTGGTAAGCGTAGTGCCAGAAAGGCCGCTTGGCAAGTCTCCCCTTTCTTCCCGCGCCCTGCGCACGAGCCCGCCCCGCCGGGGTGGCGAAACCCGACCCCCCTGACATTGGCCACCACCCTGCTTCGGGATAGAATGCATTCAGATCGACCGGCGTTGCCCCAGGCTTCGACCTGGGTTATCCACCAACGCCCACCCGGGGGACCATGCTGGCGTTTCGCGACGAGGCTCCCATCCTGGTCATCGGCTCCGCCGGGCTCGACATCATCGGTCGGGCGGGCGGCGATCTGCAGCACGGGACCTCCAACCCCGGCAGGCTGCGTTTCTCGCTAGGCGGCGTGGCGCGCAATGTCGCCGAGAACCTCGCCCGCCTGGGCAGCGATGTGGCCCTGATCACCGCCGTCGGTGACGACCCGCAGGGTGAACAGCTCTTGGCCCAGGCGCGACAGGTCGGGATCAACGTCGACGCCTGCCTGACCGTCCCAGGGGAGCACACCGGCGCCTACCTGGCCGTGCTCGACGAGCAGGGCAACAAACACCTGGCCCTCGACGACATGCGCGTCATCGAGAGCATCACTCCGCAGCACATCCGCAACTGCCGCAGCCTGTTCGGAGAAGCAAGCGCCGTGTTCATCGACGCCAATTTGCCCATCGCTACCTTGGGGGCCGTCGTGTCCGCCGCCGGGCGGGCGCACCTGCCGGTGATTGCCGACCCGACCTCGGTGAGCCTGGCGACCCGCCTTAGCCCGCACCTGGATGCGCTGTACATGATCACACCCAACGAGGCAGAAGCCTCGAGGCTGTGCCCCCATCCCGTTCCGCATGCCGATCGCGAGCAGGCTCTGGACGCGGCCCGCCACCTGGTAAGCCAGGGAGTGTTCGCTGCGGTGGTCACGATGGCCGAGTTCGGGGTGGCCTACGCCACGGCGCAGACCAGCGGCCACATCCCGGCCGTGAAGACCGAGATCCTCGACCCGACCGGCGCCGGCGACGCGCTCACGGCAGCGATCATCTTCGCTCTGCAGAACTCCATCCCCATTGACGAAGCCGTGCGCCTCGGCGCCTCGGCGGCTGCCCTCACGCTGCGCACCACCGGCAGCATCCTCCCCGATCTGTCGATCGAGAGGCTGTACGATGAGCTGCGCTGAGCGAGCGCCTCGTCCAGCCCGCCGATGAGCAGCCTTCCCGCCTGGCTGAGGCTCTTGCCCGAGGTTCAGGCGGCACTGGCCGAGGGCCGGCCGGTGGTCGCCCTCGAGACCACTGTGGTCACCCACGGGCTGCCGCGCCCGGTGAACCTCGAACTCGCCCGCCGGCTGGAGCACGAGGTGCGTGCGGCCGGCGCCACGCCGGCGACGGCGGCCGTGCTCGAGGGACAGCCGCACCTGGGATTGAGCCCGGAACAGCTCGAGCGCCTCGCGCTCGATGAGCAGGCAATCAAGATCAATCGTCGCGACCTGGGAACGGCGCGCGCCCTCGGTCTGACCGGCGGCACGACCGTTTCAGCAACCATGATCCTGGCGCATGCAGCCGGCGTACAGGTGTTCGCCACCGGGGGCATCGGGGGCGTGCACCGCGGCGACAGCGGAGACGTCTCGGCTGACCTTCCCGAGCTGGCCCGCACGCCCGTGGCCGTGGTGTGCTCGGGCGCCAAATCGATCCTCGACCTGCCGCGCACGCTCGAATGGCTCGAGACGGCCGGCGTGCCGGTCCTCGGCTATCAGACGGCGGATTTCCCGGCGTTCTTCGCCCGCGAGTCGGGGCTGGCCGTCGGGGCGCGCCTCGACAGCGCGGCGCAGAGTGCTGCCTGGCTACGAGCGCACTGGGGACTGGGGTTAGGCTCCGGGGTGCTGATCACTGTGCCCTGCCCGGAGGAAGCGGCGGTCTCAGAGATGGCCATCGAGCTGGCGATCGAAGCGGCGTTGCACCAGGCGGACGAGCAGCACATCGGGGGCAAGGCGCTTACGCCATTCCTGCTGGCACGCCTGGCCGAAGCGACCGAGGGCGCAACGCTGCGCGCCAACCTTGCACTCTTGAAGAACAACGCCCGCGTGGCGGGCGAGATCGCCCGGGCTTTGGTCGCCGCACCTGCCGTCTGACTCAAACGCTTCGGCGAAGCCGGGCGTCCAGCGCCAGCGCCCCCTGCCCTTCCGGCAGCACGCGCAGCGGGTTGACCTCGACTTCTGCGACCTCGGGCAAGTCGACCATCAGTTGTCCCATGCGCAGGATCACCTCGACGACCGCCTGACGGTCAGCCGGCGGAAGGCTGCGGAACCCGGCCAGCTTGCGCCCGGCCCAGGTGGTCTCCAGCAGCTCTTCCGCCTCGCTCCGGCTCAGCGGCGCCAACGCAAAGGCCACGTCCCGCAAACCTTCGACTTCAATGCCGCCCGACCCGAACATCACCAACGGCCCGAACTGCGGATCGCGCACCACGCCGATGATCACGTCCTGGCCCCGGGGGGCCATCGGCTGCACCAGCACACCCTGTACTTCGGCTTCCGGGTGTGCCTGTCGCGCGGCCTCTACGATCGACTTGAAACCCCGCCGCACCGGCTCCCCGGGCATCACCTCCAGCAGCACGCCGCCGACATCGGACTTGTGCACAATGTCGGGGGAAGCCACCTTCAGGGCGACCGGCCCCGCCAGATGGCGAGCGGCCGCCTCGGCTTGTTCGGCGGTTACAGCTAGCGCGGTCTCGGGGACCTGGATCCCATAGGCCGCCAGCACCTGGGCGGCCTGCTGTCCCTCCAGGAACCCGTGGTCCATGGAAGGCTGCGCGGCGAGAACCTTGCGCGCCGCAGCCTGATCGGTCCCACCCGGCGCCTCCGGCTCGCCCAGCGGAGTCTGCAGCTGTTCAGCCCGGCGCACCAGCACACGCAGCGCCGAGGCGGCCCGCTCCGGGAATCGATACTCCGGCACGCGCGCCTGGCGGAATATCCGGGCGGCATTGGCGATCATCTCCTCGCCCATCAGGCTGACGACCACCGGTTTGTTGGACGAGCGGATCAGCGGGATGATCGCCCCGGCAATGCCGGCCGCGGTCGTCATCGGCGGCGGGGCCATGATCACCATCACACTGTCGACCCCTTCATCCGCCAGCAGCGCCGTCAGCCCGTTGGCATACTCGAACGGACCGGCAGCCGCCAGCATATCGATCGGGTTGCGCACGCTGGCGGCTTTGGGCAGGAACTCGCGCAGCGCGGCCCGGGTTGCTTCCGAAAGCGTCGCCAGTTGCAGGCCGACGGCGTCCAGGGCGTCGGCGGCGATCGCGCCCGGCCCACCGGCGTTGGTCAGCACGGCGGTGCGCGGCCCCTCGGGCAGACGGCACCAGGCCAAAGCTCTGGCCCAGTCGAACACCTCCTCGGTGCTCTCACCCCGGATCACACCGGCTTTGCGGAAGGCCGCGTCGTAGGCAACATCGCGCCCCGCCAGTGCGCCGGTGTGCGAGGCCACGGCGGCCTGGCCTTGTGCCGAGCGGCCGACCTTGATCGCCAGCACCGGCTTGAGGCGCGTAGCCCGGCGCGCCTGCTCGACAAAGCGCGCCCCGTCGCGCACGCCCTCCAGATACATCGCCACAACCTGGGTGTTGGGGTCATCGACAATCGTCGGCAGCAGCTCGGCCTCGGTCAGATCGAGCTGATTGCCCAGGCTGATCAAGCGTGACAACCCGAACCCCTGGCCGCGCGCCCAGTCGATCACCGCTTCGCAGATCGCTCCCGAGTGGGAAAGGAAGGCGATGTCGCCCTGAATCGGCCCTGGCAGCGGAAGAAAGGTCGTGTCGATCGGCAGGTGGGTGTCCAGGAAGCCGATGCAGTTCGGGCCGAGCAGGCGGAGGTCGTGCGCCCGGGCAATCTCCAGGCAGCGCTGTTCGAGAGCCAGGCCTTCGGGGCCGGTCTCACGGAAGCCGCCGGATCCGATGATCGCCGAGTGGATCCCGCGCCGGCCGCATGCCTCCAGCGCGCCAGGCACCGCCGCCGCCGGGATGATGATCATCGCCAGGTCAACCGGGTCGGGCACGCTCTCCAGGTCCTTGTGCATCGGCAGGTCGAACAGGCGGCCACCGCTGGGGTTGACAAAGTGGATCGACCCCTTGTAGCCGGAGACCACCAGGTTGCGCGCCACGCCGTAGCCGAGCTTGGTCGGATTCTGCGAGGCGCCCACCACCGCCACACCGCGCGGCGCCAACATCTGTTCGATCACATCCCACCTCCACCTTTAAGCCCTGGGCGGCAATGATAGCAGACGCGCCGCTGACCTCCGCGGGGTCGAAGCCAGACCCGCTGTGTTAGAATACGCCGGCGAGGAGAACAGCCGTGGCCAGGTCGTCGGGGATGGTAGAGGTCGAGATCGACAGCATCCGCGTCAGTCTGATGTCGCAGCACCGGATCGTCATCCTGAAGGAAGCCGGTGCCGAGCGCTTCCTGCCGATCTGGATCGGCCCCTACGAGGCCGAGGCCATCACGGTCAGCCTGCAGCAGATGGAAGTCGCCCGACCGCTGACCCACGACCTGCTGCGGAATGTGCTGCAGACGCTGGGCGCCGACGTGATGCGCATCAACATCGTCGAACTGCGCGACGATGTCTTCTATGCCCGCATCGTGGTGCGCGTGAACGGGCGCGAGCTGGAGATCGACTCGCGGCCCTCCGACGCACTGGCGCTGGCGGTCCGGGTGCATGTCCCGGTGTTTGTGGCCGAAAGTGTGATGCTCGAGGCCGGCACGGAGCCCGAGCAGGAGCTGACCTCCGAAGCGGGCGAGGCGCCGGGCGACGGCGACGACCGGCTGGAAGTCTTCAAGGATTTCGTCGAGAAGCTGGATCTGGACGACATCGGGCCCGAGGACGAGCCCGAGAACTGACCCCGGCCGGCGCCCCGCTTCCGCCGGTCCGACCGCCGAACCCAGCCACCCTCCGTCAGGAGCCTGCAGGATGAGTGACTCACCATTCCCTGCCGATGCCGGCTTAGGCGCATCTCCTGACCGCAGCCCAACCCAGGCGATCCCCCACAGCCGCGAGGCCGAAGAAGCCGTGCTCGGGGCAGTCCTGGTCAATCCCGAAGCCTACTTCGACGTTGCCCAGTTCCTCCAACCGGACGACTTCTACCTGCACCGCAACCGCTGGGTCTGGGAGGCCTTCACCAGCCTGCACGACCAGCGTCTGCCGATCGACATCCTGACCGTTTCCGAGGAGATCGAGCGCCAGGGCCGCCTGGATGAAATCGGCAACGTCGCCTACCTGACGACACTGATCAGCCATGTGCCGACTTCGCTGCATGCCGAGGCCTACGGCCGGATCGTCGAGGAGACCGCCACCCGGCGCCGGCTGCTGCAGGCGGCCAACCAGGTGGCCCGCCTGGCGTATCAGGCGGATGCCCCGATTCGCGAGGTCGTCGACGAGGCCGAGAAGGCCATCTTCAACGTCAGCGAGCGCCGGCTGGCGCACGAACTGCGCCCGATCCGGCAGGTGCTCAGCGACTACTACGATCGGATCGACTACCTGGCCCGCCATCGCGACGAGACCGTCGGCGTACCTTCCGGCTTCATCGACCTCGACAAGTTGTTGGGCGGCATGCAGCCCAGCGACCTGCTGATCATCGCCGGCCGGCCCGGTCAGGGCAAATCGGGCTTCTGCCTTTCGGCGGCCAAGAACGCGGCCCAGATCCACAAGAAACACGTGGCGGTGTTCTCGCTCGAAATGTCCAACGAGCAGCTTGTGCAGCGGCTGCTGGCGCAGGAGACCGGCATCGACTCGCAGCGCCTGCGCCTGGGCGATGTTGCCGACAAGGAGTGGCCGCTGTTCACTCAGGCCGTCAGCGCCCTGAGCGATTCCCCGATCTTCCTGGACGACACCCCGGCCATCACCCCACTGCAGCTGCGCACCAAGTGCCGCCGGCTGCATATGGAAGTCGGCCTGGACCTGGTCATTGTCGACTACCTCCAGCTGATGACCGGCGATTCACGCATCGACAACCGCGTCCAGGAGGTCTCGTATATCTCGCGCAATCTCAAGGTGCTGGCGCGCGAGTTGAATGTGCCGGTGCTTGCCGCCGCCCAGCTCTCGCGCGCCGTCGAACAGCGCTCCGACAAGCGTCCGGTGCTCTCCGATCTGCGCGAGTCAGGCAGCCTCGAGCAGGACGCCGATGTGGTGCTGTTCATTTACCGGCCGGATCAATACGAGAGCGACTCGCTGCGCCAGAACATCGCCGAGATCATGGTGGCCAAACACCGCAACGGCCCGGTCGGCAGCGTTGAGCTTGTCTTCCGCAAACACCTGGCCAAGTTCGAGAATGCCGAGACCCGCACCATTCACCTGGCTGAAGAGCCGGTCTAGCGCGCCGCCTGCGAGGGCGGTGTGAGCGGCCCAGGCTTCCCCGGCTTCCCGGAGGGGCGTCAACGCCAGACGCCCGTGCCGGAGGTGTTCTTCCGCGAGCTTCTGCCGGCGATCGACGATCTGGGCGAGCTCAAGCTCAGCCTGTATGCGTTCTATGCCCTCGCCCGCCGGGAGGGCACGCTCCGCTTCCTGACCCGCCAACAGCTGGCGCAGGACCCCGGCTTGATGCTGGCGCTGGGCGCCCCGGGCATGCAGGCGGAGACCGCGCTGGACGACGCCCTGGCGTGCGCCGTGGCCCGCGGCACACTGATCGCGGCCTCCGCCGGCGAGGGCGAGCCCACGCTATACTTCCTGAACAGCGAGCGCGGGCGGGCCGCCGCCGGCGGCCTGGCCAGCGGGGCGTGGTCCCCTGCGCCGGAAGACCTGCTGGCACAGGTCGAATTGCCCGAGCGGCCGAACATCTATGGCCTGTACGAACAGAACATCGGTCCGCTCACGCCGATGATCGCCGACGAATTGCGCGACGCCGAGCGCAGCTACCCGGCACGCTGGATCGAGGAGGCGCTGCGCATCGCCGTCGCCAACAATGTGCGCAAGTGGTCGTACGTCCAGGCCATCCTGAACGACTGGCAGGCAAAGGGACGCGATGAGCGAGAAGATCTCCGAGACACTGAAGCGGATCGCCGCCGCTACGTCGAGGGCGACTACGCCGACTTCATCGATCACTGACTCGGCCGCCGGCGACTCCGGCGATCCGAACTGCCCGCACTGCCACGGCCTGGGCTACCTGCGTCGCGAGCGGCCGCTGGGCGACCCGGACTTCGGTCGGCTCGAGCCCTGCACCTGCCGCCAGGCCGGCCTGCGCCGCCAGGTCCGCCAGCAGCTGTACAGCCTCAGCCGACTTGACCGGCTGCAGCACATGACCTTCGAGTCGTTCCTGCCGCGCGGCCGCCCCAACCTGGCCGCCTATCATCAGGAGTCACTCGAGCGCGCCTTTCAGGCCAGCCGGCACTACGCCCACACCCTCGATGGCTGGCTGCTGCTGCGAGGCGGCTACGGCTGCGGCAAGACCCACCTGGCGGCGGCCATCGCCAATGAATGCGTCTCGCTCGGCGTCCCGACCCTGTTCCTTACCGTGCCCGATCTGCTCGATTCGCTGCGTGCCGCCTTCGACAGCCAGGAAACCAGCTACGAAGACCGGTTCGACCAGATCCGCAACGCCGGGCTGCTGGTGCTGGATGATCTGGGAACCCAGCACGCTACCGAATGGGCGCGCGAAAAGCTGTTCCAGCTTCTCAACTACCGCTATATCAACCAGCTTCCGGCGGTGCTCACGACCAACCAGCCGCTGGACGAGATCGATGGACGGCTGCGCTCGCGCCTGGCCGATCCCGAACTCGTCAACCATGTGCTGATCCAGGCGCCTGACTACCGCCGGCCGATCGATGACCTCGGGCAACACGAGCTCTCAACCCTGGATGTGCACGGCCAGCAGACCTTCGGCACCCTCAGCCTGCGCGAGGATGAGAAGCTCTCAGCCGACGACACGCGCAACCTGCGCAGGGCTTTCGACGTCGCCCGCAAGTTCGCCGAGGACCCAACCGGCTGGCTGGTGCTCAGCGGCACCTATGGCAGCGGCAAGACCCACCTGGCAGCGGCGATCGCCAACTATCGCGCCAGCCAGGGCTACCCGGCGCTGCTTGTGCCCGTGCCGGATCTGCTCGACCATCTGCGGGCGACCTTCAGCCCATCCAGTCCGGTTTCGTACGACCGGCGGTTCGACGAGATCCGCGAGACTCCGCTGCTGGTGCTGGACGATCTCGGGACGCAGGCCTCAACCGCCTGGGCCCAGGAGAAGCTGTATCAGATTCTCAACCACCGCTACAACAAGGCCCTGCCCACGGTGATCACCACTTCCCTGCGCTTGGACGAGATGGATGCCCGCATCCGTTCCCGCATGCTCGACAACCGGCTGTGCACAGTGTTCGGTTTGACCGTGCCCTCCTACGTCGAAGGCCGCGCCCGCCGGCCGCGCAAGCGCTGACGGCCAGCCCTCCCACTGACCGGCTCAGCCCCCCAACCCTCCGTCCCGCCCGTCCAGCTCTCGCCGCTCCCCTGGGGTCAACGGCTGGGAAGATCGTCGCGCAGGTCCAGCGCCTCGAAACTCCGCCGGCGCGCCGTCTGAGGCGTAGGCGAGAGCAGTCGCGCTCCCCAAAAATGCTGGCCGACGGGCTGCGCCACGCCGAGCGCCAGGGAGAGCTGCCCTGTTGGGCAGTCTGCCTGAACTGGGCGCAGGAAACCTCGTCACCAACCGCAACCCCCTGCTCCGTCAGACGCATGAGCCAGACCCAGTCGTTCCCGGGCCGATAGGACGATGCGAGCGCGGGTCCGAGACGATCCCTGGGGCCGGGGAAGGCGCGCATTCCATGGAAGCCTGGATCGGCAGGCTGAAGCGGGCTTAAGCCCGCCTCGGCGGGATCCTGCAAGGCCATCGAGCCCACAGTGCTCCTGTGGCAGATCACCTGCTCCAGCCCTCCTGCGAACTCTGCCAGCCGATGGCTGCTGGTTTTCTGCTTCCACCCCCGCACCGGTCAGTCGGGGCTCCTGCGTCAGGCGCGCGGGCGCAATGAAGGGGCATCGAGCGCCAGAGGGACGGAATGCCGTGCAGCGGCGAATCGAAGACCGTGGCCGGCTCCATCTCGCAGTGGTAGAATGCCTTGCTTCTGCCCCCATCGTCTAGTGGACCAGGACGCGGCCCTTTCAAGGCCTAAACCGGGGTTCGAATCCCCGTGGGGGCACACCCACCCCGCACCCCCCTGGCGCTCCGCCGCCCCGACGGGCGGCGTTCCGTTTCCCCTGCCACTCCGCCGGACCCGGCTCAGCGATCGTGCATGGGTATAGACAAAAACTAGACAGATGTGGTATGATGCGGAAAATCGTTGCGAGGAGCTGGCGTATGCCGTCGAGGGCAGACACCCCGACCTTCAACCTGAAGGCAGTCGTGCGCGAAACCGGCCTGAAGCCGGACACCCTGCGCGCCTGGGAACGGCGGTATGGCCTGCCCCACCCGGATCGCAGTGGCGGCGGTCACCGCCTGTACTCCCCGCGCGACGTCGAAACGTTGAAGTGGCTCGTTGCCCGCCAGGAAGAGGGAATGAGCATCAGCCGGGCGGCAGAGCTCTGGCAGCGACACATGGCCAACGGCGAAGATCCTCTGTCCCTCCCGGTCTACCGCGCTTCCGATCCCACGCGGATGCCTTCCGTCAGCGGCGCGGCGCTCTCCGAACTGCGCCATGCCTGGGTGGCGGCGTGCATGGCCTACGATGAACCGCGCGCGGAAGCCAGCCTGTCGCAGGCCTTCGCCCTGTATCCCGCCGAAAGCGTGTTGGTCGACATCCTGCAGCGCGGCATTTCCGAGATCGGCGACGCCTGGTACGCCGGGGGGAGCACGACGCAGCAGGAGCACTTCGCCTCCGAGCTGGCCGAGCGCCGCCTCGAGTCGCTGCTGCTGACCACGCCTCCCCCGACGCGCAAGGGGCGCGTCCTGGTCGTGTGCCCGCCGGGCGAGCAGCACACCTTCGCCCCGCTGCTTCTCACCCTGTTACTGCGCCGCCGCGGCTGGCATGTCGACTACCTCGGCGCCAACGTTCCACTTCAGGATCTCGACCGAGCCTTGGCCGACAGCGGCGCCGATCTGGTGATCACCCCGGTGCAGCTGCTGTCGACGGCCGCCCACCTCCCGGCGATCGCCGAGCTGCTTGGCACCCAGGGGATCCAACTCGCATACGGCGGTCGGATCGTCAGCCTGGTGCCCGAGATTCGGCAGACGCTTCCCGGCCACTTCCTGGGCAACACCCTCGCCGAGGCGCCGGCGATGGTCGAGGCATTGCTCAGTGGTGGCCCTCCTTCTCCGACGCCCAACAAACCCTCGGTCCAGTATCGCAAAGCGCGTGAAGCCTTCGATTCACACCTGGCTGCCATCCTGGCGGAGGTGGTCGCAGACCTCAACGGCTCGATCGAGCACCAGCTGCTCACCGAGGTCAATACCACCTTCAGCGCCGAGCTCCAGGGCGCCATGCTGCTGGGCGACATGAACCTGCTCGGAAGCGACATCGCCTGGGTCGAGGGGCTGATCAACAACCGTGGCGTGAAGCCCGAGCTGCTTCGGCAGTACCTGCAGGCCTTCAGCCGGGCAGTCGCCCGCCAAATGGGCGGCAGCGGTCGCCCCGTCCAGGACTGGTTCGAGAGGACGCTCGGCAGGTAGTCCACCGATCGCAAGGCGGTCACCGCCGTCGACGCATCCAGCTCGAGCACCCGCAATCGCGGAGTTCCTCCGCTGGCAGCTGGCAGGCGGATTGACAGGAAAGGCTGGAACAGATGCGCATCGTGGTAGCCGGTGGAACAGGGCTGATCGGACGCGCGCTGACTGAAGAGATGGCGGCGGCGGGCTGGGAAGTGGTCGTGCTAACCCGCACGACCTCCGGGGCACAGTCCCCCGATTCCGAGATTCGAGAGGTCCTCTGGGACGGCCGTAACCTCGGCGACTGGGCAGCCGAAGTCGACGGAGCGCACGCCGTTGTCAACCTGGCCGGTGTCAGCCTCGCCGGCGACAGCCTCCTCTCCATCCTGTTCGGCCGCTGGACCGATGCCAAGAAGCGAGCGATCCGCGCCAGCCGCGTTGTCACCGGCGAGGTCCTAACCCAGGCGATCCGGCGGGCCACGCGACGTCCGACTGTATTCATCCAGGCCTCGGGGGTCAACTTCTACGGCGTGGAACCCGAAGGGCCGGTCTCCGAGACCCAACCTGCGGGGCAGGACTTCCTGGCCTCCGTGTGCCTCGACTGGGAGGCCTCCTCGCAGCCGGTCGAATCCCTGGCGGTCCGGCGCGCCGTCATCCGCTCAGGCGTGGTCTTGAGTGCGCAGAGAGGCATCCTGCCAATGATGGCCTTGCCCTTCCGGCTGCTGATCGGCGGCCGGCTGGGAAGCGGCCGACAGTGGGTTCCGTGGATCGACCTGCGCGATGAGGTGGCGGCCATCCGCTTCCTGATCGAGCGCCCCGAGGGCGCGGGCGTCTTCAACCTTGTCGCCCCCGAAGCGGTAAGCAGCGACGACTTCGGCCGGGCCGTTGGCCGCGCGCTGCGGCGTCCCTTCTGGTTCCCGACGCCGGCGTTCCTACTGCGCCTGATGATGGGAGAGAAGTCGACCCTCGTTCTCGACGGCTGCCAGATTGTCCCCCAGCGCCTGCAGGACCTGGAATTCGCGTTCCGCTTCCCGACCGCCGAGCAGGCGCTAGCCGACCTGTATCGATGATCTACCGTCACGCCTTCACCCTGCGCGCACCCGCCGGCCGGGTGCGCGCCTTCCACGCTCACCCCGAAGCACTGGCGGCAATTACGCCGCCCCCGATCCGCCTGCAGCTTCGTGACGCCCCTGCTTCGCTGGAGAGCGGTGACCGGATGCGCTTCACGCTCTGGTTCGGCCCGCTCCCGGTGCACTGGGCGGCGCGCCTCGAGGACGTAACGCCCCGGGGGTTCGTGGATGTGCAGGAGTCCGGTCCATTCCGGCGCTGGGTCCACCGGCATGCTTTCCTTGAGCTCGGGCCGGAGCTGACGGAAGTGCGCGACGAGATTGAGATCGGTTTGCGTCCGCATCTCGGGTGGGGTCCGTTCGGGTTGGGGATGGTTCTCGGGCTGCCGCTGCTGTTTGCCTTCCGCGCCTGGCGCACGCGCAAGCTGCTGGAGGCAGCGTGAAGCCGGTCGTCGTCGTCGGGGCGGGGATCGGCGGCCTGGTGGCGGCCGCCAGCCTGGCACGCGCCGGCGTGCCGGTGGTCGTGCTGGAAGCGCACATCTACCCTGGCGGCTGCGCCGGCACCTTTTACCATCAGGGCTACCGCTTCGACGCCGGCGCGACGCTGGCCGGCGGGTTTGCTGCCGGCGAGCCGATGGATCGGGTTGCCCGCGCCATCGGCCTCGAGAGTTGGAACGCCCGGCCAACGGATCCGGCGATGGTCGTTCACTTGCCGGATGGACGGCAGGTTCGGCGCTGGGGAGACCCCGCCCGCTGGCAAGCGGAGCGCCTGAAGCTCGACCCCAAGGCCGAAGGCTTCTGGCACTGGCAGGAACGAACCGCCGATCAGCTTTGGCAAGCGGCCCAGCAACTGCCGCCCTGGCCGCCACAGTCGCCGAGGCAGGCATGGAGGCTGGCTGGCCTCGCCGCCAGCACCGCCTCCCGCCACCCGGCAGCCCTTCCCGGG
>JBFYRF010000162.1:0-4424 GCA_041302385.1 Anaerolineales bacterium | reverse complement strand
CCCGACGGCCCGCTCCGCCTCAGCCTGGAGATCGCCCAGGATTCGATCCAGCGCCGCGCCGTGCTGTACGACAAAGACGGCGACGCCCACTACGACACGATCTCGGCCTTCATCAAGTCGGTGCGCGGCTCAGACCCGGACGCGGCGTTGTTCTGGCTGGCCAAGATGTTGCAGGCGGGGGAATCGCCGCGCTTCATCCTGCGCCGCTTGCTGATCCTGGCCGGCGAGGACATCGGCCTGGCCGACCCGATGGGTCTGGTGGTAGCAAACGCTGCCGCCCAGGCCTTCGAATACGTCGGCCTGCCCGAGGGCGTCTACCCGATCGTCGAGGCAACCCTCTACCTGGCGACGGCGCCCAAGTCCAACTCGGCGACGGCCTACTTCGAGGCGCTGCGCGCGCTGGACGAGGCCGGTCGAAGTGCCGTGCCAACCCCTCTGCAGGACTCCAACCGCGACGCGGCCGCCCTCGGCCACGGCAAGGGGTACGTCTACCCTCACGATCGCCCTGGCCACCATGTCGGGCAGCAGTACCTGCCCGATGGCTTGCTGGGGCGCACCTTCTATCAGCCCAGCCGACAGGGATACGAGGCCGAGATCGCGCTGCGGCTGGGTCGATGGCGTGCGGCGCAGCAGGCCGCCCTCAGCCATCGGCCGGACGCGGAAACTCCGCCGGCCGCAGAGCCGGCGCAGGATTGAGCCGATGACCAACCTGTATCTGATCCGTCACGGCGCCAACGATTGGCTGGGGAAGCGCCTTCCGGGGTGGATGCCCGGCCTGCATCTCAACGCCGTCGGCCGAGCCCAGGCCGAACGGCTGGCCGAGCTGCTGCGGGAGGCGCCGATCGAGGCCATTTACGCCAGTCCGCTCGAGCGCACGATGGAGACCGCCGCTCCACTGGCTGCGGCCAAGCACCTGACCATCCTCCGGCGCCCGGATCTGCGCGACGTGTACCCGGGGCGTTGGCAGGGGCAGCCGCTGGCCAGCCTGCGGCGGCGCAAGCAGTGGCCGCTTATCGCCGCGACGCCCTCGCTTGCCACGTTCCCGGAGGGCGAGTCATTCACTCGGGCCCAGAACCGAGTCGTCGGCGAACTCGAGCGCATCCGCCTCGAACACAGCCGACCGCAGGCGTCCGTGGCGGTGTTCTCGCACGCCGACATCATCATGCTCGCCATCGCCCACTACATCGGGCTGCCGCTCGACCTGTATCGCCGCCTGGTCATCGAGCCTGCCTCGATCAGCCTCCTCCATGTGCACGAGCGGTCGGCTCGCCTGCTGCAACTGAACGATACCCGCGCCGCGCAACCCCGCCTCCCCGGGTGATATACTTCCGCACCGCCGCGTGACCTGGACCCGGCGCGGGGTTAGCTATGCCTGGCACCATCATCGAGCTCAATCCAGTCAGCACGATCCGGGCGGCGGCCATCGGCCAGCCTGGCAGGCGCGTCTTCTACCTGCAGGGCAGAGGCGACGCTGAGCTGGTCACCCTGATCTTCGAGAAAGCGCAGCTGCAGTCGCTGGCGCTGGCTGTCGAACAGCTGCTGGTCGAGCTGCAGGAGCGTTTCCCCGAACTGAGCGAAGCCTCACACTCCTTCGACGAGCGCGAGATGCAGCTTGAACAGCCGATCGACCCGCTCTTCCGAGTGGGCGAGATCGGGCTGGGGTATGACCGTGAGCTCGATCAGCTCGTGCTGGAGATGCGCGAGCTGATCACAGAGACCACCGATCCTGCCGAAGCCTCCGTGGCGCGCTTCTGGTGCACCCGTTCGCAGCTGCGCGCCCTGGCCAGCTGGGGCATCGAACTGGCCGGTCGCGGCCGGCAGATTTGCGGCAACTGCGGCGAGCCGATCGACCCCGAGGGTCACTTCTGCCCCAAGCGCAACGGCCACAAGCACTGACCGCCGTCACTCCGGCGTGCGACCCCTGCCAGAGACGCTTCCATGGTCGACTTGCCTGAGGCGCGTGATGATCTTCCGCTCAGCGATGTGCTCGAGGCGCTCCGCCTGAGCCCCCTCAGCCTGATGGGTCAGTTCATCTGGGGATCCAACTCCACCTTCCTGGTCACCCTCGATCATCCGACCGGACCCATTCCCGCCGTCTACAAGCCGGCGAAAGGCGAGCGGCCGCTGTGGGACTTCCCGGAAGGCACACTGGCCTCGCGTGAGGTGGCCGCCTACCTGTGCTCCCAGGCGCTCGGCTGGGACCTGGTGCCGCCCACGGTGCTGCGCCGCGAGGGTCCCCTAGGCCCGGGATCGGTCCAACTCTTCGTCGACGCAGATCCTGAGCAGCACTATTTCACCTTCAGCCCGCAGGACAAGCAGCGCCTGCGGCCGGTGGTCACCCTGGATTGGGTGATCAACAATGCCGATCGCAAGAGCGGCCACATCCTGCTCTCGCCCCACAGCCGTCTCTGGCTGATCGATCACGGCGTGTGCTTCCACCCGCAGGACAAACTGAGAACGGTGGTATGGGATTTCGTCGGCGAGCCGATCCCGCAGTCGCTGCTCGACAGCCTGGTGCGGTTCGAGTCTTCCCTGCAGCCCAATGCCGAGCTGCGGAACGCCCTCGCCACGCTGCTCTCAGCCGACGAACTGGCTGCACTCGGCGAACGCGTTCGGCGCCTTCAGGCACAGCGCCGCTTCCCCGCCCCCGGACGCGGACGACCCTACCCCTGGCCATTGGTCTGACCGCCCTTGCCGGGCATGTGCCCGGTGATCGGTCAGGCTCGCGCTTGTCTCCGTCTCGATGCCAGTCCCCGGGTAGTGTAGGATTGGGCTTGAGCGGCGCTGCGCCACGCCGCCCGCAGGAGTTGGCGACATGACCAAGCACTACGACCTCGCACTCATGGGCTTCGGCAATGTGGGCCGGGCGACGGCGCGGCTGCTGGCCTCCAAGCAGGAGTTCCTGCGCCTGCGACATGGCATCACCTTCCGCGTCGTAGGCATCTACACACAGCGCCACGGCTGTGCGATCGATCCGGAAGGGGTGGAGCTGCTGCGCGCCGTGCGCCTTGTCGAGCGCGGCCAGTCGCTGGCGGAGCTGACCCAGCTGGCAGAGCCTCCCGACGCCTTGGCCTTCCTGCGAACCTGCGGCGCATCGGTGCTGCTGGAGAGCATCCCGGTCAACTACGAGACCGGGCAGCCGGCGCTCGACTACCTGCGCACGGGTCTGGAATTGGGTATGCACGCCATCACTGCCAACAAGGGTCCGGTCGTGCACGGCTACGAGGCGTTGACCAGCCTGGCCGAAGCACACCAACTAAGCTTCCTCTTTGAGTCGGCCGTGATGGACGGCGCCCCGATCTTCTCGCTCTGGCGCGAAGCGCTCCCAGGGGCAGTGATGAACGGCTTCCGCGGCATCCTCAACTCGACCACCAACTACATCCTGACCCGCATGGAAGGTGGAGAGTCCTTCGCCCAGGCCCTGACCCACGCACAGCAGATCGGCATTGCCGAGACCGATCCCAGCGGGGACGTCGACGGCTGGGACGCGGCCGTCAAGGTGGCCGCGCTGGTGACCGTGCTGATGGGCCGCGCCTGCACCCCGGCCCAGGTCATGCGGACGGGCATCGCTGAACTGACTGCCACCGATGTGCAACAGGCATCCCGGGACGGAAAGCGCTGGAAGCTGGTGTGCTCGGCCGGCTGGGAGGGCAGCGTGCTGACCAGCCGCGTGGCGCCCGAACTCGTCGACGCCGGAGATCCGCTGTTCAATGTCAGCGGCACCTCCTCTGCCATCACCTTCTTCGCCGACGTTCTCCCCGCGCTGACCATCGTCGAAGGCGATCCAGGCCCTGAGACCACCGCCTACGGCCTGCTGGCCGACTTTTTGCGGGCGGTGCGCTGAAGCCCACCGCTCCACGCAGCGTCCGCCGGGCGGCGCCGGCTGCGACAAGTGCATTCCCACAAGCTGGTGGGGAAAGGCCGGGACCTATGACTGAGATTCGAGCGGTGTATTGGGATCTAGGGGGCGTCTTGCTGCGAACGATGGACCGCAGTCGCCGCCGCCGTTGGGAGGCTCGCCTCGGCTTGGCCGAAGGCGAGCTGGACCAAGCGGTGTTCGGCTGCGCCGCCAGCCGCAAGGCGACGCTCGGACAGGGCACCTCGCAGGCGGTCTGGCAAGAAGTGCAGACCCGCTTCCGGCTCTCAAGCCAGCAGATCCTGGCCTTGGCCGAGGATTTCTTCGCCGACGACCGGGTCGATCTTGCCGTGCTCGATGTCTTGCGGCAGTTGCGGCCGTTCTACCGCATCGGCATGATCAGCAATGCCTGGCCGGATGCCCGCCAGATTCTTGACGATAGGCTGCGCATCTCATCCTATTTCGACAGCGTGACCACTTCGGCCGAAGTCGGATTTGCCAAACCGCATCCCCACATCTATCGGCAGGCGCTGCACGCGCTGGACACGGCGCCTGAACAGGCCGTCTT
>JBFYRF010000159.1:0-5474 GCA_041302385.1 Anaerolineales bacterium | reverse complement strand
AGTGCCGGGTCGCTCAACGGAGCCGAGGCAAGGCATGCGCTGTCGGGGCGGGTTGGATCGGGTATCGGAGAACGAGCGGCGGCCGCCGGCTACACTCATGGACTCGATCAACCGCCGCTTGCGGGGGTTCGGGCAGGGGTGAGGGGGATTGCCTCTACGGTACTTCGGCGCGGAAGGGGATGCCATCCCGGGCGCAGATCATCTGGATCACATTCCGTCCGGAGGCTGCTGCCATCGGCACCATGCCCCCCGGCTCAACCCATTGCCCGGCCATGTACAGCCCATCCAGCCCCGGAAGCGTCTTGGGAATACCGCGCAGCAACAGGCGCATCGTCTCCTTGCTGAGCAGCCAGCCGCAGACCGAGCCGCGCCAGTTGCCGGTGTAACGTTCGAAGCTCAGCGGCGTGGCAACATCGATGACCTCCACCTGTTCGCGGAAGCCCGGGTACCTCTGCTGCATGAAATCGATCAGGATCTCGGCCACCTGATCCTGCTCGGTATCGTACAGCTTGCGGCCATAGATCCGCTGCCAGTAGTCATAGTCGGAAGGGATCATGAACTGGATGACCGATTTCCCCGGCGGCGCCAGGCTGGGGTCGAAACCGTAATGCTTGACGCCGATGTCGAGGCGATCCTCGCCAGCCAGTGCGATCGGGCGGTCGAGAAGATACGTCGCCCAGTGCGGCTCGGCGGTGAAATCGCGATTGACCCCCAGGGAAACCTGAACCTGGGAGCGTAACGGCAGGCGGCCGTCGTAGTTGGCGGAGATGCTGTGCGTGACGTACCTGCCGCCCAGCCAGTCGAAGATGGTTCCGCGCCCATCGGCGGCGGAAATCACAATGTCGGCAGGGTGGACCTCATCGCTGTACAAGCGCACGCCGACCGCGCGGTCGTGTTCGACCAGGATCTTGTCGACCTGTGATTTGTAGTGGATCTGGCCGCCGAGGGCAAGGTAGCGGCGCTCGAGGGCGCGGGTAAACTCGAGCGATCCGCCGGCAGGGAAAGCGCCGTTGCCACTGTGCATCGAGGCAAGTTGGGACATGGCGGCCATCACCGGGATCTGCGGCCAACCGAACAGCAACGGCCAGGCCCGACGCAACAGTGGGTCGTGGAACCGCTGGCCGAACTCCTCGGCGGAAACGAAGGCCCATCGCAACATAGGCTCCGTGTAGGGCAGCAAACGCGCACCCAGGCGGCGCGCTTCGAGCGGGTTGCGGAAGCGGCGGAAGACCGGCGCGGGGCTCTCCTTGAGGGCGAACATGTCGAAGCCGGCGAACTTGCGCACGCCGGCGCAGAAGGCGCGAATCGGCCGAGCATCGCCGGGCGCCAGTGACAGCAGGTGGTCCTCCAGGCGATCGGGGTCGACGTACAGGATCAGCGTGCGGCCGTTGCTGTCCACCACGCGCATGAACTCGTCCACTGAGACCATCGCCCGGCCCTGCACGGCACCCAATTCCTGCCACATCTGATGAAAGGGCTGGCCGGGCCCCGAACCCAGCAGGTAGTGGATGCAACCATCGAAGACGTAATCCCCCCGCTGCCAGGCCGTGCACAGCCCGCCAGGCAGATCGTGCAGTTCGAAGATCTGGGAGCGGTAGCCGTTCATCTGGGCATAGCAGCCCGCGGCCAAACCGGCCACGCCGGCGCCGACGATGGCAATCGACTTGTGCTCCGTGGGCTGCGAGTTGGGCAGGGGCATCTTTCGGCTGCAATGGTGACGCCAGGTGCAGACTACCGTTGTCCGAGGATCGGCCGCAAGGCGTCCACCAGGCGCTGAATCTCATCTTCGGTGTTGTAGTGCACCAGGCCAACGCGCACCATGCCGCCCTGGCTTTCAACGCCCAGCCGATCGGTGACGGCCAGCGCATAGTAGTTCCCGTCCCACACCTGGATTCCCTGTTCCCCCAGCGCGGCGGCGATCCGGCGCGGGTGAAGATCGGGAACGGTGAAGGAAACGGTCGGCACGCGCTGGTCCATGGCGGCTGGATCGGTGATGCCGTGGATGCGCACCCCGGGCAGTGCCTGCAGGGCCTGCACCAGCGTTCGGCTCAGGGGCTGCTCGTGCTCGCGAATGGCCTGCAGGGCGCTCTGCAGGGAGCTGCGCAGGTCGGCGGATTGGCCCCCGGGCGCCAGCGAGGCCAGGTACTCGACCGCGCCCAGCGTGCCGGCCATCGCCTCGAAATTGCCGGTGCCCGTCTCGAACTTGTCGGGAGGTGTCTCGGGCGCTGGCCGCACCTTGTAGGGATGCAGCCGTTCGAGATGCTCGAGCTTGCCGTACAGCACGCCGGCGTGCGGACCGAAGAACTTGTACGCCGAAACGGCGAGGAAATCGCAGTCGAGACGGCGCACATCGATCGGGCCGTGCGGGGCGTACTGCACGGCGTCCACGTAGCACAGCGCGCCGGCCTGATGCGCCAGCTCGACGATGCGTTCGACCGGATTGATCGTGCCCACGGCGTTGGAGGCGTACCCCACGGCCACCAGCCGGGTGCGCTTCGACAGCAGGGCTCCCAAGTCATCCAGCCGCAGTGTGCAGTCTTCGACGTCGAAGTCCAGCCAGCGCAATGTGCAGCCCCGATCCTCGGCGACGAGCATCCAGGGAGCGATATTGGCATCGTGATCGAGGCGAGTGACGATGATCTCGTCGCCGGGCTGCAGCAGGCGGGCGATCGAGCGGCTCAGGTGCAGGGTCAAGGTGGTCATGTTGGCGCCGAACACGATCTCGGCTGGCGAAGCGTTGAGCAGGGCGGCCATCGCCCGATGCGCCTGGTCGATCAGGGCATCGGAACGTTGGCTGGTTGGGAAGGCGCCCTCGTGGTTGGCATTCTTCGTCACCAGGTAGTCAACCATGCGGTCGACGACCCGGTTGGGCACCTGCGTGCCGCCCGGGTTGTCGAAGTAGATCAGGCCGGAGGTGAGCGCCGGGAACTGGTCGCGGATGGCCGGTACGTCAAGTGTCATGCTGGTCCTCCGTTGGCTGGGAGGATGCGGCCTGCAGCTGGCGCTCCGCCCGGATCAGATCGTCAGGCGTGTTGACATTGAAGAACGACAGTCCTTCGGGGTCATACAGGGCAAGGTCGGATTCGTCGACGGGGAGCAGGCGGACATCCGGAAAGAAGCTGATCATGCGCGAGTCTCCGCGCGCCAGAGCGGCTTCCAGGGCAGTCAGGCAGCTGCGCCGGTAGACGGCGTGCAGCGGCTCGAACTTACCGTCGCGGCGGGGGATGACGACATCCGCCTCGCCGGCGAGCGAAAGCAGATGCTGCAGCAGGGCAGGCTGCAGGAATGGCAGGTCACACGCCACCACCAGCACCGTGTCACCGCGTGCGGCGCGCAGCGCCGTGCGCAAACCGACCAGGGCGCCCAATCCGGGCTGGGGATCCGAGGCGATCGGCGTGCCGAGGAAGGCGTAGGCTTGGGGTCGGTTGGTGGTGATCCACACCTCGTCGCCCAACTGGCCGACGCGATCGAGCACGCGCTGCACCAGCGGCCGGCCGGCCAACTCCACCAACCCCTTATCCTGACCCATGCGGCGCGACTCGCCGCCGGCCTGGATGACGACAGAGATCATGCAGCGATTCTACCAACCGCGGCCGAAGAGTGCCGGATGTTATAATGCCGCGGAGGGGAAAATGCCGAGCCTGGCGGAGGAACTGGACAGCCTGACCGCTGAGGGGGTGTTATTCGAGCGCCTGCCCGATCAAGCGGTCCGATGCTTTGCCTGCGGTCACAACTGCCTGATCCGCCCGGGACGGCGCGGGATCTGCAAGGTGCGCTTCAACTCCGGCGGCGTCTTGCGAGTCCCTCACGGCTATGTCGCCAGCCTGCAGAACGACCCCGTCGAGAAGAAGCCGTTCTTCCATCTGCTCCCCGGCTCGCACGCCCTGACATTCGGGATGCTTGGCTGTGACTTCCACTGCGGCTACTGCCAGAACTGGTTGACCTCGCAGGCGCTGCGCGATCCGGCGTGCGATGGCGTCGGCGCCTACATCCATCCGATCTCCGCCGAGCAGGTTGCAGCCGCGGCGGTACGCTCCGGGGCTGCGATCGTCGTTTCGTCGTACAACGAACCGCTGATCACCACGGAGTGGGCGGTGGAGATCTTCCGTCTGGCGCGAGCCCATGGCCTGAAAACGGCTTTCGTATCGAATGGCAACGCCACGCCGCGCGGCCTCGATTATCTGCACCCCCACCTGGACGCGATCAAGATCGATTTGAAGGCAATGCGCGACCGGACCTATCGCCAACTGGGAGGAACCCTCGAGGCCACGCTGTCGGCGATCCGCAGCGCCCACGCCATGGGCCTGTGGGTCGAGGTCGTGACGCTGGTGGTGCCCGGGCTGAACGACAGCCCGGAGGAACTGATGGACGCCGGCCGCTTCCTGGCCGGGGTGTCGCCCGACATCCCCTGGCACGTCACGGCGTTCCACAGCGACTATCGCATGAGCGACACGCCCAGCACCTCGGCGGCAACCCTGCTACGGGCGGCGGAGATCGGGCAGGAGGCCGGCCTGCGCTTCGTGTACGCCGGCAACTTGCCGGGATCGGTGAACAACTACGAGACGACGAGCTGCCCCAACTGCCACCGCCGGCTGATTGAGCGCCGCGGCTTCTTCGTGCTCTCCAATTCCCTGACCCCCGACGATTGCTGCCCGGGCTGCGGTCTGCACATCCCCGGCGTGTGGAAGCCACAGCCCGCCCAGGCCGGCCGCCCCGAGTCGCTGGGATGAACGCCCGCGGCGACGAGTACCCCGTGATCTTGCTGCTGACCTATGACCCGATGCCGGATCGGCGCGAGGCGTATTTCCGCTTCGTGTTGGGCGAGTTCGTGCCCGCCATGGAGCGGCTTGGCCTGAAGATGGCGGAGGCGTGGCATACCGCGTATGGTGACTATCCGCTGCGCCTGACGGGGTTCATTGCGCCCGATCAGAACACGATGGACTTTGCCGTGGCCTCGCCCGACTTCCAGGGCCTGGAAGAGCGCCTGCAGGAGTTCGTGGTCAACTACCAGCGGCGTGTGGCGCCGCTGCGCCGCAGGTTCCAGTTCTAGGGATAGGGGCCGGTCGAATCAGAGGAAAAGCGTCATCTTTGGGGGTGACAGAGGGCACTTCGGCCCCCACCGGGCCCCGGTAGAATCGGGGCAATCCAGCATGCTTCGGGCGAAGGAGGTCGGGATGCCCTGGATCGAATGGCGACCCGTCCAGCGCGATTTCTGTGAGCGGGTCCACGAATCCGTGGTCCTGGAGGCACAGCTGGTCTACCCGCCGGACATCCTGCCGGATCAGCCGCCGCGGGTGCTGGGCCACCGCTGCAGCCTGGGGCTGCAGTGCAATGCGATGGACCGGCCGACCTGCTGCTGGGCCGGGACGCTGCCAGGGTTCGATCCCTTCGCCTGACCGGCTCGGCGACGCACTTTTCCTCCCTCCTCCTTTTCAGGTCGGGTCGAAGTGGTGCCCGTGCATCTGCACGGGCAC
>JBFYRF010000157.1:0-5783 GCA_041302385.1 Anaerolineales bacterium | reverse complement strand
CTGCTGTGGAGGTCCACGGGTGAGGGCTGGAAGGAGATCTTGCTGCCGGCGACGAGTTCTGTCGTCACTGTGCTTGTGCTCGGTGTGCTGTTGTTCCTGCCCTGGTATCCAACCTTCACCTCTCAGGCGGGAGGCGTACTGCCGAATCTGTTCTTCCCGTCGCGTTTCGTTCAATTGCTGGTCATGTTCGGCGTGCTGCTGATTCCGCTGGCTGTCTGGCTGGTGTGGCGGGCGGCCAAGGGCTGGTCGCGCAGGGATACCCGCATCGTGCTGGCCATGGCCGTGGGCCTGCCGCTAGGATTGTGGCTGCTCTCGCTGCTGCTGGCCGGAGCGGCCATGGCGGCGCAGCCGGGGCTGGTGACCGAGGCGCTCAACCAGCTGGCGGCGGACTCGACCGAGCAGGCCCTGCAGACGGCGATCGTGCGCCGGCTGCTGGCGATCCTGACGCCGCTCACGCTGAGCGCGGGACTCGGCCTGGCAGTCATCCTGTTCCGTCGCTGGCGACTTCGGCCGGCGGGTGATGGCTTCACCCCCTCTGCGCCGTTCGTGCTGGCGCTGGCCGCTGTCGGTCTGCTGCTGATCCTCGGGCCCGAATTCGTCTACCTGAAGGATCTGTTCGGCACGCGCATGAACACGGTTTTCAAGTTCTACTACGCCGCCTGGGTGCTGCTGGGTTTGGCGGCAGCCTATGTGGCGACCGAGCTGTGGCCGCGGCAATCGTCCTGGAGAGGAGCTCTGCGCGCCCTGGCGCTGCTGCCGCTGGTGCTCAGCCTGGTGTATCCGCTCCTGGCCACCTGGACCAAGGCCAGCGGCTTTCAGCCGCCGCGCGGCTTCACCCTGGATGGGACGGCTCACCTGGCTGCCGACAAGCCCGAGGATGCTGCCGCCATCGAGTGGATTCGGGCGTTCCTGCCGGCGGGTGTGATTGCCGAGGCCCCCGGTGGCTCGTACACCGAGTTCGGCCGGATCGCCACGCACACCGGCCTGCAGAGTGTGTTGGGTTGGGAATTCCATGAGCTTCAGTGGCGCGGCAGCATGGCGCCGCAAGGTACGCGAATGCAGGACCTGCGGCGGCTGTACGAGACCCGCGATCCTGCGGAGTTGGCCAACCTGCTGGGCGCCTACGGCATCGACTACGTATACATTGGGCCATTGGAGCGGCAGGCGTTTGCGCTGACACCCCAGGCGCTGGCCAAGTTCGAGGCGGTCATGGACCTCATCTATACCACCGATCAGGTGACGATCTACGCCACACGCACAGGGCGGGGATTGTGATGAAGCGACAGTTGACGCTCAACCTCGAAATACTCGCCTACGCGGGCGCGCTGCTCATGGCCGGCGTGCTGCGCCTTGCCAAGCCCTCTTGGCCGGTGCTGGGGGACGAGCAGGCGGCGCAGGCGTTGGCGGCCGCCGTCGCCAGCGGCTTGCCGCTTGCCCTGCCAATCCCTGAGGCGGTGGCTGCAGCTGCCAATCCCATCTACCATGCCTGGACGAGTCTCCTCTTCCAGGTGACGGGCCTGACGGATGGCAGTGCCCGGCTGCTAGGTGCGCTGGCGGGCACGCTGCTGGTCCTGGTTGCGTGGCTGCTGCGGCGCCCGCTGGGCCGATGGCCTGCGCTGTTCGGCGCCTGGATGCTGGCCGGCGCGCCGTTCTTGATCACGGCCTCGCGTGCCCCTGCTGGGGGGATGCTGGGCTTGCTGGCGATCAGCCTCGCCCTGGCGGGCCACCTCGCCTGGCCATCGTCGTCCCGTGCCAATCTGGCGCTGGGGGTTTGTCTGGGTGCGGCGGCTGCCGCCGGTCCGGATGCGATTCTCGGGCTCGCTGGCGTTGCCCTGGGCAGTCTGCTCTACCTGGCGCTGCGCAAGCGCGTCGTAGACCCGTTGCCGCCGGGCGCGACCCGTGACTGGCGGGTGGTTGGGACGACGGCCCTCGTCTCGTTCCTGCTGGCCTCGACGGCGTTCGGGCTGGTGCTTTCAGGGCTGCCGGCGGGACTGGGCGCGCTGGGTTCCTGGCTGGCAGGCTGGACAAGCGTACCGTCAGTCTCCGGGCTCACGCTGCTGGGCGCGTTCGCCATCTACCAGCCGCTGTGGCTGGTGCTCGGGCTGGCCGGGATGTTGAGGGCCTCTGCCCGGCGCAGCGCGGTGGGCGGGTGGCTCACGTGCTGGATGCTCGGCAGCCTGGCGGTCGCCATCATCTATCCGGGGCGGTCGTTTCAGATGCTCATCTGGCCCACCACCGCCGCCTCCATGCTGGCCGGGCTTCCCCTGGCCGAACTGCTGTTCGATCTGAGGGACCGGGAATCCTGGCCGACGCGCCTGGGTTTGGGTCTGGCCATGCTGTTGGTCCTGTTGTTCGGCGGGCTACAGCTCGTCGGCTACTCCGGGGGGGCAGTGGCGCTGACCACGCCGGTCCTCGGGGCAGGGCAGCAATTGCTCCTGGCAATCGCCGCTCTCTTGATGGTTGGGCTGATGGCTGTGCTGATCGGGCTGGGCTGGTCGTGGCGAGAGTCGCGGCTCGTGACCGGCTGGGTCGTGGTGACCGTGTTATTGCTGCTGGGTGTGACCGCCATCTGGCGGCTGAACTTCAGCGCCTGGGCCAGCACCGGTCAAGAACTCGCCGCGCGCACGACCGCGACGATCGGGCAGCGCCTGATGGCCAAGAGCATAGCCACTGTTGCCGAAGCCCGCCGCACATCCGCTGATCCAGTGACCGTGCAGGTGTATGGTGAACTTCCGGCCTCGATGGCTTGGAGCCTTCGCCATGCGCCGGTGGAATGGCTGCCCTCGGCCGCGACCGATTCGCCTGGCATTGTCTTGCTGCCTGAGGTGGACTACGAATTCCACGCCCCCTCCTTGCGAGCAGAGTATCGCGGCCAGAGCCTGGCAACACGGGCCTCCTGGGGATGGCCCGGCCTGCTGCCCTCGGGGCTGCTCAACTGGTATTTCCGTGGCGTGGCTCCCATGGATCAGGACCGCTGGGTGCTTCTCGTCCGGACCGATCTGGTCGAGCCGGACCTACTGCCCGGGGCGAGCGTGCAGCCATGAGGCCCGGTTGCCCATGACTCGCGCCAGGACAATCGCCATTGACGGCCCGGCGGCGTCCGGGAAGTCGACGGTTGCGCAGCGTGTCGCCAAGGCGCTGGAGTACCTCTTCCTGGATACAGGGGTGATGTACCGGGCCGTCACGCTGGCTGCCCAACAGGCGGGGATCGACCCAGGCGCAGAATCGCAGGTGGCCGAGCTGGCAGCCCACGTGCACATCGACGCCAGGCCGGCCTCGAAGCCCGATGGCCGGCTGTGTGATGTGTTCCTCGACGGGCAGGACGTGACCTGGGCAATCCGGGCGGGTCAGGTCGATGCAGACGTGTCGCAGGTGTCGAAGTACGCCGGAGTGCGCCGGGCGATGACCGGCTTGCAGCGGCAGATCGGCGCGCGGGGCGACGTGGTGATGGTCGGTCGGGACATCGGGACGGTGGTGCTTCCAGAGGCGGATCTCAAGGTGTATCTGGACGCCAGCGTTGAAGAGCGGGCCCGCCGTCGAGCGAACGAACTCGCCGCACGGGGGCAGCCGGCGGACTTGGCCCACATCCTGGAAGGTGTGAGGGAGCGGGATCGGCTGGACTCGACGCGCGAACTGGCGCCGCTCAAGGCGGCGCACGATGCGGTTGTGCTGGACACGACCGCGCTCACGATCGAAGAGGTTGTCGAGAAGGTGCTGCACTTGGCCGAAGGTCATGCGAAGTTGAGCAGGTAGGGAAGCATGGATGCATCGCGAAGGTCGGCGGCGGTGATGCCGCGAGGACTGGCCGCCAGCTACGATCACGGACGGATGGAGGGAAGGCGCAACGTCTATCGGTGGGTGCTTCGCCGGGTGCTATTCCCGCTCGCCGTTAAGATGGGGAGCATCGAGGGCCTGGACAACCTGCCCCCGCGCGGGGCGGCGATCCTGATGATCAACCACATTGCTTTCATCGACCCGGTTGCCGTCCTGGCCGTGGTGCCGCGCAACGTGGTTCCATTGGCGAAGATCGAGGTCTACGACATCCCCGTGATGGGTTGGGCGCCGCGGCTGTGGCAGGTGATACCGGTGCGGCGCGAGGGGTTCGATCGGGATGCGGTGCGGCGGGCGCTGGCGGTGTTGGCTGCGGGGGAGGTGGTGTTGGTGGCCCCAGAAGGAACACGATCTCCAGCGCTGATCCATGCGCGCGAGGGGATTGCCTACATGGCGCACCGCAGCGGGAGTCCGATCGTGCCGGTAGCCGTCGAAGGCACCGAGGGTTTCCCGGCACCCTGGACGTCGGCGGCCTGGCGGGGCATCGGGGCCCAGATCCGCATTGGCAAGCCGTTCCGCTTCCGTCCGCTTGGACGGACCCCGGAGCGGGACGAGCTGCGCCAGATGACGGATGAGGCGATGTATGTGCTGGCAGCGATGCTGCCCGAAGCGCGGCGTGGCTACTACCACGACCTGACCAGGGCGACGCATGCTACGCTGGAATTCGCATAGCCAACTCCTGACGGCCCAGATCATGGACGCTGGGCTTCGGTATAATCGGGGAGAGACGACAGGTGGAGGTTCGACGGAGCACGAAGGCGCACTCGCATGGCAGCGCATGGCCCCTAACGGGGTGACGAGGCGAGGGTTCCCCGCCGCGGGGCGGGGCTAACCGGAAGCAGGGTGCGGCTCTCCACCGGACCCCCGGGAACATCGAGAGATCAGCGGATGCCCTCCGGGCCAGCCACAGCCCGCACCATGCCAGGCAAAACCAGCCGACAAGACCGACCGGGTGACCGGTCGGGCAAACCGGCTGGAAGGGCGCACACACCGTAAACTATGGGTACGCAGGAGGCGCTGCATGTGTGGCATCGTCGGCTACGTCGGCGCGCGTGACGCCGCGCCGATCATCTATACCGGGCTGAAGCGGCTCGAGTACCGCGGCTATGACTCTGCCGGTCTGGCGGTCATTCAGGATGGGGGGATCCAGGTGCGGCGCCAAGCGGGGAAGCTGGACCGCCTGGGCGCGCTGCTGGCGAGCGATCCGGTGACCGGGCAGGTTGGCATCGGGCATACGCGCTGGGCGACCCACGGCGAGCCGAGCGCGCGCAACGCGCACCCCCACCTCGGATCGACCGGCCGTGTGGTGGTGGTGCACAACGGGATCGTCGAGAACTTCCTTCCGCTCAAAGAGGAACTGCTCGCCGAAGGGGTCGAGTTCGGCTCGGACACCGATACCGAGGTCATCGTGCACTTGGTCGAGAAGTTCCTCGCCCTGGGACATGACCTGGCGGATGCGGCCCGGCGGACGCTCAAGCTGCTGAAGGGCGCCCACGGGATCGTGCTGCTCTCGGCGGACGAACCGGACAAGATCATTGCCGCCCGGTTGGGGAACGCCGGGGGCGTGGTCTTAGGCATTGGCCAGGAGGAGATGTTCATCGCCTCCGACATCCCCGCCATCCTCGAGCACACCCGCAGCATGGTCTTCCTGGACCCGGGGCAAATGGCGATCGTGCGGCAGCATGACTACGCCATCGAGACGATGGATGGGGCGAGCGTGCGGCCGACCGTCCACAACGTAGCGTGGGATCCCGTGGCGGCCGAAAAGGGCGAGTACAAGCACTTCATGCAGAAGGAGATCCATGAGCAGGTGCGCTCGTCGACTGACACCATCGGCGGGCGGGTGGACTTCGACGAGGCGCGCGTCCTGCTGCCCCAGCTGGGACTGACCCCGGACAGCGCCGCCGCCATCCGCAAGATCGTGATCACGGCCTGCGGAACGGCGGCGCACG
>JBFYRF010000149.1:0-5854 GCA_041302385.1 Anaerolineales bacterium | reverse complement strand
GCTCGGCCCGCGGCGCCCAGCACAGCTTGCCTGCCAGGGCCGGATTGTCGACCCGCAGCCAGCTCGCCTCGGTATTGCGGCCGCTCGCCGTCACCTGCACCCCAGTCGAGATCTTGGCCTCCACGGAGTACTCTCCTCCGGGCCCGAAGCGGCAGATCACATCTCCCACCAGTGGACTGACGAGCAGCTCGGTCACCGCGGTCTGCGGAGTCTCGGTTGGCTGCGTCGTCGGGATTGGCGGCGCCTCGGTGGGCACGAGCGTCGGCGCCGGCGTACTGCTGGCCTCGTAAGTTGCCGGCGCAGCGAATGGGGTCGGCGGCAGATCCGTCGGCGCGGCGACGCCGGCCGGGAAGTTGCACCCGGTCAGGCCGGCCAGTGCCAGAACCGCCAGGCAGAGAGCTCCACTTCGCATGATCGACCTCCTCGGCCGGCGGTCAGAGCTCCGCCCGGCCCTCGAGCGCCCGCGTCAGGGTGTGCGCATCGGCGTACTCCAGGTCACCCCCGGAAGGCAGGCCGCGCGCCAGCCGGGTCACGCGCACAGGAATACCTTGCAGGCGACGCTTCAGGTACATGGCCGTCGCCTCTCCTTCCAGCGTCGGGTTGGTGGCTACCACCACCTCCTCCACACCGCCGGAGGACAGGCGGATCGCCAATTCCTCAATCCTCAGGTCCTCCGGACCCACGCCCTCCACCGGCGAGATCGCCCCCTGCAGGACGTGGTAGCGGCCGGTGAATGCCCCGGTGCGCTCGATCGCCAGCACATCCAGGGCGTCCTCAACCACACACAGGACGCGGTCGTTGCGCGCCGGATCCGAACACAGTCCACACGTCGGCACCCCGGCCTGCATGATGTTGAAACACACCGGACACTCGCCGGTTTCCCGGTGGAGCTCAAGCACCGCCTGACCAAGCTCCTCGGCCTCGGCTTGCGACGAGCGCAGCAGATGATAGGTCAGGCGGGAGGCGGTCTTGGGACCGATGCCCGGCAGCCGACCCAGCGCCTCCATCAGACGCTGAACGGAGCGCGGGATGGTTTCCGCCATGCGTGGTCTCCGGCGCTACAGGCCGCCCAGGCCCCCGGTTAGCGGGCCCAGGCGTCGGGCGGCGAGCTGCTGCGACTCGTGAATGGCTTGATTGACCGCCCCGAGCAACAGGTCCTGCAACAGGTCGACTTCCTCGGGCTTCACCACAGCGGGATCGAGGCTTACCTTGCGGCACTCTTGGGTGCCGGACATCACCAGGCGAACGACACCGCCGCCAACGCTGACCTCGACCGTCTCCTGGGCGAGTTCCTCGCGCGCCTTAGCGAGCTCGGTCTGCAGGCGTTGGACCTGCGCCATCAGGTCTTTGGGATTGGGGGGCATGACGAGCGGCTCCTCTCCAGCCAACACAGGAATGCCTGGAATGGTCTCAGGCATTCCCCTCCGGCGGCAGCGGCTTGACGTCCATCACCTGCGCGCCCAGGTCGCGAATGGCAGTCGCCACCATTCCCCCTTCCTCAACCGGCTCGGCCGGCCGGGCGTCCTCAGGCTCCCGCGCCGCCTGCTTCACGGCGGGCTCCCGCGCCAGAATACAGCGAACGCCAAGAGGCTCTCCCATCACTTCTTGGAGCGCCTCCTGGACGCAAGCCAGATTGTGCCCCTTCTCCATCTTCTCACGCAAGAGATCGCTCGAGAATGCCAGTACCACCATGCCCTTCTCGATTCCCAACGGCTTGCACGAGTTCAGCAGCGCCTGGGCGCGCGGATCCCGCCCGTAGGCGGCCTTGAGCACGTCCCGCCAGCGATCGAGCAACGCGGCATGCGGCACGGGGCCGGTCTGCGCTGATCTGTCGGCCTGAGCCCTGGCGGAATCCGCCTCGGCGGCCTTGTCCAGTCCTCGAGAGGGCGGCGCCAGCTTGGCTTGGGTTGGGGCGACCCGCGGCGCGGCGGGCGCCGCCGGGGCGCTGCTGTCCGGCTGGAGCACCGCCCGCGGGCGAGCAGCTTCGACCAGCGCCAGTTCGAGCGGCAGGCCCGGCTGCCAGGTGCCGCGCGTCTCGGCCGCCGCGCGCGAGAACACCCGCAAGGCTGCCAGGAGCTCGGTCAGGGATAGGCGCTCCGCCAGCGGCAGCATTTCCTCGGCCACGTCCTCCGGCACATCGACCCGGTCCGCGTTGCCGCTCTGCACCAGCAGCAACCCCCGCAGATATTCGACAACCTGGCGCGCCAGCTGCCGCGGGTCGGCGCCGGAGTCCAGCGCCAGGTTGATGCTCTCCAGACCCCGCGCCACGTCCTTCTCGGCGATGGCCCGCACGATCCCGACGACGCACTCGTTGGACGCCGTCCCCAACACCGCCCGGGCAAAGTCCAGCGTGACGGCATCACCGGTGGACACCAGCTGATCGAGCAGGGAGATGGCGTCGCGCAGGCTCCCTGTCGCCTGACGGGCAATCAGATGCAGCACGGCCGGCTCGACGCTCATCGCCTGTGCCTGCACCTGTTGCTGCAGGTAACCCTCGATCGACGCCACCGGCAGACGGCGGAACTCATGCCGTTGACAACGCGAAAGCACCGTGGCCGGGATCTTGTGCACTTCGGTGGTGGCCAGGACGAAGATGGCGTGCGGCGGCGGCTCCTCCAGCGTCTTGAGCAGCGCATTGAACGCCGCCGTCGACAGCATGTGAACCTCGTCGACGATGTAAACCTTGAAGCGGCCGCGGTTCGGGGCGAAGTTGATGCGATCGCGCAGGTCGCGCACATCCTCCACGCTCGTGTTGGAGGCAGCATCGATCTCGATCAGATCGAGGAAACGGCCCTCGTTCACCGCCTGGCAATTTTCACAGTCGTTGCACGGCCGATCGGCGGGAGAGGGCGCCTGACAGTTGACCGCCTTGGCCAGCACGCGCGCCAGGGTGGTCTTGCCGGTGCCACGCGGCCCGGCAAACAGGTATGCATGACCCACACGCTCCGCCCGCACGGCATTGCGCAGCGCGCGCACCACGTGCTCCTGCCCGACGACTTCTTCCCAGTTCTTTGGACGCCACTGCCGGTAGAGGGCTTGTTCCATGGAGACCCCGAAGGCGGGCGGAGTGTATCAGACGCTCAGAGGCGGCGCAAGTTGCGGACGATTCTTGGCCGGGTCCGTGCACCTGCAGGCAGTCCGCGGCCGCCTCCGCCGACGGTCGATTGCAGGATATGCGGCGAAGGTGCGTGGCATTGCGGAGGCGGAGCGCCCGGCGTGCGCGTCCTCACACGAGCGTTCACGACGGACGGCGGGCCAGCTCACGCTCGAGCGACAAGTGCGGCGAGTGCCGGGCCAACGCCGCTGCCCTGACGTTGTGCGTCGCGATCAGTCAGCTGGCCTCCGCCACCGTCCTGGCGACGCGCGACCCGGCGCCCTCGCGCTGCGTGCCGTCGAGCATGCAGCGCGATGCACCGCAAGCAGAACCTGCCCTGCAACGGAAGACGGGCTGGAAGTGCACCACGCATCGCGACAGATGCAGCGCGGGATCCCGCCTCTTCGGAAGGCGGCACCAGGAAGCAGGCGCCCTGACCCCGGGGGGTCAATGCAGGCGCCGGATTGCAGCGCCTCCTCGAGCTTGCGTTCAGCGGTGATTCCTGCCCAATGCCTCTCGGCTGCTCAGGCGAGCCGGTAGGGCAGTGTCTGCGCCCGGTCCTCAGGGGATGCTGAAAGTCGACTGCACATTGCCTTCATCATCGCGCAGCGTGATGATCGTCCCGGAGGCGAGCATGGGCTCCGTCATTCCCCAAAACAGGTCGATCACGGTGTCCGTCCCCAGGCGCGTGTTCACGCTGACCGCCCCATTATGAAGTGTGAAGCCCGGAAAGACGTAGACGTGGTCGCGTCCGTCATCCAGCGTCCAGCCAGCCATGCGCGCCACACCCCCGGTGTTGAGCAGGCGGATGGCCTCGGTCTCCAGGGTTCCCACGCCGTCCACCCCCCGGATTTCCACGCGCGGTGCCTGCGAGTCGGAGAGCGGGGTGACGGTCGGCAGGGCAGTGGCGCGCGGCTCAGGCGTTTCGGTCGGCGCTCGGCCGCTCTTGGGCGTGGGCACGAGCAGGATCTGCCCCACGTCCAGGCTATCTGCGTTCTTCAGCTTGTTCAGCGCCATCAACACATCACTCGACACCCCAAGCGACTGGGCAATAGACATCAGGCTGTCGCCGGACTGCACAACGTACGTGACCGGCGTCGGGGTCGGTGCTAGCGTTTCGCTGGCGGTGGGGATGACGCTCGCCAGTCGTTCGGCCACCGCCAAAGTCGGCAGCAGGGTGGCGGGGGGAGATGGGGGCGGCCGCCCCCACAGCGTGAGGACCAGCAGCGTGGTCGCGGCTGAGACCAACACATTGAGGCCGAGAAACGCCCAGTACTGTCGCCAGGTCGCCTTGCGCACGCTGCCCACAGCGGCGCATGATAGCATAGGAGCGCGGGCGGCGACACCACCTGCGCCGAAGATCGCGATTGACGCCGCCCCCGACGGTTGGTGCCTACCAGACATGCCCTATCTGATCGACGGCCACAACCTGATCGGCAGCATGCCGGGACACAGGCTGGAAGACCCCGACGACGAAGCCGAGCTGATCGCCCGGCTGCAGCGCTTCTGCGCCACTTCGGGTAAGGCGGTCACCGTCTACTTCGACCGGCGTTCGCCCGGGCGCGCCGACCCCCCTCGCCTGGGTCGGCTGACCGTGCACTTCGTGACACAGACCTCCAGTGCCGATCGCGCCATCCGCGCGCACCTGCAGCGGCTGCGGGGCGAGGCGCGCAATTGGAGTGTCGTGTCGTCGGACGGCGAGGTGGCAACCGCCGCCCGGCGGGCCGGCGCCAAGGCCGTAACGAGCGCGGCCTTCCTGCGCCAACTGCAAGCGTCCGTCTCAATCTCAGCCTCGTCCTCTCCAGACAAGCCCGACTCGCCGCTCTCCGAACAGGAAAACGCGGCGCTACTGCAGGAATTCCAGGCTTCCCGCAGCCCACGCCGCACAAAACCTACTTAGCGGGCATTAATCAATTTGGATAGATATTGTGCTATTATCTGGGCACGGGCCCAAAAAACATCGTGTTGGTATCGGGCACCGGGTGAGGGGGAATAAGCCTGCCGTACACGTGTCCCCCTGCACGGACGGCAGGGCCCCCGAACAATCAAGAACCGCCGGATGTCCCCCCACGTCCGGCGGTTCGCTTTCTCCCAGGGGCTGGCCTCAGCTCGGTTCAGTCAAGACCTGAGCGCTCAGCGCAACCACCAGGATCCAGATCAGGTCCGAGAGAAGAAGGTGAATCACCTGCAGGCCCAATGGCGCCAGGAGCAGGACGTTGATGGCGCCGGCGATCAACTGCACCGCGAGCAGGATCCAGATCATCTGCGTCCTCCGCCGCGCAACCGGACGAAGGCGGAATTCGTTCAGCACCCATGCATAGTAGGCCGTCAGCAGACTTGCCAGCACGGCTACCCCGGGATGGATCAGGCGCATGCGCACCATCGGGTGTGAGGCGGGCGCCAACTCCTGAGCAATCCCGGCGGCCAGCGACTCCGGACGGAACAGCGTGTCTCCCAGTGCGGTGACCGCGCCGGTCATGCCGACCAGCAGCAGCAAGCCCAGACTGATCGAACCCTGCGCGACCACACGCCGTTCGAGGCGCCAGATGGGTGAGGCCGACTGCCCACCGAAGATCGCCGACAGGGTCAACGCCGCCAATAGCAGGTAGGTGTTGGCGAGATGCAGTGCGCCGACGACCGCACGTGCAGCCGAGGTGTTGCCGGCGACCAGCCCGAATACGACCAGGCCCGCTCCGATGGCTGCTTCGAGAAGCATGAACAGTCCGGCGGCGATCATGGTCCGCCGCACGATGTGGCCGC
>JBFYRF010000118.1:0-7151 GCA_041302385.1 Anaerolineales bacterium | reverse complement strand
AAGAGTATCTCTTCTTCGTCGTGCAGAGCCTGGTCACCGGGCTGTGGTTGATCTGGCTGGCGCGCCGCCTCGATCGTGACCCGCCCCTCAAGTCAGTCCCTCGGCTCTACCGGTGGCTGGTACTGGCCACCATGCTGGCCCTCTGGCTGGCGGCTGCACTCAGCCTGGTGCTGCCGATCCAACCGACGCGTTACCTCGCGCTACAGTTGGTCTGGGCGCTGCCGCCGATCGCCCTGCAACTGGCGTTCGGCCTGGACGCACTCTTCCGGCGCTGGCGTCTGGCCGCAGCCGCCATCCTGCTCCCCACGGCCTACCTCGCCCTGGCCGACATCATCCCGCTGGGTGCCGGCACCTGGTCGATCGCCGCCAGCCAATCGCTCGGATGGCTGCTGCTCGGCCCGCTCCCGCTGGAGGAGCTGACCTTCTTCTTGCTGACCAACACCCTCTTGGGATTCGGCATGATCCTGTTCATGGCCACCGAGAGCCTGCCCAGGGCGCAGGCGCTTTCCCGCAAGCTCACCTCCAGGCTCCGACGCTAGCCAGCGGCCAGGCCGACGCCTGCGGGTGGCCTCCCGCTGCCACGCCCAATCCTACGCAACGCCTGAATTGCCCAGCCGACTCAACCCCCAGGCGACGCACCCTACGATCCAGGGCTGGACCCGGCTGGGCCCCTACCGGGGCCCCTTTGCCCGGCATAACCCGACAGCGAGCGCCGGTGCGTGAGGCTGGCCGAAACCCGGCATGTTCCGGCATGACATGTCTCGGTTGTATTGGAGGAAAGTCGTTATGTTGGCGCAAGCATCCGACAGCGTACACTGAGGCGACGTCGAACGTCTCGACAGAATTCGTTCGCCAAGAAGGGAGCCGCGCCTGCTATGAGCCTTAGAGTGATCCCGAAGGCGGCCCTGCCGGCCTGGGTAGACCAGCTGTGTGCCGGGTACCGTGTTGTCGGGCCGAAGCCGTTGCACGGTCAGCACGTGTTTGGCGAGATTCGCTCCAGCTCCGAGCTCGAGCTCGGCTATGCGACCACGGTGATCCCGCCGAAGAAGTACCTATTCCCACAGGTCGAGGAGCTGTTCAGCTTCAAGAAGGGCAGCAGCGAGATCACGCCCAGGCTGGACGCCCGGCCCACCGTTGTGCTCGGCGTGCACACGTGCGATCTGCACGCCATGCATCTGCTGGACCGGGTCTTCCAGAATGGCTACACCGATCAGCACTATCAGGCCCACCGCGCCAACACACTTCTGGTGAGCATCGAGTGCCTGGTGCCCTGCATGGAGCACTCCTTCTGCAAGAGCATGGGGACCCTCTCGGCGACCGACGGTTTCGACCTGCACCTGACAGACCTGGGGGATGAATACGCCGTCGACGTCGACACCGAGCGCGGCGCCCGACTGCTCGAGGGCTTCAAGCCCGCACGTGAGGCGACGGATGAGGACGTCCACCGGGTGAATCGGGTGCTGAGCGAGAAGTGGCCGCGTTTCCCGTTGCGGCTCGATTTCGATGTCACCGAGCTTCCCAGCCTGCTCTCGGTCAGCTATGACAGCAAGCTGTGGGATGAGTTGGGAGAACGCTGCCTGGCCTGCGCCATGTGCACGAATGTCTGTCCCACCTGCTACTGCTTCAACGTCAGCGACGAGATCGATCTGACGCTGGATGCCGGGCGGCGCGTTCGGACCTGGGACTCGTGCCAACTGGACAAGTTCGCCACCGTTGCCGGCGGCCACGACTTCCGCAGCAGCCGCGCCGAGCGCCAGCGCCATCGCTTCTTCCGAAAAGGCAAGTATCAGACCGACGCCTTCGGCCTGCTCGGGTGCGTCGGCTGCGGCCGTTGCGGTCAGGCCTGCCTGGTGGACATCACCATGGTAGGTACGCTCAACGCCCTGTACCACCGCCAGCCTCAGAACGCGCCGGCCGAGGTGAAGTCATGAGCACCACCCTCAAGCAGACCCTCGAGTCGCCTTCCATCTATCTGCCGACCCCGGCGCGCATCGTCGACGCCCGGCCGATGGCCAACACCGAGAAGTTGCTCACCATCGAACTGCCGCGGGGGGTTTCGCTCAATCACCGCCCCGGCCAGTTCGTTGAGGTCTCCGTGCTGGGCGTGGGCGAAGCCCCGATCAGCATCTCCTCCTCGCCCAGCCGCAGCAACGGCACCTTCGAGCTGTGTGTGCGCCGCGCCGGCGATCTGACCTCGGTGCTGCACCAGCTGGGTCCCAAGGACAGCCTGGGCATCCGGGGGCCGTTCGGCCGAGGGTTCCCTTACGAGCGCTTCCACGGCAAGGACATCCTGTTCGCGCCCGGCGGACTGGGCATGGCCCCGCTGCGCTCGCTGATCAACCAGGTGCTGGATGAACGCGGCAAGTTCGGACGGGTGATCATCCTGTATGGCGCCCGCGACCCGTCGGAATTGCTGTTCATGGACGAGGTTCAGCAATGGCAGACGCGCGGCGACGTGGATGTACATGTGACCGTCGACCGCGGCGACGACAGCTGGAAGGGCAACGTCGGGGTGATCACGACCCTCTTCCCCAAGATCGAGATCTACCCCCGCAACACGGTCGGGATCACGGTCGGCCCACCGGCGATGTACCGCTTCGTGCTGATGGAGATGCTCGGCAAAGGCTTGAGTGAGGGCAACATCTGGATGAGCCTGGAGCGCCGCATGAAGTGCGGCGTCGGCAAGTGCGGCCACTGCCAGATCAACCACCTGTACACCTGCCAGTCGGGACCGGCGTTCAGCTACGCCGAGATCAAGCACCTTGAGGAGGCGCTGTGATGGGCGCCAGACCCAAAGTTGCATTCTTCGAGTTCACCAGCTGCGAGGGCTGCCAGCTGACCGTGGTCGATTCGCTGCAGACGCATCCCGAGCTGCTGGATGCCGTCGAGATCGTCCGTTTCCGTGAAGCCATGAGCGAGAAAGGCGACGACTACCTGGTGGCGTTCGTTGAAGGCTCGATCTCCCGCCAGAGCGACGAGGCCATGCTCAAGCAGATCCGCGCCCAGGCGAGCCTGCTGGTCGCCCTGGGCACCTGCGCCCATCTGGGCGGAGTCAACTCCATCCGCAACCGCCAGGATCTGCAGAGCGTGCGCCGCTACGTCTACGGCGACAAGGCCGACTGGTACGAGACCTACCCCGCCCGCCCGATCAGCGCCGTGGTGACGGTCGACGCCGTGATCCCCGGCTGCCCGATCGATCGCAACGAGTTCATCTCCGTGGTCACTGCGCTGCTGCAGGGCCGCAAGCCGGTCCTGCCGGATTCTCCGGTGTGCGTCGAGTGTAAGCTCAAAGAGAACGTGTGCGTCTACCAACGCGGCCTGACCTGCCTGGGACCGATCACCCGAGGCGGGTGCGACGCCATCTGCCCGACATTTGGCGACGGCTGTGAGGGATGTCGCGGGCTGATCCCGCACCCGAACCTGGCTTCGATGAAGAACGTGCTGGCAGAGTTTGGCATGTCCCCCGACGAGTTCGACCGCAAGACCACCATGTACCTGACCTATCAGATGATGGAGCTGGAGGCGGCGAAGAATGGCTAATCCATCCTTTCGCATCGATGTTCACCACGTCACCCGCGTCGAAGGACACGGCAACATCGTGGTGGACGTTCAGAACGGCGTGCTCAAGCAATGCGACCTCGAAATCGTGGAGACGCCGCGCTTCTTTGAGGCCATGCTCAAGGGCCGCCCCTACGCTGAAGCCTCCCATATCAGCTCGCGCATCTGCGGCATCTGCGCCGTCGGCCACGCCACCGCCTCGCTGCGCGCCACCGAGAAGGCGTTGGGAGTCGAGCCGAGCGAGCAGACCGTACTGCTGCGCAAGCTTAACTTCCACGGGGAGATCCTCGACAGCCACATCCTGCACGTTTACATGCTGGTGGCGCCGGATGCGCTGGGCGTGGGCAGCGTGATCCCCCTCGCCAAGACCGCTCCCGATGTCGTGCTGCGCGCCCTGCGCATGAAGAAGCTGGCCGGAGACTTGTGCGCCGTGATCTGCGGCCGCCACACGCACCCCATCGCCATGACCGTCGGCGGCTTCACCCACTTCCCGACCACCGCCCAGCTGCAGGAGCTGCGCGACCGCCTGGTGGCAGTGCGGGCGGATGTGGACGCAACCGTCGAGCTGTTCCAGAAGCTCAAGCTGCCAGCCTTCGAACGGGACACCGAGTTCGTCGCCCTTCACAAGGACGACGAGTACTGCTTCATCGACGGCAAGCTGGCCAGCACCGACGGGGGTGAATGGCCGGTCGAGAAGTACCGCGAAGTCACCAACGAGTACCTGGTGCCTCACTCGACCGCCAAGCGCGCCAAGAACAAGCGCCAATCCTACATGGTCGGCGCCCTGGCTCGCTTCAACGTCAACTACGCCCAGCTGCATCCCAAGGCCAAGGAAGCTGCCCGCGCCCTGAATCTGACGCCCAAGTGCGTCAATCCGTATCTCAACACCGTGGCGCAGGTCGTCGAGATTGCCCACTGCGTCGAGGATTCGATCGAGCTGGCCGAGCGCCTGATGAAGAGCGGGGTGACCTGGCGGGCGCCGGTGCAGCCGCCTACACTCTCCGGCGAAGGCGTCGGGGGATGCGAGGTGCCCCGCGGCACACTGATTCACAACTATGTCATCCAGGACGGCTGGATCTCTGGTGCGAACTGCGTCATCCCCACGGCGCAGAATATGGGAAATTTGGAAGACGACATGCGCTCGCTGGTTCCGACCATCCTCAACAAGAGCCAGAGCGAGATCACGCTGGACCTGGAAATGCTGATGCGGGCCTACGACCCGTGCATTTCATGCTCGGCGCACATGCTGAACGTGCGGTTTGAGTAGCTGAGCGAGGCAGCCTTTGACTTCTCCGCCGCCCGCCCCTACGCTGGTGCTCGCCCTCGGCAACCCCGATCGGGGGGACGACGGCGTCGGCCAGGCGGTGCTGCTCGATCTTGCAGAGCGGGGCCAACTGCCAGCAAACGTCGAGGTCCTCGACGGCGGGCTCGCCGGCCTGGAAACCTGCCTGTACCTGCAAGGCAGGCGACGGGCGCTGATCATCGATGCGGCCGACATGGGGCTGTCGCCCGGAGAGTGGAGAAGCATCGAGGTCACGCAACCCATGCTGGCAGGCGAGCTCAGGCCGGGCGTGGTGCACAGCGCTGGTTTGAAGGAAGCGCTTCAGCTTGCGGCGGCGCTGGATGGACTGCCTGAACGAGTCACTCTCTTCGGCGTCCAGCCGGAGACGATCGACTGGGGCTCCGGCCTGAGCCATTGCGTGGCGCTGGCCGTGCCAGCCGTGGGCGCCGCGATCCAAGAACGGATCCTACACGACAAGGATGGATGCTGCGATGGCGAAGATCCTGATTATCGATGACGACCCCGACATGGTGCTGGCCAATCGGATGTGCCTGGAGGGCGCCGGCTATCAGGTCATCAGCGCCAACAACCCAACCGACGGCCTGACCCTGGCCCAGGCGGAGAAGCCTGACCTGATTGTGCTGGACGTGATGATGGATACGGCCACCGCCGGGTTCCAACTCGCCCTGCAACTGCGTGGGTCGGAGAAGTCCGACCAGGACAAGCCGCACATCCCCATCCTGATGCTGACGGCGATCCACAGCACGACGCCCCTGCGCTTCGGCCCGGACGATGACTACCTTCCGGTCGACGCCTTCATGGACAAGCCCATCGACCCAGAGAAGTTCTTGACCAAAGTCAGGGAACTGCTGGGCAGCAGGGCCTGATCGCACGCCGCTCGCTTCCATCCGCCCGCTACGGGGGAAATCGGTGACCGAAGGCCCGCCTGCCCCGCAGTCACCCACGCTCACTGATACTGCTGACCTGGCGCGCGCCAACGGCCGGCTGATCCTGACCCGCTGGGCGGCCGGCAGCCTGGTCCTGCTGGCAGCCTTCGTCAGCGTCACAGTGCTGCGTCTGCCGCTGCCGACGCCTGAGCTGTACTGGGTCGGTGCAGCCATCCTGGCCTACAACGCACTGCTCAGCCTGCTCATCCAGCGCGCCGGCGCCGATCCAGACGGCCCCCCCGCCCGCTCCTTGCAGCGCTTCATCCTGCTCCAGGTAGGGCTTGACTGGCTGGCCCTTACCGTGTTCCTGCAGTTGACCGGTGGCGCCACCAGTCCCGCCATCCCGCTGCTCGGGATCCATATGCTGCTGGTCACCATCCTGCTGCCATCACCGGCGCAGTATCTCTACCTGGCCATCGGACTGGGGGCGCTGGTGACAATCGCCGTGCTGGAGTACCAGGGCGTACTCCCCCACTACAATGTGATCCCGGGGATTCCTCCAGATCTGTATCTCGATCCGGTCTACGTCACAGCGCAAGTCGGCCTGTTCTCGGTTGCGGCGGCCTCCAGTGTCATCCTGGCCACCGATGTGGTGAGCCGCTTGCGCCGGCGCGAGCGGCAAGTGACGGCCTTGCTGCGCACGGCCGAGGCGCTCTCTGCGACGCTCAGCCTGGGTGAAGTGCTCGACCGGTTCGCGCAGAACGCAGCGCTTGCGCTGCACGCCCCCAGCGCCTCCATCCGCCTGCTGGAGGAAGGCAGCGAGCGCCTGCCCATGGTGGCCTCTTACGGGCTCAGCCGGGCCTATATGGAGAAAGGACCGGTCTTCCTTTCGAAGAGCCCGCTTGACCGCGAGGCGCTCGCCGGGCGCGTGGTGATCATCCGCAATGTGCTCACCGACAACCGGATTCAATACCCGGTGGCAATGGAGCTCGAACGGCTGATGAGCGTGATTGTGGCCCCGATCACCCTCCGGCGCGGCCCGGTCGGCGTGCTGCGCGCCTACAGCCGAGATGCAGGTGCCTTCGATGAGCAGTCGGCGGAATTCCTGCTGGCGATCGCCCGCCAGGGCGCCGCCGCCATCGAGAACGCGATGAGTTTCAAGGCGTTGCAGGAAGAAGACCAGGCGCGCGCACAATTCGTGCGCACCGTCACCCATGAGCTGCGCTCGCCCACCAGCGGCGCCCAAAGCCTGCTGCGCGTCCTGCTGCATCAGCACGCCGACCAGCTTACCGATCAGCAGCACGAGATCCTGCATCGAGTCGACGCCCGACTTGAAGTGCTCGCCACTCTGGTCGACGACCTGCTGGCGCTGGCCAAGAGCAAGACCGCTGGCTTCCAGGCTGACCCCGAACCGCTCGACCTGA
>JBFYRF010000108.1:0-11018 GCA_041302385.1 Anaerolineales bacterium | reverse complement strand
ATCGAGCGCTATCTGGCGTCGGGATCCGCGTTGGACAAAGCCGGCGCCTATGGGATCCAGGACACAGGCTTCGCCCCGGTGGATCGGGAAGCCTTCGGCGATTGCCTGGCGAATGTCATGGGGCTCCCGCTCTGTCACCTGGCACGAGCGGCGCGCCGGTTCGGTTGGGAGCCGCCCCGGGATGTCCCGGCGGCGTGCCAGGCGCATCTGGGTTACGATTGCCCGGTGCACAAGGAGATCTTGAACTGAGCGGCATACGCCTCCTGCTTGGGCTTTCGATCACCGCCGGCCTGCTGCTGTCCGGTTGTGGCCGCGCGACGCCCACCGACGCTCCGGGCGAACCCACGCTGCCTCCGCCAGCGGTCACCTCGCTGGCCGCGCCCGATCCAGAGCAGGCGGCGGCGGCATTCCTGGATGCCTGGAGCGAAGCGCGCTACGACGACATGTACGCGATGCTCAGCCCGCTGACCGCGGATGGTCTTAGCCGCGAGGACTTCACCGCCCGCTATGAGAAGATCCGGCAGGACGCGGCCATCGAGCGCATCGACTATGAGATTGTCTCCTCGCTGATCAATCCACGCGAGGCTCAGGTGCGCTACCGCGTCAACTTGCACTCGAGCGGCGCCGGGGAGATCACGCGCGAGACCTGGATGGATCTCAAGCGCGTCGAGGATGAGTGGAGGGTCGCCTGGACTGACGCCGCCATCCTGCCCGAACTGGCTGGCGGCAATCAGCTGTACCTGGATTTCCGCCTGCCCACGCGGGCCAACATCTATGGCCGAAACGACTTGGCATTGTCGACGCAGACCGATGTAGTCGGCGTGTACGTGGTCCCCAGCCAGATCGGCGATGAGGATGCCGAATCGGCGATGCTGGGGGGGCTCAGCCGGCTGTTCAACCAGCGCTCGGAGAGCATCCAGGCGCTATACGAGCCCTTCCGCGGGACCGACTTCCTGGTGCCGATTGGAGAGGCATCCCTGGAGAACTTCCAGCAGGTGCAAGGTCGACTGGAATCGGCGGGCGGAACAGGCTGGCGGGTCTACCCAAGCCGCTTCTACCTGAACGGCGCGCAGACGCCACATGCGCTGGGCTATGTCGCCCAGATCCGTGAGGAGCAGCTGGGCGACTTCCTCAACCGCGGCTATCGGCGCGATGAGTTTGTCGGACAGACCGGCATCGAGCGGGTATATGAATCGGCGCTGCGCGGCACGCCTGGCGGCACGCTCTTCCTTACCGATGCGGACGGCAACATCTTGCGGGAGATCGCCGGCCAGGACCCCGGCCTGCCGGAAGCGGTCTACACCACGCTGGACCGGGAACTGCAGCGGCAAGTGCAGCAGGCGATCTCCGAGTTCCGCGGCGCGGTGGTCGTGCTCGAGCGCGACACGGGGCGCGTGCTGGCCATGGCGTCCTCGCCTGGCTTCAACCCGAACCTGTTCGACAGCCGCAACCCGAATAGCTCCGCCGGATTGAATGACCTGCTCAGTGACCCGCGCAATCCGCTCGTCGATCGGGCGGCCACCAGCGGATATCCGCTTGGCTCGGTGTTCAAGATCATCACCATGGCCGCTGGGCTGGAGTCTGGGTTCTATCAGCCTGACACCACCTATGTCTGCGATGCCGAGTTTCGCGAGCTGCCGGGGCAGGTGTTCTATGACTGGACCGTCGCCAAGGAGCTTCCCCCGCATGGGGAAATCACGCTGGTCGAGGGGCTGGAGCGCTCGTGTAACCCCTACTTCTGGCACATCGGGCTGGACCTGTTCAACCGCGGCCTGCCGACGGCGCTGGTGGACATGGCACGGGCCTTCGGATTGGGCGCTCCAACGGGCCTGGAGATTGGGGACTCGGCCGGGCTGCTCCCCAGTCCTGAGTGGAAGCAGCAGAACGTGGGCGAGGCGTGGAATGCCGGCGATGCGGTTCAGTTGGCCATCGGCCAGGCATCGCTCAACGTCACCCCGCTTCAGGTCGCCCGCTTCGTGGCTGCCATCGGCAACGGCGGCAAGCTGTACAAGCCGTTCATGATCGAACGTATCCAGAACGCCGAGGGCGTCGTGTCGTATCAGGCTCAGCCCGAGGTCACCGGCACGCTTCCGCTCAAGGCGGAGACGCTGGCCACCCTGCAACAGGCGATGACCCAGGTCGTGCGCGCCGATCGCGGCACCGCCCGGCGTTCCTTCCTGGGGCTGAATCTGGATATCGCCGGCAAGACCGGCACTGCCGAGAGCGGCATCGCCGATCCACACGCCTGGTTTGCTGGCTACACCAACGAAGGCCGGGAGGATAAGCCCGACATTGCCGTGGCGGTGATCGTCGAGAACCAGGGCGAAGGCTCCGATTGGGCCGCCCCGATCTTCCGCCGCGTCGTGGAGTCGTATTTCTTCGGCGCCCCGCGCTCGCTCTACCGATGGGAGGAACAGATCGGCGTGCCGCGCCAGGAAACGCCGACTCCTGAGCCCGGTGCTGAGACCGACGAAGCGACGGAAACACCCCAGTAGGAGCGCCTTGGCCCGCGTGAGCGCCCCCGCCCCCTGTTTACGGTCCGCCGAGGCGTGGCCCAGATCGCCGGAACCGGGCCTGCCCAAGCGATGAGCGCCGACGAGATCCTGCCGGGCCTGATCGTCCGCTCGCAGTCCGGCTTCTACGCGATTGACACACCGGCCGGACAGGTGGTGGCCAAAGTGCGTGGCCGCTTGAAGCGGTCCCGCCTGGCGAGCGACCTGGCCGTCGTCGGCGACCGGGTGCACATCCGCCTGATCGGCGACGGAACGGCCACCATCGAGTCGATCGAACCCCGCACCCGCGTGCTGTCGCGGCGCGACCCCGGACGCAAGGTCGAGCAGGTAATCGTGGCCAACCCGGATCAGGCGGTGTTCGTCCTCGCCTGCGCCGATCCTGACCCCAATCCACGCACGCTTGACCGACTTCTGGTGGCCGCCGAGCGTGGCGGCATCCCGGCCCTGATCTGCGCCAACAAGATTGACCTGGTGCACAAGGGAGACGCGCGCAAATTCTTCGCCGATTATGAACGCGTGGGCTACAAGGTGATCTTCACCTCGGCGACGACTGGGTCCGGCGTGAAGGAACTGCGCGCCGCCTTGAAGGGGCGTGTGTCGGTGCTGGCGGGGCCATCCGGGGTGGGCAAGACCAGTCTGCTCAACCGGCTCGAACCCGGGCTGGGCAGGAAGACCCTGGAAATCAGTCAGGCGACGCGCGAGGGGAAGCACAGCACGGTCGTCGCCGAGCTGCTGCCGCTGTCCGGCGGAGGGCACATCGTGGACACCCCTGGCATGAAGGCCTTCGCAATGTGGGATATTGAGCCGGAAGAGGTTGACGCGTACTTCCCCGAGATTCGGGAGCGAGTTGCCGGCTGCGCCTTCAGCGACTGCAGCCACATGCATGAGCCCGGCTGTGCCGTGATCCAGGCGGTGGAGCGGGGCGAGATCAGCCCACACCGGTACGACTCCTACCTGCGCATTCGTCTGGGCGAAGAGCGGTGAGCGCTGACCGCGCGGGCGGGCTGCGCCGACCCTTCAGGGGCAGGCTGGCGCGCCTGCAGGCCGCGGCTTGACAACCTGCCGCGGGCTGTCTACAGTTGAACCCTGATGGGACGGGTGGGTTCTCCTCGTTTGGCCGGCTTGGCCTTGGTGCTGATGGCTCTCCTGGGCAGTGGGGACGCCTTTGCCCAGTCGACCTCGCGCTACTTCCCGGAGACCGGACACAATCTGGATCCGGCCTTCGCCGCCCGCTTTGACGAATTCGGCGGCGCCGACATCCTCGGCTATCCGATCACTGAGGCCTTCGTCGATCCGGACTCAGGCAGGCTCATGCAGTACTTCGAGAATGCCCGCCTGGAAACCACCCTGGAGGACCGCGGAGCCGGCATGCCCTTCGTGAGTGCGCTGGGTGAGATGCTGGGCGGCGGAGAGCCGCCCCGGCGGCGGCCTCCGACGCTGGCCTGGTCCGAGCCCGGCTGCCGCTTCTTTGCCGACGCAGGGCACTCGATCTGCCATGCCTACCTTGACTTCTACGCCTCCCATGGCGGAACGGAACGCTTTGGGGACCCGATCTCGGACCACAAGCTCGAAGAGGGTCGGCTGGTGCAGTACTTCGAGGGCTTCCGGCTGGATTGGGTCCCCGAGACTCCGCCGGCCGGCGAGGTGCGAATCGCGCCATTGGGTCGGCTGCACTTCGCCCGCTCGGGGTACGACGCGGGGCTGCTGGCGCCCAGGCTTCCGGAGGATGGGGCACAGTACCGTGTGCTCGGGCTGCATCCGCAATTGGCGCTCTCGCAGTCTATCGCCAAGCCGCAGGGGACGCAGCAGGTGCTGGTCCTGGTGCGGGATCAGAACGAGCTCCCCGTAGTCGGCGCCTCGGTGACGCTGAGCGCTCGCTTCCCGGATGGGGTGCGGACCTTCCTGCTCCCCCTGACAGATGCCGACGGGATCACCCGCATCGAGCTCGAGTTCGACAGCCAGGTGCCCGGGAGCAACATCGAGCTGCTGGCCTGGGCGGTATATCAGGGACTGCAAGCCTCGACGCGCGATTCGTTCCGCATCTGGTGGTAGCTCGCCGCGGAGGGCGAGCGCGCCGCGCGGTGGGACCTTCGCCGGCTCCCCGGTCTGCCGAAGCGCCTTAACTGCCTGGATCGAGCGCCGGGAAGGTGCGACGGGTGCGCCAAGATCGTCCTGCCTGGCCGCGCATGCCGCGCGGGTTCCTCACGCCCACCCTGTGGGTCTTCGTGCAGGCCCCGGTTGCTCGCCGCCTGTGCGCCTGTAACTCGGTCGGGTCCCCGGCTGGTTCCGCGCCTCAAGGCGGAAAAAGGTGTCGGGCTGGCGAGACCCCAGGCGTCTTGGGAAGTGGGGGAGCTGCTGCCCCGGCGCTTGCCGGCTGTGTCGGAATGAGCCGGCACACGGGGCGCGGCTGCCGGAGCGGAATCCGACAAGCTGCTTACGGGGAAGTCGTTAGAGCGGCCGAAGGACCCGGTCTTCGCGCAGGCGCTTGAACCACAACGAAGCACCGCGCGGCATCGATTCCACGGCGGCTTCCTGCCAGGCACGCACCCCGAGGGCGGGGATGGTCTGGGGTTTGTAGCCGACCGCCCGCCAGGCGCCGACGTGCTGGGCGAGGTAGGGCGGCAGGAAGAGCAGGCTGGCTTCGCTCTGCAGGTCGCTCGAGGCGGTCTCGACCGCTTCCATCAGTGCAGGGATCGCCTGATCGAGCGGCAGGCCGGGTTCGAAGTACAGCTCGTCGATGCGGGTCACCAGGTTCTCGACCTGCCAGCCGGCGACGCCGGTGAGCTTGCCATCGCGCTCGACCATGAAGTACGCCTTCTCGCCGAAGGCGGCCATGACATCGGCGCGTGACATGCGGCGCCGGCCGTGCGTGACGCGGGTGATGAAGCGAGCAATCTCGTCGGCATCTTGCGGCCGCCCGCGGCGGACGGCGATCTGCCCGGGCTTGAGCGCGGGCGGCGAGGGCAGCAGTGGCTCTTCCGGCTTGGGCAGCTTGGCCCAGGCCGTCTGCACCTGATCCCAGGTTTCGTCAAAGGATCCGTTGTTGCGGATGACGACCTTGGCGGCGCGCAGTTTGAGCGCTTGGGGGGGTTGAGCGGTGATGCGCTGGCGCGCCACCGTTTCCGGCATGGTGCGCTTCTGCACCAGCCGTGCCACCTGCACCGCTTCGGGCGCGTCGACCACCCAGATCGTGTCACACCCGGCCACCATGTCAGATTCAAGCAGCTTGATGGCCTCGATCACGACCACGCTGTGCTGCGAGCGCTGGATCAGCAGGTCGACGGCGTGGGCGACGAGCGGATGGACGATGGCTTCCAGCTTCTCCAGCACGCCGGGATCGGAGAAGGCGATCTTGGCCATGCGGCTGCGATCGATCTGGCCCTCTTCATCGAGAATCCACTCGCCGAAGGTCTTCACGATCAGCGGGTAGCCCGGTGCGCCTTTGGCCATGGCCCGGTGGGCCAGCGCGTCGGCATCGATGCCATACGCGCCAAGGTGCTCGAGCATCTTGCGGACGACGCTCTTCCCGGTGGCAATGTTGCCGGTTAGGCCGATGACGTACTTGCCGGGCCAGCGACTCACGCTACGGCCTCCTGAACACACGCATGGGCGGCATTGTAGCCCGCCGCCGAAGGACTGTCAAAGCAATCGTCAGCGCTGGGGCTGCGCGAAGTACACCTGCGACCCGACGGCGATGAACAGGTCGCCGGGTGGGCCGAAGGTGATGGCGGTCGGTTCGCCGTTCAGTTCCGGCTCGGCCACGTAGCGCCCCTGGTAGATCAGGCGCATGCTGTAGTGGGCGACATCCCCGCTCAGGGCGTCCAGGAAGTACAGCGAAGGCTCGGGCGGCGGGGCGTACACCATGCCCAGCGGCTGCGTGTCCGGGATGCGATCGGTGGCTTCGAACTCCGGCCGATCGTCCTGGAACTTCATCCCCTCCTCGCACTGGATCGATCCACTCTTGCCTCGGCAGCGCGTGAGCTGGCCGTCGGCGTGCAGGATGAACAGCTCGTCCTGAGCCATCTCCAGGTCGATGGCGTCCGTCAGGTCCGGTGCAGAGTCGCCCAGGTAGCGGCCCGGGCTGCCGCTGAACAAGCCGTCCGAGGCGTCGTACGCCCAGATGACATTCGCCCCAGGGTCGAGCACGTACAGGCGGTCCTTGAAGACGTCGATCGCCCGGATGCCGCGCCAGCCGACCTCGGGCTGGCCGAGCTGCGTGACGACCGGTGTGATTCCCGGAGCGCAGTACATCACCGTGCCGTCGACGTCGACCAGCACGACGCCCTCCGTGCCCAGCGCACCGGGAGCCGACTGCAGCGCCAGGTCGACCGGCTGCGTGAAATCGGCAACGTTCACCGTGCCATAGCAGTCAAAGTCGCGGTCGATCTCGAAGCCGCGGCCAGTCGACCAGGTGTGCCACACGGTCTCGTTGCCTGTGTCGAGCACGTACAGGTCGGTGGTCGAGGCGGCAAGGGCCGCAGGCCTGGCGGCGGAGCCAAAGCCGCCGCTGACCACCGGGTAGAACTCGGTGCGGTAGACCAGCTTCAGCTTGTCGCGTTCGGTCTGGACCTCGGTCTGCAGGATCTGAAGATCCTGGCTGTCGCCGTAGCGGGCGGCCTGCACCAGCAGATCGGCGGCCTGATCCCAGGCCACCAGTGCCACCTGCGGGTTCGCCTCGAGCTTGGCGGTGATCACCGCCGCCTGCGCCTGAAGCAGGTAATCCTGTAGCTGCTCCTGACGCCCACTCCGGAAGTAGACCAGGGTGACGAGGGCGACGACGAAGAGCGGGACGGCGATTGCCGTTCCAGCCAGCAGCGAGGGGGGGAACATCCCCGGGCGGGTGGGCTCGGCAAGGCCTGGCGCCAGGCGACTGAGCCAGCGGGTCGCCGTCAGGGCGATCGCCTCGCCAGCGGCGCGAGTGCGCTGAGAGGCCTGGGCGAAGGCGATGCCCAACGTGGAAGGTGCGTCCGCCGCAGCGTGAGGCCGGGCGTGGACCTGGCTGCGCCGACCTCGGGCGGTTGCCGGGCGGCGTCCGATGCCATCTTCGAGCGGGTGAGGCTCGGCGACCGCGGCAGGCAGCGGCTCGACCGCGACTTGGCCTGGAGCGGCGATACGGAAGAACACGCCACTGATGTCCAGGCTGGCATTCGCCCCCATTCGCTCCAATGCCTGCTCTGGGGTCAGTTCGCTCAAGCTGGAGAGCAGGTTGTCAGCCCAAACGGATAGGCCGGTGCTGGCGGTCAGGATCACCAGGTCGTCCGGCGCGACTTCGATGTGCTGGAAGCTGAGGAACGGGGCAGCGGTCTGACCAAGTGGCTTGCGCTCGGCATCGGCTGACATCAGGCGGGTGATCTGTGGGCCTCGCACCAGCAGGGCCTGCCCGGCTCCGCACTGGGCGACGTACAGGTCTCGCCCGCGCAGCACGCCCTGCAGCAACGAGCCGTCAATTGCCTCCCCGCTGGAGCGGACCAGGTTGAGCAGGTGGTCGTTGACCTCACCGGCGGCCTCGCGCAGGGCGGCGGTGATTGCCCCTGGGGTGGCGTAGAAGATGCGGGCTGCCAGGTGCGCCAGGTGATCGGCCAACCCCGAGGTCACCGGCTGGCCGGCGCCGGTCGCCAAGGTCACGAAATACAGGTCTTCCGCCCGTCCGCGTGCCGGCCGGCGCGGGGGAACCTGCGCCAGCGAGCCAGGGGGCGGCGTGAGGCGCAGGCTGCCTGCGGCAATATGGAGTAGGGCGACATCGGCCTCAAAGGCGCGGGGCATGGGACTATTGTACATACTCGGTCCTCGACCTGCAATTGGAGCATGGATCGTGCCACGGACTGGTACAATCCCGCAGCGACACTCCCATGAAGTTCGAGTTCATCGACAACCCCGCGGTCTTCGACGGCCTGGCCTCGGAATGGAACGACTTGCTCGCACGTTCCGTCACCGATGTGCCCTTCCTGCGTCACGAGTACCTCCGCGCCTGGTGGTCCAGCCTCGGCGGCGGCGAGTGGGCATCGGCCGAGCTGAGGATCGTCGCCAGCCGCGACGGCTCCGGCCGTCTGGTGGGACTTGCCCCATTGATGCGCTTGACGGGCGGAGACGGCCCGACGCTGCACCTGCTGGGCAGCTTCGAAATCTCCGACTACCTGGATCTGATCGTCCCGCCGGCGCAGGCAGAGTCGTTCGTGCGCGGCCTGTTGGACTTCCTTGGCGACGAGCCAGACGGCAGTTGGCAGGTGCTGGACCTGTATAACCTGCGCGCCGCCTCACCCATTCGCCGGCTGGTGCTGGAGACTGCCGAAGGGCGGGGCTGGCGGGCGACGGAGGAGCCGCTCCAGCCATGTCCGGCAATCACACTGCCGCGCGGCTGGGAAGAATACCTGCAGTCGCTGGATAAGAAACAGCGCCATGAGCTGCGCCGCAAGCTGCGGCGTGCGGCGGCGCATTCGCCGGCTGTCGAGATGCGCTGGATTGACCGAGGCGAGGATCTTGAGAGCGCCATGCAGGCCTTCCTCGAGTTGATGCGGCTCGATCCCCAGAAATCGCGTTTCCTGACCGAGGCGATGGATTTTCAGTTTCGCCGGCTGGCGGCCGAGGCCAAGCAAGGGGATTGGCTGCGGTTGGCTTTCCTGGAAGTGGGCGGGGATCCTGCCGCCGGCTACCTATTCTTCGACTATCGCAATCGACTGTGGATCTACAACTCCTGCCTCAATCCGGCATTCAGTGAACTGTCGCCGGGCTGGGTGCTCACAGGGCTGCTGATCCAGTGGGCGATTGAGCAGGGCCGTGAGGTGTTCGACTTCCTGCGCGGAGGGGAAGACTACAAGTATCGCCTGGGCGGCGTGGCCGACTCGATCTACCGCGTGCGAGTGGAGCGTCGGCTGTCCGCAGCGACAGGCTGACCGCTCCAGCCTTGCCCTACCACGGCAGCCACCCTAAGAGGGTCAGCGCCGCCAGGGCAAACCCTGTCAGCATCACCAGGAGCGGAATCGAGACGGCCAGCGCCAGCCACCAGCCGAGGCGCGGGCTGCGTCGCGGCGCAGGCGAAGGCGAAGGCTGCGGCACCGCCAGCACAAGCACGGTGATGTTGTCATGCCCACCCCGGCTGCACGCCAGCTCAATCAGCGCCTGAACCGCCTGGTCGGGGGACTTTGAGCGCAGTGTGTCCTCAATCTCCGACGCCCGAACCAGATCCGTCAGACCGTCTGAACAGAGCACGATCTGCCATCCCGGCTTGAGCCGCAGCCCCTGGCTGGCCAGCGCCTGTTCATCGGTCGCCTCCGACGTGAGCCGCAGCCGGAGATCTGGCTCGACATCGAGCAGGCTGCCGATGTAGCGGCGCAGCACGTGAGCATGTGGATGATCGCGGGCTTCATCGGGCGAGATCACATCATGGTCCAGGGCTTCCTGCACCCAGGTGTGGTCGGTGGTAAGCTGGTGCAAGCCGCGATCGTCGAGCAGATACATGCGGCTGTCCCCCACCGAGGCCCCGTACAGGCGGTCCCCAAGCACCCAGCCCACGCCGATGGTCGAGCCCATGCCTTCCAGCGATGGGTTCTCCTGCGCCATGCGCAGCACCTGTCGGCTGGCCTGGGTGATGGCCGCCCGCAGGTGAGGCAGGGGTTCGCGTCCGGTGAACGCGGCAAGCATGGCCACTACCACGTCGATGGTCAGCTGGGAGGCCACCTCGCCGCCGCGGTGGCCGCCGATTCCATCGGCCACGATCGCCAGCACAGCGGGTTGGTTGTCGCGTTCGAGGCGGAAGCTGCCCAGAAAGTGGCTGTCCTCGTTGTTCTTGCCGGTCTCGCCCGGGTGGGTGCCGGCGGCGGTGCGCAGGTGGGCAGCCTCGGTGCGGATCATCTCTCTGGGGATCCCTGTGCAGGAGTCGGACCCGAGTCGAACTGGGGCAAGACCCGGATCTGGCGTGGTTCCGGCTCAACGCTCTCCAGGAAACGATAGCCGAGTCGGCCGAAGTGCACAAGGTCGCCGTGTTCCAGGGCACGCCCGGCATGCAGCACGGGTTCGTGGTTCACCCAGGTCCCGGCGGCGGAGTCCTGATCGCGCAGCAGGTAGCGGCCGTTGACCTGCCGGATCATGCGGGCGTGTACGGCGCTGACCGAGGGATCGAGCAGGACGTGGGTCACCAGGGAGGCGTCTCGTCCAAACGTCGCATCCGTACCGGTCAGCAGGATTGGATCAAGGTCCGCTTCGAGGGGCTGAAGTTGCGCCTCGGCTTGATCCGGGGCAGTGGGGGCAAGGCTGGCGCGGCGCAATCGTGGTCGGCGGCTAGCCCGGGGTACGGGCATCGGCCGTGTGGCGAGGCGTGTTGCCAGACCGACTGCGGCAGCCGTGGCCATCACCGATGCAGCCAGGATCCCGATCAGCCATGGCCGGGACTCCCAGAGCCCCGGCACGCGTCGAGTCTCCACGCGCAGCGTCAGAGGCTCCGATAGGCCGCGCAACCCCAGACTATCGGTGACGGCCGCCTGCAGCGTGAGCTCGCCGGCCCGGGTGTCA
>JBFYRF010000092.1:0-3406 GCA_041302385.1 Anaerolineales bacterium | reverse complement strand
ATCCTGCTGATCGGTCTCGGCTTCCGACCGTTGGTGGGCGGAACGCACTCGCTGGCCATCGCCATCGGCCTGATCGGCCTGCTCGGCCTGCTGGCTGTTGCCGGGCTGGGAGCAAGTGTCGCGGCCTCGCTCCCGACGCCGACCCCGCTGCCGACGCCGACGCCCCTGCCGCCGACGGCCACCCGCACGCCGACTGCGACCGCAACGCCCAGCCCCTCGCCCACCGCCAGCCCGTTGCCGACCGCGACGGCCACCGCCACGCCGATCCCGCCGAGGGCCATGGTCTTTGGCGTGGGCAACGACGGCGTGTTCCTGCGCGATGCCCCTATGGGCGCCCTGGTCGCCGGACTGTACGGCGGGATGGAGGTCGAGTATCTCGGCAACCCCCAATCCCTCGACGGAAAGAACTGGGTGCAGGTGCGCATGCTCGATGGCACACCGGGGTGGGTGTTGGCCGAGTTCCTCGCCACCGTTGGCCCGTCGCCTGCCCGCACGCCGACGTTGACGCCGGCTCCCTGAGCGAGCCTTCCGGCGCAACGGATGCGCCCCCCCATCGAAGGCACCCTGCCTGGCTGGAGCCTCGTCGGCATCCTCCCCCCACGGCGCTCCCGCATCTCGGCACAACATCCGCTTGACGGCGGTCCGCTCGCAGGGTATGCTGGCCCCATAATGAAAATAAGTTTCATTAATGCGAACATGCAGGCGGACAGCGGCTGGGCCAGGTTGCGGGAGCACGGCGGACGGGCGACGCTCCCCCGTCAGGCGATCCGTCAGGTGCTCGATCAGGCCGAGGGGGGCTTGCGCCCGGAAGAGATCCACGCCCGCGCCGCGCGCCTCTGTCCTGGCATCGGCCTGGTCACCGTCTACCGCACGCTGGCCCTGTTTGCCGATCTCGGCTGGGCGCGGCGGGTGCACGGTGCGGACGGCTGCCACGCCTATGTTGGCGCTGCGCAGCCGCCGCGGCAGGCGCTCATCTGCCTGGTCTGCCACCGCACGATCGAGCTTGAAGCTGCAGAAGGGCTGGAGGCCATGCTTCGCCAGGTGGAGCGCCAGACCGGGTTCCGGGTGGGCGAACCGTCCTTCGAGCTGCATGGGACATGCGCTGCCTGCCAGCGGAGGCAAGCGCCCGCCAGCGAATTGGGAGGAGCAGATGCGTAGGACCCTGGTTGCGCTGGTCGGCTTGTGCCTGGCCGCAGGGTTGATCGTCGGCTGCGGAACGAAGGGCCGGGCAGCCCCGCCGGCTGTCGCCGAGGCGTACCTGACGCCGCTTGATGAGCTGCGCCCGATCGACCGGCAGGATGGCCGCAAGCTGCAGGTCGTGGCGACGACCAGCGTCCTTGCAGATGTCGTCAGCCAGGTGGGCGGAGAGGCGATCTCGCTGACCACGCTGATCCCGGCCGGGTCTGACCCGCATGCCTTCCAGCCGGCGCCGCAGGACGCCCGCCAGCTTGCCGCAGCCGATGTCGTCTTCCTCAGCGGGTTCGGCCTCGAGGAATTCATGGCCGATCTGATCGAGCAGGCTGGCGGGGACGCCGTCGTGGTCTCGGCCTCGCTGGGCATCGAGCCGCTGGCGGCCGATGACCTGGCTGTGCACGACCCCGCCTCCGAGGCCACTGAGCTCGAGGGCGAGGATGGGCATGAAGCTCACGCCATCGATCCGCACACCTGGTTCGACCCCAACAACGTCATCCACTGGACGGAGAACATCGAGGCCGCGCTGGCCGCCGTCGATCCGGCCAACCGCCAGACCTACGCCGGCAACGCAGCCGCCTACCGGGAGCAGTTGACTGCCCTCGACGCCGAGATCCGGCAGGCTGTGGCGCAAGTGCCACCCGCCGCGCGCAAGCTGGTGACGGATCACGAGGAGCTGGCCTACTTCGCTGACGAGTACGGCTTTGAGCTTGTCGGCAGCGTGCTGCCGGGCACCAGCAGCCTGGCTGAGCCCTCGGCCCAGGAGATGGCGGCGCTGTTCGATTTGATTCGGGCCGAGGGCGTGCCGGCCATCTTCGTCACGGCCAGCTCGAATCATGCCGTGGCGCAGCGCCTGGCCGAGGATGCCGGGGTGCGTCTGGTGACGCTGCACGGCCATTCGCTGACCGCCCCCGAGGGGCCGGCGCCGAGCTACCTCGCGCTGATGCGATACAATGCACTTACGATTGCCCAGACGCTGATGCCCTAGCACTCCGCGGGCGGTCCAAGCGGTGTAATCCCATGCTGATCCATCCTGCAGTGCATGTCGAGGACTCCCCGGCCGTCGAGCTCGACGGGGTGTCGCTGGCCTATGACGGCACGGACGCCTTGCGCCAGGTCAGATTCCGCGTCGAGCGCGGCCAACGGGTAGCGGTCGTCGGGCCGAACGGGGCCGGCAAGACCACGCTGCTCAAGGTGCTGGCCGGCACGCTCCGCGCCGACGAGGGGCGCGTGGACGTGTACGGCGAGCGGCCCGGCGGGCACATCTGCATCGCCTACGTCCCCCAGCGCAGCCAGATCGACATGGCCTTCCCGGTGAGCGTGGCCGAGGTGGTAATGATGGGGCGCATCCGCCAGATCGGGGTGCTGCGCTGGCCGCGGCGGCGCGATTGGGCCATCGTCCACCAGGCGCTGGCCAGCGTCGAGATGGACGACCTAGCCCACCGCCAGATCGGCGAGCTCTCCGGCGGCCAGCAGCAACGGGCTTTCCTGGCCCAGGCGCTGGCGCAGGAGGCGCAGGTGATCTTGATGGACGAGCCGCTGACCGGCCTCGATCTGCCCAGCCAGGAGGCCATCTTCCGGGCGATCGACCGGCTGAGCCAGGCCGGGGTCACGGTGTTGCTGTCGACTCACGATCTGAACCTGGCCGCCGAGCGCTTCGACCAGGTGGTGCTGCTCAACCGCGAGTTGATCGCCGCCGGGCGGCCGGCGCAGGTGTTCACGCCCGACAACTTGCAGCGCGCCTATGGCAGCCACATTCACCGCGTCGCGGACGGGGATGGGCTGCTCGTGCTGGCCGACACCTGCTGCGAGGGGGATGAGGCCGGTGGGTGAAGCGTTGGGCTGGCTGACCGGCCCGCTGGCGTATCCATTCATGGTGCGCGGGCTGACGGCGGCCGTGATCGTCGGCGTGGTGTGCCCGGTGCTGGGGGCTTATGTGGTGCTGCGCGGCATGGCCTTCTTCGGCGACGCTCTGGCGCATATCGTTTTGCCCGGCGTGGTGCTCGCCTATCTGGCGGGCTGGCCGCTGGTGCTGGGTGCGCTGCTGGCCGGGGTGACCGCCGCGCTGGGGATCGGCGCCATCAGCGGGCGGGCGCGCCTCAAAGAAGACAGTGCCATTGGCGTGATCTTCGCCGCCGCTTTCGCCCTGGGCGTGGCAATGCTGTCCACCCAGCGGGGTTATGCCGTCGACCTGGTGCACATCCTGTTTGGCAAT
>JBFYRF010000081.1:0-4148 GCA_041302385.1 Anaerolineales bacterium | reverse complement strand
ACGACCGCCGAGATCGCGGCGATGCTCGATCCACTGGCGCCGACGACAGGCCTGGTGCTGGTCGAGGTGTTCTACGATTACCACATGGTGATGGCCCTGCCGTGGATCACGGCCTTCGTGCCCGATCCGATCACGCTGCACGCCTACAGCATCATGCCCAACGCCAACGTCGAACCGACGCCGACACCGTAGACCCACGATGCCTGGGAGAACCATGGACGACCGACTGCAGCGCGGCCAAGCCCTGATCCTGATTGCTCTGGCCTTCATCGGCCTGGCCGCCTTCGTCGGCCTGGCGGTGGATGCGGGGATACTTTTCTCGGCCGTTGGCCACCTGCGCCGCTCGGTCGATGCCGCCTCGCTGGCCGCCGCCAATCAGTTCCGTGAGGGCCGTCCGGTCGAGGCGCTCGAGCGGTCGGCTACCGAGTTCATCAACCTGAACAGCGTCAACCCGGCAACGGCCAACATCTTCATCTGTGACATCATCAATCCGACGCCCGATCCGGCGGTGCATGACGCGGCGCTTTGCCCAACGGGCACCGACCCGCACCGCAAGTTCGTCCGCGTCGAAGCCCAGATGCTGGTCAATTTCGCCTTCATGCCGATCGTCGGCTTCGATTCGACGACCATCCGCGCCGAGGCCATCGCCGAGACCGCCTCGGTGGACCTGGTGCTGGCGATCGACAACTCGGCCTCGATGGCTTTCGATCTGTGCACCGACACCCTCGACAACGACGGCGACGGGACGCCGGACGACTGCGTCGGGTTCCCGACAAGCAAGGTCGGCGACTGGTCCGAATACGAGCCAGTTGGGGCCGTGGGCGTGCTGGATGGATGCAATGACGAGCATGAGCGAGGGTTTGATGCTGGCTCGCCGTTCTTTGACCCCGGGAACTACGATGAGGACAATGACTGCCACCCGTTCGAGGAAGTGCGCGAGGCGGCGCTGGCCTTGATCGGACGGATGTACTACCCCTACGACCGACTCTCCATTGTCACCTTTGCCTCGACGGGCAACACGGCGCTGGACCTGAATGTGGGAACGTCGTTGTCCTCGGCGGTCAGCGCCCTCAGTTCGCTGCGGGTGTCGGCTGACCCGGCATGCAGTTTCGCCTCCACGCTGGACCCGCGCGGCTGCACCAACACCAACACCCAGGAGGGCCTGATCGCTGCCGGGAACCAGTTCGGCGCCTTCACCCGCGAAGAGGCGGTGTGGATCGTGGTGCTGCTCTCCGACGGAGGCGCCAATGCCGCCCGGGACATCACCAACCAGTGGATCTGCCCCGGCTCGCCCAATAACCCGACCTGGGTTAAGCCGTTCTGCCGCGACCCCGAAGTGGCCACGCGCCACAACTCCGCCTCAGCCAGTTACGATGCGGATGACGCCGCGCGGGACGCCGCCGACTGGGTGGGCTGCCCTGATTCGACCTCGCCGCAGCCGGCCGCGTGCGCCGGCGTGGCGCCCGGCGGGCAGGGGGCGGTGATCTTCACCATCGGCCTGGGCGACGCCATGGTCAACAACACCTGTGATCCGATGTACGGCACCTGTGACGACGACCTGGGCGAGCAGTTGATGCGCTATATCGCCGCCGTTGGCGACGACGCCAACCCGGCGACTGACGTGTGCTCAACGGTGGCTTCGGAAGAGAATTGCGGCAACTACTACTTCGCGCCGGAAGGCGCGGACCTACTGCGGGTGTTCGAGGCCATCGCCTCTCGCATCTTCACCCGCATCACGCACTGAGTTCGACCGGCGCTGAAGTTGGGCGCCGGGAACAACATTCTGAACGACGGGGACGTGGGATGGAACGGTTGCCAGCCAGCCATCCGGCGGCCTCCGCAGGCCGCCGTCGCTTCCGCGGGCAGGGGCTCGTCGAGTTTGCCCTGATCTTGCCCGTGATGCTGCTCTTGCTGTTCGTGATCATCGAGCTGGCGCGCGTGCTGCACGCCTGGCTGGCGATCGAGAACGGGGCGCGATTCGGCGTGCGCTATGCCGTCACCGGCGAGTTCGACGACACCTACTGCGGTGGATTCCCTGGGGGGGTGTGCGACGAGCGGCCGGAAGAGGATGCGGCCCGTATCCCGTCGATCAAGGATGTCGCCCGCGCCGGAGCGGTCGCCATCCTGCGCAATGAAACCGTGCTCCCGGGAGTCCCCGGTTACTTCAACATCACGGTGTGTTCCAACAAGGCTGGCGTGGTCTATAGCCCGGCCGACAGCAATGCCCCGTTACCGGCCAACTGGCCGGCGGACTGCGCTCCGGCCGAGGATCCCGGCGGCCCGGGCGACCGGGTGCTCGTCACGGTGGACTTCGAGCATCCGGTGATCGTCCCCATCGTCAGCAGCTGGTGGCCGCAGATCCGGCTGACCGCCAAGCGCGAGGCGATCGTCGAGCAGTTCCGCGTGGCGCGCGTCGTCGGCCTGCCGGCGACCATCTCCGTGCCCACCTTCACGGCGACGATCACCCCCACCTTCACCATCACGCCCTCGCCGACCGAGACCTCCACGCCCACCATCACGCCGACGCCCGACTGCAGTGACATCAGCCTGAACTACATCGACATCTGGGGGGAGTACATCCGGCTGAACGTCACCAACCTCAATCCGGGTGCCGTTCATCTCGATGACTCGTCGATCTCCTGGGTCGAGCCCGGCTACTACCCCGCGCAGGCGCTCGAGGGCATGAACTTCTCGGGATACTACTGGGTCGGCAACGATCCGGTCTCCCCGGCATCTGCCGCGCCTGCGCCGCCGATCGTCCTGCCATCCTTCGTCACCAACACCTGGTACGGGCGTTTCATGAACGTGGCGCCCTCTCCAGGGCTGTACGGCACCTACTGGGTGACGCTCACCTTCGATGAGATTTGCGTCGTGAGTGGTTCGGTTTCGCGCAATGTGCCGACCCCCACCGGAACCGTGACCGTGACCCCCACGCCGACAATCACGCCGACGCCGACGATCACCCGCACGCCGACGGTCACGCCGACTCGCACCCAGACACCGACGATCACGCCGACGCCGACAATTACCGGCACGCCGACGACCACGAGCACGGCGACGGTCACGCGGACACGCACCGCCAGTCCCACCGTGACGCTCACGCCCACCGTGACCCGGACGCCGACGATCACCGAAACCCCGACGGTCACCCGTACGCCGACCCGCACGGCCACGCGTACGGAGACACCCACCGAGACGTTAACTCCGACCCGAACGCCGACGCGGACACAGACCCTGACTCCGATCGCCACCGTCACCTCGCCGCCGACGTGGACTCCGACTCCCTCGCGTACGCCTACGGAGGCCTGCTTCGACTGCTAGCGCCGGGAACCGGGAGCCAGCCGGAAGGGAGATCGCGTGGGGTTTGGGCGCCGCCCAAGCCCCACGTTGCTTCTTTGAAGGGGGGTGCAGGGCGGTGGGCTCAATGCGCTGGGTACCCGGTGATTGCGCGCATGAAAGCGACCTCCGTCCAGGCCCTGCCCTCCGGAAGCCCCGTAGCCACCCGGTCATGACGGGCGGCGGTTTGCCGCCGGCGCGTGCGCCCACTACAATCGCTCACGCGGTCGAGCGACGGGCTTCTCCGGCGCCGGCTCGGGGCAGGGAGCAGGTTTGGACGCAGAGCTGCGGTTGCTGATCGCGGTTGTGGGCGTGGCGGCCTCGCGCGCGGCGGCGCTGTGGTTTGCGGTTGTCGCGCGTCGACGACTCACCGGACGAACCGAGCGCCAGGCGTTGGGATTCCTGGCCGCCGGCTGGGTTACCCTGCTGCTGGCCGACGGGTGGAAGCTGCTCATCACCACAGCCACCGGTGAGCTCCCCCCGATACCCTCCGTGTCCGACCTGCTCTCGCTGGCCGGGTACCTGGCGCTGGTCGCCTTCCTCGTCGTCTATCCCCCGCCGCACGTTGAGCGTTTCAGCCGGGCGAAGGCTGTGCTCGACGTGCTGATCATCAGCCTGTCGGTCCTCACGCTGGCCTGGGTCATATTCGTCCAACCGGTCAGCGCCGTCGGCATGGCGCCTGCGAGGCGGCTGGCCTGGCTGGCGCTGGCGCCGATGTTCGACCTGATCCTGCTCGGGTTGTGCCTGCGCCAGGTGCTGCTGCATGCCGGACAGGTGGAAATGCGCACCTTCGCTGCGCTCGGTGCGGCGGC
>JBFYRF010000018.1:0-3271 GCA_041302385.1 Anaerolineales bacterium | reverse complement strand
GTGCCAACGTACCGGTGGGGAGTGCGTTCTCCAGCGAGATCGTCCCGCCCTGGGCTTCGACCAATCCCTTGGCGATGGCGAGACCCAGGCCGGTACCACTCTCGACGCCGGGTTGATTCGAGCGATAGAAGCGTTCGAACACGTGCGGGAGGTCCTGGGGGTCGATTCCCGGGCCGGTGTCTCGCACATCGATCCGCACGCGACTAACCATCCGTCGCGCGTCCATGTGAACCGACCCGCCAGGTGGGGTGTGCTGCAGCGCGTTGTCCAGCAGGACCAGCAACACCTGACGCGCACGGGTGGGGTCTACCATCAGCATCAGTCCGTCCTCGGCGGTCGTGGAGAATGTGACCTGGGACGCCTCAGCTACCCGGCCCACGCTTCGCTCGAGCTCCTCCAGGAGCGATCGCACGTCAAGGCGTGCGCGCTCCAGGTGAAGGCGCCCTGCGTCCAGCCGCGAAAGCAGAAGCAGGTCGTCGACAAGCGCCGCCATGTGATCGACTTCCGAGAGGACATCATTGAGCAGCGCCCTCCGCGAGTCGTCGGTTGGAAGCTGGCGCTGGGCGACTTCCGCCGAGGCGCGCACCAGGGTCAGCGGCGCCCGCAGCTCGTGGCTGGCGTTGGCGACGAACGACTGCTGTTTCTCCCAGGCGCGCTGTGCCGGAAGGAGGGACTTCCCCGCAAGCCACCAACTTCCGGAAGCCAGGGCGAGCGCGCCCGCCCCCCCCAGAACGGCGAGCATGCGCAGCAGGCCATCCAGGACCCGCTGCTGATCCTCGAGGGTGCGTCCAACCTGGATGACCTGCGGAGGTCCGCTGGTCGGCAGTCGATAGGTGAGCAGGCGAAGCGCGGTCCCGTCCTCCAGATAGGTGGTACGTAGATCGCTGCCGGTCTGCAATGCGGCCTCCGCCGCAGGGGCGTACGGCGCGGTGAGCGGCAGGTTGCGATTGACGGCTACGGGACGCAGGCTCTGACTGGCGGAGGAGACGACGAACAGGGGAGCCAGATCGGCGTCGAAAGAATCCAGATCGAACGGACTTCCCTCCAGCGCCGGGTCTTCCCCTTCCTCTTCGTGCTCGTGCTCTTCTTCGGAGACCAGCACTGCGGCGCCGCCTTCGACGAGGGTTCCACTCCGCGTCGCCCACTCAAAGCCGATGTCTGCCAGGTCAGCCGGGAGCGGGAATCCCTGCCACTGCAGCTGCTGCGCCATGCGGTAGCGGAGCGCCAGGTCGATGTTGGCCTGGAACTCGCGCTTCACGACCAGATAGGCGCCGAAGGCGAGCAGGGCGATCAGGGCAAGGGAGGCGAGAATGTAAAGCGAGGTGAGCTGGAGGCGCAGGTTCCTAAACACGATCGCGCTCCAAGCGGTAGCCGACGCCGCGAACGGTATGCACCGGGTCGGCGGCGCCCGGGCGATCCAGCTTGCGCCTCAGATAGGAAACGTACACGTCGACCAGGCTGGGCTGAACCTCCGCCTTGTACGACCAGACATAGTCCAGGATCTGCTCGCGGGTCAGGGTTTGATCCGGATGGCGCATGAAGCACTCGAGCAGCTTCCACTCGGTCGTGGTCAGGTCGAGAACCTTCTCGCCGCGGCGGGCGGAGTGCGCACGCTGGTCGAGGACCAGATCGCCGAGCCGAAGTTCGAAGGCGTCGGTGGACTCGGCGACAAAGCGTCGCCCCAGCGCTCGGACGCGGGCGAGCAGCTCGTCGAACTCGAATGGCTTGACCAGATAATCGTCGGCGCCGCTGTCCAGCCCGGTGACCCGATCCTCGATCTGGCCGCGGGCGGTCAAGAGCAGAATAGCGATGGGCACGCGGGCGGCCCGCAGGGCACGGCAGATGGCCGGGCCATCGCGGCCGGGGAGCATCCAGTCGACGATCGCCACCTGATCCATGCCGCGCAAGGCCAGCTCGAGGCCGGTCTCGCCATCGTGGGCCAGGTCGACGTCGAAGCCCTCCTCGACCAGGACATGCTCGACCAGGCGCGCCAGGCGTTGGTCGTCTTCAATCACCAGGACTCGCATCCGTCCTCCCCCCAGAGTATCGGCCGGGAAACATCAAAGAAGATTGGAATCGGGCCGGCGAATCTCCAATCCAACTCCAAGAATCCACTCCAGCCGCCTTCCGCTCAGGCTGTATGGGTGCGGCCCCCTCTCCCGCATTGCCGCACACCGCCGGCATGGCAGGACGGGTGAGCCCGAGGCTGAGCCTGTCTTGGAGGATCCTTGGAGGATTCTGCCTGTCCCTTCAAGGGATTGTCAAGCCGCTCCGGGCACACTTGGGCCATGTCGCAGATCCCGGTTGACCCGGGACTGAAGGAGGTTCGGATGATCCGCAAGAATGCACTGCTCATGGCCTCGGCGCTGACCGCCTTTGTCCTGGTGCTGATCGGCGGCGTGGCCGGTCGCCTGTCGAATGTGGCTTCCGCCGCAGAACAAGAGCCGTCCACGGCCTCGGTGATCGTGGATGAGGCTGCCCTGGCGACGGTGCTCCAGGAGCGCGATGGCGCCTACCGGGAGTTGATCGACCAGGCCAACCAGTTGCTCGCCGGCACAGCTGAGGCGCCTGCAGCAGTCTACCCGGTGAACGCGGACACGGCGCTGGCGATTGTGCTCACCACCGTCCGCGGCGGCGAACTGTTGCAACCACCGGAGCTGGTCGACTACATGGGCGCCGCAGCCTATGAGGTCTCCCTGGTTCAGGGCCTGGTCTACGTCGACGCCAATACCGGCAAGATTCTGGCGAACGGTGCGATCCCCCAGGTCGTGGTCGTCGAGGAAGATGATGACGATGGCGGTGGCGGCGGCTCGAGCTACTCGGATGACGATCATGACGATGACGACGAGGATGAGCACGAAGACGAACACGAAGATGAAGAAGACCACGAGGATGAGGACTAGCATGGGCGGCAGCGGGAGGACGGTACGGTGAGCGCTCCCAAGCCCGCGGGCAAGCGGCCGACCGGCGTGACCGAGGTGAAGCTCCTGCTCACCGCCGGCACGCTGGCGGCCACGCTGCTGGGGTGGGCTGCGCTGGCGCTGCGCAGCGAGGCGGCCGCCGCCGAACCGTTCGAGCCGCAGGTCGATGGGCCGATCGCCATCCCGCCGTCGATGGCCTTCCTGGCTGAGCCACTGCCAACGGTCGCCGTGCCGGGTGGGGCGGTCGGGGGGGTGTCGGCAGAGCCCACACCGAGCGGACTGCGCTCGGTGGATGCACCGCCTCCGGTCCAGATCATCACCATCACCAAGCCTTCGAGTGGGGGCTCGGG
>JBFYRF010000348.1:0-11183 GCA_041302385.1 Anaerolineales bacterium | reverse complement strand
GTGAATAGCTACGGGCACAGCAACCAGCCCCGGCTTCAGCGGTGGTCTGCAAGCGAGCCCGCCCAGCCTGGTCTTGCTGGCCCTGTGTGTCCCCCAGCTCCGTCCGCCATCCCCAAGCACTGATGCGGGGGAACCTCATTCCGCACGCCAAATCCCGGCGGCTCGCCAGGGTGAGCGCGGTTGAACAGCACCGATCCCCTGCCATTGCGTCCGGCGAGCGTGGTATTTCCTCTCGGGGCCAAGGGGCTGCTTGCGCACCGCGTCTGGACATCTCCCGGGAGCAGAGGCGTGACGACTCGAAGATGGGCCGTAGTCTGCTGGTCCGGCATCTCTGGCAAGGCTTGTGTCCAGACTGCGCCCCGAATCCGGATGCGGGGACCCCCAGGGTGGGCCGAGGCGGCCTTCCGCCACCCGCAGGAGCGGGTAGAATCCAGCGTAGGCTCGGCGATTTGCGCTAGATCAGACTATTTGGGTATAGGAAGTTTGTTTGGATGGGCGGTGACTCATGGCACTTGAGCGGCCGATGGCCGCCGGGCTACGGTTGACGGGGGAGATGGGTCAGGAGGACCAGGCATGGCGAAAGGGCGGATCGAGGTCAGCGAGGCGCTCTGCAAGGGGTGCGAGCTGTGTACGACCGTGTGTCCGAAGGACCTGATCGTAATGGCGACCGATCACTTCACGCCGAAGGGGTATCATCCGGCGATGCTGCAGGATCCGGAGGCCGAATGCACCGGCTGCGCCATCTGCGCCGTGATCTGCCCAGACGCGGCGATCACGGTCTACCGCTGGGTTCCCGCTGCGAAAGCAGCCTGATCTCCGTTCGAACGTGAGTCGAAAGGCGTAACCGTGGCTAAAGAGATGCTCGAAGGCAACGTGGCGTTCGCCGAAGCAGCGGTGCGCGCAGGGTGCGAAGCCTACTTCGGTTATCCAATCACACCCCAGACCGAAGCGCTGGAACACATGTCGCGGCGGATGCCGGAACTCGGCCGGGTGTTTCTGCAGGCGGAGAGCGAAGTTGCGGCGATCAACATGGTGTACGGCGCGGCCAGCGCCGGCGCGCGAGTGATGTCCTCTTCGTCCAGCCCCGGCGTCAGCCTGATGATGGAGGGCCTGTCGTACATCGCCGGATCGGAAGTCCCGGTGGTGCTGGTCGACGTCATGCGCGGCGGTCCTGGGCTGGGGAACATCGCTCCCTCGCAAGGCGACTACAACCAGATCGTCAAGGGGGGAGGCCACGGCGACTACCGCCCGATCGTGCTCGCTCCGGCGACGGTGCAGGAATTGATCGACATGACCTACGAGGCGTTCGATCTGGCGGAGAAGTACCGCTGTATCACGATAGTGCTCGCCGACGGCAACCTGGGTCAGATGATGGAGCCGGCCGAGTTGCCGCCGATGCGCCCCGTGCGGCGCGTGGAGGATCGCCCGGCATGGGCGCTGACCGGCGCTCGGGGGCGGGCGCCCAATGTCATCAGCTCGATCTACATCGATCCGGTCGAGGAAGAAGTCTTCAACCACAAGCTGATGGCCAAGCAGGCCGAGATCGAAGCCAACGAGATCCGTTTCCGTGAGCTCCAGCTGGAGGATGCTGAACTGGCGGTCATCGCCTTCGGCACCGCCGGGCGGATCGCCCAATCGGCGGTCAAGAGCGCCCGGGAGGCCGGGGTGCGCGTCGGCCTGCTCCGCCCGATCTCGCTCTTCCCCTATCCCTACCAGCGCATCCGGGAGCTGGCCAATCGTGTGCGAGGGATCCTGGTCGTCGAGATGAACGGCGGGCAGATGCTGGACGACGTACGCCTGGGCGTGGAAGGGCGCGTGCCGATCCGGTTCTTCGGCCGGATGGGTGGTATGGTGCCGATGCCGGACGAGGTGCACGACGAGATCATGGCGCTGCATGCCTCGCTTCCTCAACTCGCCTCGGCCCAGGAGGCGAGGCGATGACCGAGACCGGCATGGTCGAGTCGTTGATCTACGCCAAGCCCGGCTCATTGATGCCGATTGGCACCCACTACTGCCCGGGCTGCACCCACGGCATTGCCCATCGCCTGATTGCCGAAGTGCTGGATGAGATGGGCGTGGGCGAGGACACCATCGGCGTTGCTCCGGTGGGCTGCTCGGTGTTCGCCTACAACTACTTCAAGATCGATTTCGCCGAAGCGGCCCACGGCCGGGCCCCGGCGATGGCTACCGGCCTCAAGCGCCTCAACCCGGGGAAGCTGGTGTTCACCTACCAGGGCGATGGGGATCTTGCCTCGATCGGTGCAGCTGAGATCTTGCACGTGGCGGCGCGCGGCGAAAACATCACCGTCGTGTTCATCAACAATGCCATCTACGGCATGACCGGCGGACAGATGGCGCCCACCACTTTGCCCGGGCAACGCACGACCTCCTCGCCGACCGGACGCGACGTGGAGACCACCGGCTTTCCCATGAAGATGTGCGAGGTGCTGTCGCAGATGGATGGCAGCGCCTACATCGTCCGCCGCAGCCTGCATGACGTGGCGAATATCCGCCGGGCGAAGAAGGCGCTGCAGACAGCCTTCGCCGCCCAGCAGCAGGGCCTGGGCTTCACCATGGTCGAGCTGCTCTCCAGCTGCCCGACCAACTGGGGGATGAAGGCCGACGAGGCGCTGCACTGGATCGAGAGCCACATGATCCCGACCTTTCCTCTCGGCGACTACAAGGTCCACCCCAGCCTGGGCGAAGCCCGGGGCGGCGAGCGGAGTTGAGGATGCAGACCGAAATTGTGATCTCCGGCTTCGGTGGACAGGGGGCGTTATTTGCCGGGCAGCTGCTGGCCTTCGCCGGGATGGACAGCGGCAAGTTCGTCACCTGGATCCCCTCCTACGGGCCGGAGATGCGGGGTGGGACGGCACACTGCACCGTGACCATCAGCGACGAGGAAATCGGCTCGCCCGTCGTCCGCCATCCCAAGGCGGCGATCGTGATGAACCTGCCATCGTTGGACAAGTACGAGGCGCTGGTGCAGCCGCAGGGAGTGCTGGTCGTCAATGCCTCCTTAGTCGACCGATCGCCGACCCGAAGCAACCTGAACTGGGTGATGGTGCACGGCAACGAGGTCGCCGAGGAATTGGGCGACAAGCGGATGGCGAACGTTGTGCTGCTGGGTGCGCTGCTGGGGCTTGAGCCGGTGCTGACGTTGGATCAGCTTGCCGATGCACTGCGCAACCACATTCCGGCACGGCGCCGCTCGCTGCTGGACGCCAATCTCAAGGCGCTCCACGAGGGTGCGGCCCTCGCCGCCCGAGACCGGGTTCTGGCCTAGACGGCGTGCGGCACCCGCTGCCGGCGGGGGCGGAGCGCGATTGACCCCGAATGGAGTTGCGACTCTCCCGCCCTGCAGGGCGGGAGTTGCTCTTCTCCTATCCACCCCGGACGAAGCATTCCTTTCCGTCGGGCGTCGAAAGCACGCGAGGTGCGGAGCGCAACGCGGCCCGCGAATGCTCAACCCCTGCGATGCTGCGCCAGATGGGAAGCGGGTGGGAGGAGCGGTGCCGGTCTGAGACCCTGTGGGCGGGACTGGCGCCTGCCTCCCCGGTGGCTTACCCCGTTGGCGGGCGCGGCACCTCGCTGCCTGAGGCTTGGGCGAGACGAGACCGTGGATGAAGTGAGCCGGGCGGTCTACCTGGATCTGCTAGGCGACGGATGCGCCGCACTCCAGGCAGGTCTTCTCACCCGCGGGAAGCAGGTGACCGCAGTTGGGGCAGGCCGAGGGCTGGGCCGGCCCGAGGGGCGCACCGCAGGCGATGCAGGCTGACCCGCCCACCGGGTTGGCCGTCAGGCAGTGGGCGCAGGTCAGGCGGCGCAGTCGATCGGAGAGCTCGTGGGATGCGCCGAGCGTCTTGGCGGCGCGCTCGATCGTCGCCCAGGTGCGATCGGTCAGGCCGATGGCGGCGATGTCTTGCGCCAGATCGTCCACCCGACTGACGAACGAGATCGGCTTGAGCAAGGTCATCAAGGCCGTCATGCCCAGGCTGGCGGCCACGCCCAGCCAGTCCTGGCGACCCATGCGCACCATCACGCCGTCTTCCACTGCGGCAAGCTGGACGGTGAGCGCCGTGCGCCCCCCGGAGGCCGGATGGCGTCGGCTGGCGATCTGCACCACCGCTCGCTCGCCCGAGCCGACCTGCTGGGCCTCAAGTTCTCCCTGGTCGAACTCCGCCACCAGCGCGCTGGCGATGTCTGCCGGGGCGATTGGACCGTAGAACACCCGCTGCTCGATCGGCCTATCCATCGGCCCGCGCCTCCCTGTCTCGCCTCGGTAGTATAATGCGGCCCCGCATGGCCAACAACGATCGGAACCTCCTGCGAACCGGTGCCCGCCTGGCGCTGGGAACGATTTGGCTGCTGGCTGTCGTCTGGACAGCCGGGCGCACGGCTGCCTCGCCACTCGCCCAGGAGGCGAACGTAACCAGCACGCCCACCGGACCGAAGATCCTGGTCCCTGATCAGGTGAACGTGCGCTTGGGCCCGGGCACCGACTACGATCAGGTTGGCGTGCTGAACTCGGGTCAGGAGGCGCCGGCCATTGGGCGCTCGCCCGGCGGCGACTGGATCATGATCACGTATCCAGGGGTGGCGGGAAATGCGGCCTGGGTGTACTCGCCGTTGGTGACGTTGATCAACTTGGGTGCGGAGGTGCTGCCGATCATCGAGCCTCCGCCCACACCGACGCCGCGCATCACGCCCACCATCGACCCGACGCTGGCCGCCCAGTTCAACCTGGGCGCCGGGTTGGCGACCCGCTTGCCGACGTACACGCCTGCCCCCGAGGTGATCTATCCCACCTTCGAGCCGGGGATTACGTCGCGAAGCGGCATCCCGCCGATCCTGCCCATCGCCGGTCTGGTGATCATCGGAGCGTTTGGGCTGCTGGTCTCAATGCTGCGCGGCCGTTAGTCGTCTTCGAGTGGGATCCGCCCGGTGAATCCGGAATCGCGTTCATGCCAGAAGCCGATCTTGCCTTCCCCGTGCATCCAGCACAGGAACACGACCCGTCCCTGCAGGAGCGCTGGAAAATCCAGCAGCCCGCGCGCAGCATCCTTCACCAGTACGCCCTCGGAACGGATCGTCACCAGTGCCCGCTGCAGCCGATCCATCAAGCTGAGCGCCTCGGGGGAAGGCCGGCTCCCGCCATTGCGTGCCAGCGTGTCGCCCGGATCTGGCCCGGCAGGCGCCAGCGCCTGCAGGCCGCGGTAGGCGTGCACCATGTCGCCGACGGTTGGCCGGAGGCGGGAGAGGACTTGCTGTGCGTGCTCGAGTGTGAATAGGATCGGGAAGTTGTCGGGCATGGTGCGGGTCCGGAAGGAAACGCAGGTCGCTGCGCGACCTGCGTACTCCCTCAAACTCGAACGAGCTTCCTACCCGCAGCCACAGCCGCCGGATGACTCGCCATCGGACTGCTCGCCGGTGCGGAAGGAATGCCCGCAGCCGCATGAAGCGACGGCATTGGGGTTGTCGATCTTGAAGCCGCCCCCCATCAGGTCGTCTTCGTAGTCAATCGTTGCCCCGCCGAGGTAACCGATCGACATTGGGTCGATGACCACGTCGACGTCGCCGGCCTTGAAGCGCAAGTCATCCTGCCGGACCTGCCCCTCCAGCGCCATGCCATACTGCAGGCCGGAGCAGCCACCCCCCGAAACGAATACGCGCAAGGCGTGGTCGGGCAGGTTTCGCTCGCTGAGCAGGCTGCGCACCCGGGCAGCCGCAGACGGGGTGATCGTGATGCTGTGAGTTTGCACGTCCGAGATCGAAATCGTTTCCATCGTGAGCACACTCCAAACGACACCGATTGGGCCAAGAAAGGTGCGTAACTATGCCTAGTTTATCCGGAAATCGGGTGTTCTGTCAACCGAAAGCCGAAGCTCGCACACTGGATCGCCATGGGCGATCGACTGCTCAAGCGTCAGTTCGGTCTTTAGCAGGGTGGTCAGCAGGCTGGCATCGAAAGCGCACAGCGCCGGCGAACGGGAGGCGGCCAGGGAGTACGGACAATGCCGCAGACTCAGGCAACTGCCGTCTGCCGGATCCTTCCAGGAGGGGAAGTAGCCGCGCGATTGCAGCACTTCGAGGGTCCTCCGGCGTCGGGCCGGGAGGTCTTCGGGCCAGTTCTGGCTGAGCTGGTCGGCGAGTTGTTGTGCAGTCCCGGCGATCACCCGCGCGGCTTCGGGCTGCGGAAGCGTGTGCAGCACATATTCGACCAACTGGCACGCCATTTCCTGGTAGTTGTCGGGGAGCAGCATCTCAGCCCGCGCGGTCAGCCGGTAGACTTTCTCGGGACGACCCGGGCCATGCAGGTGGCGGCGGGGGAGCGCCTCGACTGCGCCCGCCCGCTCCAACCGAGCCAGGTGGTGGCGGGCCGTAACGCTTGTCCTGCCCAGGGCGCGGCTAATCTCGGCCAGGGTCGAGCCGCCCTGTTGCTTGAGATGGTGGAGGATCGCCGCCTGTGTGTCGTCGGTCACGCCGCTCATTGTAGGAAGCTGGGCGGATTTTGTCAAACAAGCTTAAGGAAATTGGCCCGAGTCTTGACAGGCCTGCTCGCCGGGTTATAATTCCGGCCTGGGGGCCCATGAACCCACGGCGGCGGGCCCCCCGCCGCGAGGATGGCCTGATGCCCGACGACCTGAACCTCCCCGAATTCCCGATCCCCGAGGATCTGCGCGGACAGGTGACCATCACCACCCTGGACCGAATCTACAACTGGGGGCGACGCGCTTCCGTCTGGCCGATGTTCTGGGGACTTGCCTGCTGCGCCATCGAGATGATCGCCACTGCCACCAGCCGCTATGACATGGCGCGCTTCGGCATGGAGGTGATGCGCCCCAGTCCGCGCCAGACCGATCTGATGATCATCTCGGGCACGGTGACCAAGAAGCTGATCCCCCAGATCGTCCGGCTGTACAACCAGGTCCCCGAGCCGAAGTACGTGATGGCGATGGGGGCCTGCGCTTCTGGGGGCGGGCCCTTCAAGGAAGGGTACAACGTCGTCTCCGGCGTGGACCAATTCCTCCCGGTGGATGTGTACGTTCCGGGGTGCCCGCCGACGCCGCAGGCGCTGATCCACGGCTTTCTCACGCTGCACAAGAAGATCGCCGCCCAGCCGATCAAGGCCATCCCGGGCTACCGCAAGGGAACCCTCGAACCCTTGCCGATCCCGGTGCTTGGGCCGGATCTGATCAACTTGCGCGACCTGCCACGCATCCCCAGCGCGGTTCCCGGATCCGACCCGGAGACCGCTTGATGAGGCTCCGTCTGCGCCGCACGAGGTCCCTCCAATGACTGAACCGCGGATCGACCTGCAGGTCGACAGCTTGGACGTGCGCTTCCCGGGGAAGGTCCGCCAGGACAGCCGGGCGGGGTACGCCGGCTACATCGTCCAACCCGAAACCCTGGTCGAGTTCTCCAGCGCGCTGCGTGACCAGTTGGGGTTCCGCTACCTGTCGTCCGTGACGGCGGTGGACTACCTTGCCGAAGACCTGATGGAAGTCGTCTACCACGCCTATCGGCTGGAAGGCGGCCCGGGGATCGTGTTCAAATCCCAGGTGCCGCGGCAGGACCCGCGGCTGCCTTCGCTCGTGCCGCTGTTCCCTGGGGCAGAGTTCCAGGAGCGTGAGGCGTGGGACCTGTTCGGCATTCGCTTCGAAGGCCATCCCGACCTGCGCCGGATCCTGATGTGGGAGGGCTTCCATGGCCATCCCATGCGCAAGGACTGGCACGAAGCCTACTACGAAGAAGAGGTCAAGCCGTTCAAGAACCGCTGGCCGGAGGGGCAGGTCTACCGGATCGAGGACAAGGTCCCCTTCGGGCACAACGTCAGCTACCCGTCGGAGTTCTCGCCGGAAGGCTGGGTTCCTGAGGAGGACGTCGCCCTGTATGCCGGCCTGGGCAAGATCCAGGGAGATGGGAACGGCAAGGGGTCCGAGCTGGAGACCGAGAAGATCATTATCAACCTCGGACCGCAGCACCCGTCGACCCACGGTGTGTTCCGCATGGTTGCCCGTCTGGATGGTGAGACCGTCGTCGACCTGCGGCCAGTCATGGGCTATCTGCACCGCAACCACGAGAAGATCGGCGAGCGCAATACCTTTCTGATGAACATGCCCTTCACCGATCGGCTCGACTACTTCTGCTCGATGGGCAACAACTTCGGCTACGCCCTGGCGGTCGAGAAGCTGATGGGGATTCGCCCGCCGGAGCGGGCGGAGTACATCCGGGTGATGATGGCCGAGCTGACCCGGATCATCAACCACATGTTGGCAATCGGCTTTCTGCTCAACGATCTTGGCGCCTACTTCACGCCGGTGATGTACTGCTTCAACGAGCGGGAATTGATCCTGGACGTGTTCGAGGCGGTCTCTGGTTCGCGCATGATGTGCAACTACTTCCGCTTCGGCGGAGTGGCACGCGACTTGACCGACGCGACCTTCTCCATGGTCAGGGAGCTGGTGACCGAGCGCCTGCCGCGCAAGCTCGACGAGCTCGAGCGCTTCCTGGTGATGAACGAGATCGTGCGCGAGCGCTCGATCGGCGTCGGGGTGCTGACCGCCGAACAGGCTATCGGCTTCTCCGCAGCCGGACCGGTGCTGCGCGCGTCCGGTGTGCCCTATGACGTGCGGCGAGCCGAGCCGTATTCCATCTATGACCGGCTTGAGTTCGATGTGTGCGTGCGCCAGCACGGCGACATCTACGACCGCTACCTGATCCGCTTCGACGAGATGCGCCAGAGCCTGCGCATTCTGCAGCAGGTCGTGCGCGATATGCCGTCGGGCGAGATCATGACCGGCAAGCCGCAATACCAGGTGCGCGTGCCCGCCGGCGAATCCTACGGCAGAGTCGAGAACCCCAAGGGCGAGCTCGGCTTCTACCTGGTGGCGAACGGAAAGGCCAACCCCTACCGCTATCATGTGCGCTCGCCATCCTTCATCAACCTGACCTCGCTGGCGCAGATGTGCCGCGGGCAGAAGATCGCGGACGCAGTGGTGATCCTGGGGTCGATCGACATTGTCTTGGGCGAAGTCGACCGGTAAGGCGGACCGAGCGTCCCCGACCGGTCGCTGGAGTGAGGCATGTACGGAAGCGGCGTGATCAAGGGCATGCTGGTAACGGGGAAGCACTTCCTCGATACCTACATCGAGGACATCCGCTACCTGGGCCGGCGGTCGGAGAGTTTCGCTACCCGGCAGAGCGCCAAGGCCAAGGGAGTCTTCACCGTCCAGTATCCGGAGGAGCGCCTTCCCGTTCCGGAGGAATTCCGCTTCATCCCCTTCCTGGTGTATGAAGAAGGGCCGGAAGGGCAGAAGCTCGACCGCTGCACGTCGTGCGGCATCTGCGCCAAGGTGTGCCCGCCCCAGTGCATCTGGATCGTCCGCTCGACCCACCCGGAAACCGGCCGTCCCATCCCCGAGCCGACCGAGTTCTTCATCGATGTCGATATCTGCATGAACTGCGGGCTATGCGCCGAGTACTGTCCATTCGACGCGATCAAGATGGACCATGACTTCGAACTCGCGACGTACGAGCGCGCCCGGACGAACATCTTTGACAAGGAACGCCTGTCCAAGCCGGTGGCGTACTACGCCTCGATCCGCCCGCAGAACTACGGGCGCGAGGAAGCCATCCGGGCAGAAAAAGAGGCCGCCAAGGCAGCCAAGCCGGCCTGAACGCTCACCGTGAGGTGCGCCGTGTATCAGGACGACACTGACATTCTGTTCCCCATGCGGGTCGCGCCGGCGCTGCGCGATCTGCGGGGCAAGACCTGGCGTGAACTGGTCGACCGCGCCTGCTGCTCCCCCGACGCGTCGGAGGATCAACTGGCTTTCTCCTTGTTGCTGATCCGCCTCAGCGGGTGCATCAGCTGCCACACCGACTCCTTCCGGGCGATGCGTGGCTGCACCGCCTGCGCCAGTCAGTCTGTGCGGCGTTTTCGCGGCGATGAGAGCGAGCTCATCCGCCAGTTCGAGCGGGCGCGCTCCGAAGTGATCGGCTACCTTTGCCCAATTCCTCGCCTCGATCCCTCCTCGCTGCAGTGATCCAGGCCTGGCACGAAGCCGTCTGCCTTCGACTCTCCCCGCCTGCGGTGCTCCGTCCGGGCAACGGGCTGGAACGGCCGCAGGCGGCCTGCATTGAGGTGGAGTGTGACGAATGAGCAATGAGCCAAAACCGACCCAGGAAGCCGTCCTGGCTGCTCTGGGGCGTGTCCAGGAACCCGAGTTGGGCGCGGACCTGGTGTCCTTGGGCATGATCAAGGATGTTCAGATCCAAGGCGGGGAGGTGGGCTTTACGCTTGAGTTGACCACCCCGGCCTGCCCTTACCGGGCGGAACTTGAAGCGAGCGCCCGCCAGGCCGTGCTGCAGGTGCCCGGGATTGCCCGAGCCAACCTGCGTCTGACTTCGGTCGTCCGTTCCGATGGGCGGGCACGCGGCACACCCGGTCAGCCGATTCGCAACGCGGTCGCCGTTGCCTCGGGCAAAGGCGGGGTGGGCAAGACAACGGTCGCCGTCAACCTGGCGGTTGCCCTGGCCCAGGCCGGGGCGCAGGTGGGGTTGCTGGATGCGGACATCTACGGCCCGAACGTTCCGACGATGATGGGGATTCGGGAAATGCCGGAGCCGGTCGAAGGCAAATTGATCCCGGCCGAGGCATTCGGCGTCCGAGTGATGTCGATCGCCTTCCTGGTCCCGCCCGGGCAGCCGCTGATCTGGCGCGGGCCGATGCTGCATTCGGCGATCCGCCAGTTCATCGCCGACGTGGTCTGGGGGGAGCTGGACTACCTGATCGTCGATCTGCCCCCTGGCACCGGCGACGCACAGCTCAGCCTGACCCAGACTCTGCCGCTCTCGGGCGGAGTGATCGTGACCCTTCCGCAGCAGGTTTCACTGGAGGACGCCCGGCGGGGTCTGGAGATGTTCCGGACCATGGACGTGCCGCTCCTGGGCGTGGTCGAGAACATGAGCTATCTTGAGCTGCCTGACGGCACGCGCCACGACATCTTCGGAGAAGGCGGCGGAAAGGCGCTGGCTCAGCAGAGCGGCGTTCCGTTCCTGGGTGCGATCCCGATGCAGGCCGAGGTGCGTGTGGCGGGCGACAGCGGTGAGCCGATCGTGCTTGCCCACCCGGAGAGCTCGGTGGCCAGAGCGCTGATATCGATCACGCAGCAGGTCGC
>JBFYRF010000316.1:0-3343 GCA_041302385.1 Anaerolineales bacterium | reverse complement strand
ATCGGGGCTGCAAGCGAGCGATCCGGCACTCGTGCGGCGGTCTGAAGACCCGGACGAGAGTCAGCACCAACCGCCGCTTACGGGGGTGGAGGGCACGGGGGTCCAGGGGGCCTGGGGGGCGGGGGTGCAATGCCCGCTCCCCGGCCCCCTGCACTAGCCCGGCCCGCTCGACGGCCGGGCCTGGCATGCTTCTTTCCCCGCCGGGGCGGCATCCCCCGGCGCACTCCAGGCTAGTGCCTTAGGAGCAGTTGCCTGCGCCCTGGTTCTACAGTATGCTCAACGGGCAACCTCGGGCCATAGGAGGCCGACCATGGAGTACTTTGTCTGGCTGATCTTCGCCGCCGTCTTCCTCTACTTCGGCTACATTCACTGGCAGATGTCACGCGCGTCGATCCGGAGTTTCCACTTCCGCGGCGAACCCGGGGCAGACCCAGCCACTTCGCAGGTGCTGCAGGATTTCGTCAAGGATTTCAACAACTACCTCGACATCACCAACAAGGCGGAGAAGCAGCGCAACACGGTGGCGGCAGCCGGGTTCCTGGTTGCCGGCTTCCTGGCGCTGATTTCCTGGGCCATCGGCACCTTCTAGGCCGGTTGACCCAGCGCGCGCCGCCGCCCGGCTCCTCCCCGGCCGCGTGTTCGACCACGAATCGCAGCCCCCGACGATGCACGTCGGGGGCTGCTCCCTTCGCGAGGAGGAGGAGATCGACTAGGAGTGAGAGACCGGCACCGGCCGTTCGGAGACCCGCTCCGACAGCTGATGCGCCCCGACGGCGACGAGCCCCACCAGGCCCATCCCCAGGGCGACCGCCAGGCTGGCGAGCAGCGCCGTCAGGAAGGGAGCCAGCAGCATCAGAGCCAGCCCGGCACCCTCCAGGGGCATCGGAGCCAGCAGCGCCGTCAGCAGCCCGATCGGGGCGAAGAGCAGGTAGCTCAACTGCACTGCCCACTGGCCCAGCATAGTGCGCTGGACCGACAGCAGTTTGAGCAGCAACGCCGTGGTCAGCACACCGGCGAGCAGCAGCCCGACGGAAACCGCCAGGAACTCGCTGAACGGCGGCACGTACCCGAAATGCAGCATCATCAGGCCCAGCCCGACGAGAGCCCATGCGCCCCCCGCAAGCAACATGACCTTGACATTCGGATTCACGTTGTCCTCCTGTTCCCGACCGGCGGTACCCACGCAGATACCTGCTCCCATTCTGCCACGCCTGCCGGGGGGATAGGACGGTTTGAAAGGTGGCTGTAAGGCGAAGCCCCAGCAAGCTCGGATGCTATAATCCGCGCAGGACCCCCCACTCGCCAAAGGAGGCCCGATGTTCAACCCCAGAATGCTCGATGCCCTCCGTCGCCGCCTGGATCGGTGGGAGCAAGGTACCCTGCGCCAGGCAACCGAACGACTGCCGGAAGCCCGCCAGCGCTACATGACCACCTCCTCCGAGCCCGTTGAGCGCTTGTACACCCCGCTGGATCTGCCGGACTTCGATTACGAGCGCGAGCTCGGCCTGCCGGGCGAGTTCCCCTTCACCCGCAGCGTGCACCCGACGCTGTACCGGGGGCGGCCGTGGACGATGCGCATGTTCGCCGGCTTCGGAACCGCCGAGGAGACCAACGCCCGCTTTCGCTATCTTCTCGACCACGGGCAGACCGGCCTGTCGATCGCCTTCGACCTGGCGACCCTGATGGGCTACGACACCGACGCGCCCGAAGCCGCCGGTGAGTTCGGCAAGTGCGGTGTGGCGGTTTCCTCGCTGCAGGACATGGAGCTCCTGCTTGCCGGCCTCCCACTCGACCAGGTCTCCACCAGCATGACCATTAACTCGCCAGCGGCAGTGATCTGGGCGATGTACATCGCCGCCGCCGAGAAGCAGGGCGTGCGTCCCGCCACGCTGCGCGGCACCATCCAGAACGACATCCTCAAGGAGTACATCGCACAGAAGGAGTACATCTTCCCGCCAGAGCCCTCGATGCGACTGGTCGTGGACACGATTGAGTACGGCAGCCAGGTGCTGCCGCAGTGGAACACCATCTCGATCTCCGGTTACCACATCCGCGAGGCTGGTTCGACGGCTGCCCAGGAACTGGCCTTCACCCTGGCGGACGGGATGGAGTACGTGCGCTGGGCGCAGCAGCGCGGGCTGGCGATCGACGAGTTCGCCCCGCGCCTGTCCTTCTTCTTCAATGCCCACAACGATTTCTTCGAGGAGATCGCCAAGTACCGGGCAGCGCGCCGGATCTGGGCGACCGAAATGCGGGACACCTTCGGCGCTGAAGACCCACGCTCGTGGCTGATGCGCTTCCACACCCAGACCGCCGGCGTCAGCCTGACCGCGCAGCAACCCGAGAACAACATCGTGCGCGTCGCCGTGCAAGCGCTGGCGGCCGTACTCGGCGGCACGCAATCGCTGCACACCTGCTCGATGGACGAGGCCCTGGCGCTTCCCTCGGAGCACGCCGTCACCGTCGCCCTCAGGACGCAGCAGATCCTGGCCGAGGAATCGGGGGTCGTCAACACCGTCGACCCGCTGGGCGGATCGTACTTCATCGAGGCGCAGACCCGGCGCATCGAAGCCCAGGCCCGCGACTACTTTCGCCGGATCGACGAGTTCGGCGGCGTGCTGCCGGCGATCGAAGCCGGCTTCCTGCAAAAGGAGATTTCGGACGCCGCCTACCGCTATCAGAGCGAGATCGACCACCAGCAGCGCCGCATCGTCGGCGTCAACGCTTTCACGGACCAGGTGCCGTTGCGCATCCCGTTGCTGGCCATGGACCCCGCCGGGCTGGAGCGCCAGACCGCTCGCCTGCAGGAACTGCGTCGGACCCGCGATGCCGGCGCGGTCGGCCAAGCCCTGGACAGCCTGCGTCGGGCCTGCCAGGGCACCGAGAACACCATGCCCCACCTGCTCCAGGCGGTCCACGTCTACGCCACACTTGGCGAGATCATCGACGTGATGCGCGGCGTGTTCGGGACGTATCAGGAGCCGACCTGGGTGTAGCTTCGCGCCGGAGCTGCCCCGGCCGTGCCAGGAGCCGGCTGCGATGCGCGCACGCTGTGGTTCCCTCCAGGTCGCCGCCCTGGCGGTTGCCGTGAGCGCCCTCGCCTGCGCTCTACTCCCGGCGGACGGCCAGTCGGGCATTGCCACATCAGTCGCAGCAACCGTCCAGAACCTGACCCCGCCGTCACCGGTCGCGCCCGCATCCCCCGCGCCTCTGGGCAAGGTTTCCGGCCTGATCTGCTACCCGTCGGAGGGCACGCCGGCGATGACGGCCTTCTTCCAACCGACTTCCGGCGGAGAAGCGGCAACCATGGTCATCGCCCCCGGGCAGAGTCGCTACGATGTCC